>CAYJOS010000035.1:0-17728 GCA_964371875.1 uncultured Oscillospiraceae bacterium | reverse complement strand
CTTACAATTGTCCTTGTGGCTATCACAGCAGTTATGGTTATCTACTCTGCATTTAATAAAAAAGTTTCTGTTCCTAATGGCGTAAAAGAAGGCTAAAATATAAAAAATTGCTTAAGTTTAATACTTAGGCAATTTTTTTATAATTATTTTCAATAAATCTTAAATTTGTTGTTTAGACAACGGAATATTTTACACATTTGTATTATAATAAAGGGAAGGTAGTAAGTTAAACCCGATTTAAATAGAAAAGAGGTATTTTATGGAAATCAAAGCAAATGACTTGAGCGCTATCATTGCAGAGTGGAAGAAGAAATACGACGTATACGCCCCTAAAAACTATGTAGGCAAAGGGATTTATTCCGACACCGACTGTGTTCGTTACGGAAAAATCGACAGTGCAGAGGAAATTGTGTTTGACAAAAAGTCTGAATTTTCATTCAAGGAAGTTTTGCTGAAAAATTCAGAAAGGCTCTTTTATTTCACGGAAAATGAAGTCACCGAAAGTGCCCCACCTCAGAAAGATGTGCTGATTTTTTTGAGAAGTTGCGACCTTCACGCACTAAAACGCCTCGACAATATGTATTACAAAAACGGCGCTGTCGATTACTATTACGACAGGGTACGAAAAGGGGCGAAATTTGTCCTAATTGGCTGTGAAAATTCCTTTGAAAATTGCTTCTGTGTGAGCATGGGAACGAATAAATCGGATGATTATGATGTTGCGATTAACTTAAAAAAAGATGGTTTTGAAATTGACTTTAAGGATGAAAGTCTAAATGTTTTAAATCTCGAAAAAACGGATTTTACAGCCGATTTTGTAACTGAAAACGAAACCAAAGTAAGCATACCAAAAAAACTTCCCGAAAACATCTGCACTCACCCGATTTGGGATGAATATGACATGAGATGTATAGCCTGCGGTCGTTGCAATTTTGCCTGTCCAACATGCACTTGCTACACCATGCAAGATATTTATTACAAAGAAAACGGCAAAGTCGGCGAGCGTCGCCGTGTCCACGCTTCGTGTATGGTTGATGGCTTTGCGGACATGGCTGGTGGACACACATTTAGGTGCAAAAAGTCTGAGAGAATGAGATACAAGGTTTTGCATAAAGTTTCAGATTATGGCAAGAAATTTTCTCATCAAATGTGCGTTGGTTGTGGTCGTTGCGATGATATTTGCCCTGAATATATCTCCTTTGCAAACTCAATTAACAAGCTAAATCAAATATAGGAGGCTTTAAAATGAACAACGAATACATACCTTTTTCATCTAAAATTTTAGATATTATTAAGCATACGGAAATTGAATTTACTTTCCGCATGGAATATGTTGGCGAAGTTAAACCTGGTCAGTTTTTTGAAGTTTCCATACCCAAATATGGCGAATCTCCTATATCTGTGAGTGGAATTGGTGAAAATTTCGTAGATCTTACAATCAGGCGAGTGGGCAAAGTCACAAACGAAATTTTCGAAAATATGAAAGGTGACAGCCTGTTTTTGAGAGGCCCTTACGGCAATGGTTTTGATGTTGATTTGTATAAAAATGGCGAACTTGTCGTCGTCGCAGGTGGCACAGGAGTATCCCCAGTCCGTGGTGTGATTGAGTATTTTGCAAATCATCCAGATGAAGTTAAATCAATGAATTTAATTGCAGGATTTAAGACTTCTAATGATATTTTATTCAAAGATGACTTTGAAATATGGCGTAAAAAAATGAACACGATTTTAACTATAGACTGTGGTGAAGAATGCGAAATCATCCGAGTTGGATTGGTAACAAAATTCATTACGGAACTTAAAATTAACGATTTTTCCACTGCGAAAGCCATAGTTGTTGGCCCTCCTATGATGATGAAATTTGCTGTTTTGGATTTAATCAAATTCGGATTTAAAGAGGAAAATATTTGGATTTCTCAGGAGAGAAAAATGTGTTGTGGACTTGGAAAATGTGGTCATTGTAGAGTAAACGACGTGTATATTTGCGTGGACGGGCCAGTGTTTAATTACACAGTCGGTCGCACATTAATCGACTAAGGAGGGGTGAAAAAATGTTAGATTTAAACACAAAAAAATTAAAGAAAAACGCCTTCAGAGTAAGTAAAGTTCGTGGCGTGACAGCTTCTAGAATTCGTGTCCCTGGTGGACATTTAAAAGCCTCACTTTTAGGTGAAATTCAGCATATAGCCGACACTTATGGAGACGGAACTGTTCATATTACAGTCAGGCAGGGCTTTGAAATTCTTGGCATAAAATACGAGGATATGCCAAAAGTTAACGAACTTTTGCAAAATATTATTGAATTAAACGACATAAACCAAGACGAAAAAAACAAAGGCTACACCTCGGCTGGCACTCGAAATATTTCTGCTTGTATTGGCAACAAGGTCTGTCCTTACGCCTGCTATAATACAACAAATTTTGCTAAAAAAATCGAAAAAGCAATTTTTCCGCATGACTACCACTTCAAAGTTGCGCTCACAGGTTGCCCGAATGATTGCGCTAAAGTTCGTATGCACGATTTCGGAATTATGGGCATGACTAGACCTCAATTTGAAGCAGATAGATGTGTCAGTTGTGGTGCTTGTGAAAAGGCATGTCGAAGAAAATCCGTCACTGCAATCGAGATGGAAAATTATCGCCCTGCACACAATATGAAAAAGTGCATAGGTTGCGGAGAATGTGTTCTTGCCTGTCCAAATATGGCATGGACACGCTCGGACGAAAAATATTATCGCCTGACTTTGATGGGCAGAACAGGCAAAAAAAATCCACGCTTGGGTGAAGATTTTGCCAAGTGGATTGACGAAGATAGCATAGTGAAAATTATCACAAACACCTATAAATATGTCAAAGAACATATCGACTTAACCGCCCCTGGTGGGAAGGAGCACATCGGTTATATTGTCGACCGAACTGGTTTTCACGAGTTTAAAAAGTGGGCACTAGAGGACGTAAAACTTCCCGAAATTGCCGAAATCGAGAATAATGTGTACTGGTCGGGTGTAAAATACTAGAATAAAACTACAAAAAATGGATGAATAAAATGTAGGAAATATTTTGTTTCATAACAGAAACTTTCATATAATTTTTCACCTATTTATGCAATTTAATTGTATAACTTAATATTGACTTTTTCGACAATTTTTGATACAATAATTGGATAATATTAACTTTTGATAAGCAAGTAAATTCATGGATTTACTTGCTTTTATAATAAAGCGATGATTATTTGATTTGAAATTAATTTACTGCGTTTAATATATAGACAAAAATTTGTCGGAGGGATACCAATGTTTTTCAAAAAATTCAGCTCAATAAATATTGTTTCCGTAGTCGTTTTCTTATCTATTGTATTTATAGGGTTGATAACCAATTTTGCTAAATCAAATATGGATAAAGCTGTTATATCTGCAACGCTTAGCGAGATGAACCAAATTGGAGTACAGTTGGAGATTTTACTTGAAGAAACCTTATACGAAAGCGAAGATGATTTATCGCTACTTGCTGAACATATTGAAAGAAATAATATTACATTCGATGAAATTGGCGTGTACCTTGAAAGCCAGTCACAATCCAAGGAATTTGATGCACTGTACTACATTGACCCTGAAGGAAACGGTTATTCTCTGGAGGGTGATTATCATGACTTCTCCGATAGTGTGACTTACAACCATGCTCTGAATAATGAATTTGTCGTAACCGAGCCACAAGTATCTTTTGAAGCAGATGAGATGGCTTTTGACTTTGCTGTTCCCGTGATAGTAGACGATGAAGTGATTGCTGTTTTGTATAGCGAAGCGTATTTGAATGATTTTTTAAAATCGTTAGAATTAAGCACCGAAGGAACCGGCGATGTTTTTATTGTAAACCATGAGCTGAGTCTTGTGTTTTCCACAAGCGAAAATCATGTAGGCACTTCTTTTATCCCCGATGGCGATATCTCGGAAATGGGAATGGAAAATGTTGCAAAAGCACAGGCTGAAATCATTGCAGGAACAAGCGGTGGCTTTTACTATGATTATTATGGCACACCTAAAGTTATGGTATATTTTCCTATACAAAACACCGAATGGGCGCTTGCAATGAATGTTGAGGTTGAGGGAATAAACGCTACTCTCACCTCGGCGGTAGAACTGTTTAAAAGAGTAAGTAGTGTAGTTTATTGGACAGTAATTGCTATGGTGTTTTATATTACCTTTGCCAATTTAAGCGCTAAAAAGAAATTAGTGAAAACTGTTTATTTTGACGCTTTAACAGGCTTACCGAATTTGGCAAAACTAAAAATAGATGTAACAGACATATTAAGCCAGAACGAAAACAAAAAATATTCCATCATGCTGTTAGATATAAATAACTTTAAGGCTATTAACGAAATATTTGGGCGAGACATGGGCGACAAAGTTTTGAAAGCAGTTAGAACTTTCTTTGAGAGTTTTAATGAGCCGAGCTTGGTGACGGCAAGAATTAATGATGATAAATTTGCTATATTTGCTGGGGACGGCTTTTTAGATGATATAAGGTTTTTAGAGAGCTTTGTAGATGACTATGTTGCTGATAAGCTTCCTGAAATGGTGGGTTACGGTGCTATTTTCAAAATCGGTCGTTATCATATCGAACAAGGAGAAACTGATTTTGAAGATATAATGGTAAAGGCAGGGCTTGCCCATGCAAGAGCAAAAGATATCAAAGGTGAGCTGTTCAGTGATTACGATGAAACATTTAAACAAAACCTTTTAACAGAAGCCGAAATCACAAACAAGATGAAGTATGCACTTGATAACAAAGAGTTCAAAGTGTACTTGCAACCGAAGTTCAGCACGAATGACAATATTCTTGTCGGTGCTGAAGCGCTTGTGCGTTGGATTGAAGCAGACGGCAAAATGATATTTCCAAATGACTTCATCCCTTTATTTGAACGTAACGGCTTTATTGTTGAGCTGGATAAATACATACTCGAAAATGTTTGTATGACCATCAGAAAGTGGATGGATGATGGGCTTGGACAGTTCACAGTTTCGGTAAACTGCTCAAGACTAAACTTAGAAAATCCCTTTTTTGTTGATGGTGTTGTTGCCATTGCTGATAAATACAATGTTCCGCATGAAAGTATTGAAATTGAGCTAACAGAGTCAACGACAATAGCCAATGAGTGTACAATAGAGCAACTTTTCGCAGATTTGCGTCAAAATGGCTTCAAAATTTCCATTGACGATTTCGGTGCAGGATATTCCTCGCTAGGTATGCTCAAAAACCTCCATGTAGATACCCTTAAAATGGATAGAAGTTTCTTTATCGGCGGAAAGAATGCACGCCGTGATGATATGCTAATTGACAGCATTGTGAAAATGTCGCACAACTTAGGTATGTATGTTGTTGCTGAGGGCATTGAAACACAGGAACAAGTAGATTTGCTTAGAAGCATGAATTGCGATGCGATACAAGGTTATTTCTATGCACGACCTATGCCTATCAGTGAATTTGAGGAAAAATACAGCGCTGATATGCTCAAAAAATTGACAGTAGATAGCTATAACACAATGATGATACGCAGTATTAACGATGCAAAGTTTGCAAACTCTATTGTTGCTTGTGGTATTTTAATTACCGATATTGATGATGATTTTACCATTCTAGAAGCGAACGATTATTACTTTGAAATGATTGGTTATACAAGAGAAGAGGTTCGAGATAATTTTGGAAATAGCGGTCTAGGTCATACAACACCTGAGAAAAGAACAGCGTTTATAGAATATTTTGATAAATGCATACAAGAAAACCCTTATGCAAACATCGCTTTTACAAACAAATTTGTGATTAAAAATGGTGAGGAGCACACATTCCAATTAAGCGGTAAAATAGCTGATAATGTGCATGGTCAAAAGCGTTTGTATCTCACGGTTACAGATATTACAACACATACACAAATTGCTGATTAAGCAGAAAAGTGGCAAAGCATTCTCCTCACACATTGCATCCCTAGCGGACGACGCCTACTTCGGCTTTGACTTTGCAAGCAGGTTAATTAGTTTTTCGTTTTTTATGCAAAGTTTTTTGCATTTATATAGAAAAGCCTGCCTTCGAATTCTGTGAAAGTCACCTCTAAAGTAGGGAAGCCTTCGCTATGGAAATATTCGGTCAATTTTGTCGCCATGGTGTCGCAAATTTCTTGCGGTCTTGGCATCCAATAGATGTCAAGCGAGGGTGATGTTTCGACAATTTCGCCGTTTTTAATCTCGACTAAAGGTGACAAAAATACCTTGACATGGTCTTTTGATGAGTTTAAAACCTCGGCAACAATATCCCCGATTTTGGTTTCCATCACTAAAAGTTTTTCTTGCTTAACGCCTCTAATTGTAATGTATGGCATATTATAACTCCTTTTTTAAATTTCAGAGGGTGTGACAATTTTTGTCACACCCTTAGTTTTTTATTATTCACCTAGCATAGCGCAAGACTGTGAGATATATCCCATTCGTCTTAAATTGTGTCGACTAAATCGCCAATATAGCTTCTCAAAACATCTTCTTGTTCCTTGCTCATTTCTGGGAACTCATAAGCTTCAACACGTTTTTCTACTTCAGCAAAAGCATGGCTTGTTACAGTTTTCTCGCCTGCATGTTTCCATGAAGAATAGCCCATTTTGTTGAATAACATTGGTGTGTAAAGCTCTTGTCTTAGCTTTGTCATTGTGTGGATTTCTTCGATATAGTTTCCACCAACACCAACGTCCATGATGTTTTCAATTTCTTCTTCTAGATCATCTTCGTCTAGCTCTAGGTTAACTCCATTAACCATGAAACGGCACATTTCGATGTTTTGCTCATCTAGGACATATTTAGCATAGCTAAGTACGTTGAATGAATCCATAACACCGCAAGAGTGAAGAACATAGTTGCTTGAAGACATAACTGTTGGAAGTGTTGTTAAAATAGCTTCAACACCGCATTGCCAGTCAACTTCTTTAGCATCAGCAAGTGAGCCACCAGTTCTGCAAGGCATGTTGTAGTATTTCGCCATAGCCGCAGCCATGAAAATTGAAAATCCTGTTTCTGGAGCACCGATTGCAGGAGCGACATAACGGTGGTCGCAGCTTCCTGAAGTGTTTCCGTACATAACTTCAGCGCCTTTTCTTAGAAGTTGTGAGTAAACAACACCAGCAAGAACTTGTGCGTTATCAATGATGAATGTACCGAACATTGAAACAGGGCTTGTAGCGCCAGGTTGTGAACAACAAGCAACCATAACAGGTTGTTTTCTCTCAACGAAAACTCTCATTGATTGAAGCATAGCTTCGTCGTATTTAACAGGGGAGATAACGCTGATGATACCAAGGCAAACGTTTTCTTCTCTGCCGATAAATCTTTGGCACATGTCAATGCTGTGTTCTGAGTCTTGTTTTGAAGTTGCAAGACCAAGCATAGGTTTGTCTGAATATTTTAGGCAAACAGCCATTTGATAATCTCTAACGATTTTTTGGTCGATTTCGATTGGCTCAAAAAGGCTGGGGTTAATCATGTCCATAACACGGCTGTTGTGGTGGAGTTTCATGAATTTTTTGAAGTGCTCAGGAGTTCTTTTCTCCATGCCGTTTTCTGTTAAAATGTTAAGTGCGCCTGACTCAGGAGCAATAATTTGATTGTCGCCACCGATTGTGACTTCTTTGCCGTTTCTGCCGTAGATTTTGAACTCAGCAGGGACGGTTTTAAGTGCTTCATCAATGATATTTTGTGGGATTTTTACGACTTTGCCTTCAACTGTTGCACCAGCGTTTTTGAAAACTTCTAGTGCATATTCGTCGTTAAATTCAACACCCATTTCGCCAAGAACTTTGACTGATTGTTTGTGAATGATTTCGCACTCTTTTGTGCTAAAAAAGTTGTTTTTTAAGTTCATTTTTTTGCTCCTTGTTTTTAAAAGTGGGGCTGTAGTTTTATCTGACAGCCCCGTTGATTTTATAAAATTTTCATTAAATTTTGGCGTTCTGTGCCATTGCATTGTGCCCTAATTTTATTTTGTGACTTCTGTGCCTTCTATTTCTTTGACTTCTGCATATTGCTTTTTAGCAAACATTTTCACGAAGCCTGCAACCATGAACATAACTAGGAAAACAACAGGGAAACCAACCAAAAGTTTGATTGTTTTTGCGCCGTCTAGTCCGCCCATAAGTAGGAACAGGATAGCAACACCACCCATTAGAACACCCCAGTATAGTTGGATGCCTTTTGGAGCTTCGATGTCTTCGCCTGGTTTTTCGTCTAGGTTTTTGATGCTCATTTTTGAAACTGTTGATGTAACTGCGTTGCAAAGTGTTACGAATGAAATCATAATTGTTAGCATCATGATTGGTTTTGTGATAACTGGTAGTGGAAGCGCATCAAATAGTGTTAGCATGATAGCTTCTGTACCTTGTGTGTTTAGGATGTTGATAAGGTCAAGACCTTCGCCTGTTGCCATGAAGCTAAATTGTGAGTCTAGTGCAAGACCACCAAATAGCCAGCACCACATTAGACCAAATAGTCCAGGAGCAATCATGTTAACTAGAACGAATTCACGAAGAGTTCTACCCTTAGCAAGACGAGCTAGGAACCAAGCTGTTGTTGGTGCAAAGATGAAGTAATCCATGTACCAAAGATAGTTCCACCAAACAGCCCATTTTGAGCCACCTTCAACAGATGCTTCTGTGAAGCCCATGTTAGCAAAGAAGTTTGCAAACATAGAACCTGTTGCTTCTGAACCGAAGTTTAGTGAGAAAACTGTTGGTCCAAATACAACAACGAAAGCAAGCATAGCGATGAAAAGTTTTGCGTTGTTGTCGCCTAGGAATTGGATACCTTTTTTAAGGCCTGAAATACTTGAAAGTGTGTAAATTGCTGTGATAACAATTGTTAGCATAATCCAGCTACCAGCTGTTGACTCAAGACCAACTGTTTGCTCAAGACCATCAGCAAGTTGAAGAATACCGTAGCCGAAAGAACCAGCAACACCACCGACGATAGCAAATGTTACGATACCATCAATCCAGCTTCTGTATTTGTAGATTTTTTCGCCACAAAGAGGATATAGCATTGAAGAAATGCTGAAAGGTTGACCTAGGTTGTGGTAAACATATGCTGCGATGATACCGGCTGCAACATAGATACCATATAGAGTAACCGCCCAGTGCATGATAGTTTGTTCCATGCCCCAAACAGCAGCTTCATATGTACCTGCTTCAACGCCAACGCCTGTTGCAGGTCTGAACATGTATTCGATAACTTCAGCAGCAGGGAAGAAAACGATACCCATACCCATACCTGCGCAAAGAGCCATCGCCCACCATGTGAAAGTTTTGAATTCTGGTTTTGCATCGTTTCCGCCAAGTCTGATTTTACCAAACTTTGAGAATGCAAAATATAGTGAGAAGAATATGCAAAGCATTGTTGATAGGTTTAAGAACCAACCAAGTCCGTCGCAAAGTGTGTTAACTACGTTGTTTAGTGTGACTGAGAAAAGTTCGGGGTTAATTTGGCTGAAGATAAAAATTACTAGGAAGATTATAGAGGTTAGTCCAATAACTATTGGGTCATAAATTGGTTTTTGTTTCATGGTATTATGAACATTCCTTTCTTTATATAGACACAAGACAGCCACGAAAATGGTCATAATGTGCCATGTTTTTCGGTTGTCCGCCTTAAGTGGACGAGAAAAACGGTTTTAATAATCTTAAAGTTCGAAAATTTATTTTCTAACTTTACGCCCTTTCTAATATTTCGACAAGTCCTGTGTCGCCATTTATTCTTATTTTATCGCCTGATTTGATGATGTCGCAAGGCTCTACGCCTTCTTCAAAATCTGCAACCGCAGGAGAGCCAACAACAACTGTTGCAACACCTGCACGAGAGTCCATTTTGGAGAAAATCCAACCAGCTGGTTTAAATCCTGCTTGCATAGCTGAGTTGAAGTGGCAAGACCAACCGTTTGAACCCTTGCTGCAAGGAAGAACCAAAATTCTGCCGTGGATATTTACGCCTTCTTCGACGTGACCTTTTTCGATAATTTCGCCTGTTGTGTCGCTAACGCCAGCCCAACCTTGGATACTGTCAGGGCAAACAAGAGCAAGTCCTTCGGCAATTCCTGTGTAAGCGCCTCTAGCTTTTAAAGTTTCCATTTCTTATTCCCCTTTCCATTCGCCTGCAACAGCAGCGTCAACACATTGGTACATATCGCCGTAAAATACGGGTACGCCATTGTCAAGGTCGGAGCGAATGTAGTGAGCTTGTTTTGCACCATCAGAAGCAAATCCTGTTGCATGACCGAAGCTCTTTTTACCCATAACAAGAGGGCAACCGCTTGTCATAATATCTCCGCCAGCTTCTAAAATCATGTCGAGGTAGCCGTTTTGCTTTGCCATTTCTTTGATTGCATAGTCTGTCCAAACAAAGAAGTCAACTCCTGGAGCAAATTTTTTGCCTTTTATGTAAAGAGCGATGTCTCTGATTTCTTCAAGAGTGTAGTGAGGGCAACCAAGGGCAAAAACATTAACTTTATGTGTGCCTTTGTCGCAAAGCATAGCCATTGACTTGTCATATTCTTCTTGTGTAACTGTGAAAACAGCTTTTGGCTCTTTTCCGCCAAGTGCGATTTCACGAGTTGGAGCTTCAGGAGTAAAGTCAACAATGTGGCACATTTCAGCACCGCTAGTTGTTGCCATGGCTGCAAAACATTGTTTTAGTTTAATAAGGTTTGGTTTTTTGAAGTTACCGTCAATAACAGGAATAGCATGAGGAGGTAACATTCTACCAATTGTGTAACCAATGACGTCCCAGTCAACAGCAGTTTCTGATGGACATTCAATGTTAAATACAACAGTACCTTTTCTGTTTTCCATAACGTGGTTACCCCATTTTGGAGTTCTTCCGCAAACAGCAGACCAAACAGCCGCTTCAAGTCCGTCAGAGTTACCGCAAGCACCAAAAACTGAGTTACACATAACAACGTTACTTGATTCTGTTGTAACAAAGTGTTCGCCTTTTAGAGGAATCCAACCGATTAGGTAAGGTGTGCAGCTTCCTGTGATAGAAACGCCTGCTTCTTTTGTGATTTGAAGATATTCGTTATTTTTGTCAAAAAGCTCTTTTGAAAGGTGTAGTTTTTCAAATTGATAGTGGTCGCAAGGTGCAACACATGTTTGGCAGAAGCAACCTTCGGCAAACTTTTCAATTTTTACATCTTCGTCAGTACATAGATACATTTTTGCAAAAATTTCGTCGTAAGTTTCTTTTTTAGCAGTTTCAAGATAAGGGTGAGCTCCGAGGTAAACCGTAGCTTTTGTTACCTCACATAGTTCATCAGCGCCGAGGGCAGTTGCATAGTCAACGATTTTTTTAATCGCAACTTCTTTGAACTTGCCATGAACGCCGTCGAGCATTTCTTGCTCGTATTGAGTTAATTTCATAAAGTTCTCCTTTTCTTAATCATGAAATTTTATTTCCATAAATGAATTATAAACGACAATTCGCACAAAATCAAGCACTATTTACCTGCAAAAACGTACAAATATGTGTGGATAATTTGTTAACATTGCTATAATATACGATATTTCACAATAAATTTTCATAATTATCAAAAATTTAATATAAATTTTATTAAAATTAACAACACAAGAAATATTGCATTTATAATATTGTTCGTGGTATAATTTATTAAAATAAAGTGACGGAGTATGACATGGATCAAGAAATTGGACGAAAAGTAAAACAAATAAGACAAAGTAACTCATTAACGCTTCAAGAACTTGCAAGCCTTACGAATTTATCTGTAAGCTATTTAAGCCTTGTCGAGCGGGGAATGACCAGTCTTACTATTATAAATTTGCAAAAAATATGCTCTGCATTAAACATAACTATGTCGAATTTGCTTTCAGATTCTGAGGGCGAAAAATTTGTAGTGCGTGAAAACGAGCGCAACATGCTTTATGAAAGCACAGACTCCGGCGTTGTCTATGAGGCTATGACAGAGGGTGAGCGCAATTTGTCTTGCGTGTGCATGATTATTTCCGACAAGGATGTTCACCTCTCCGAAGCACACGTTGCAGATGAAGTTGGCACGGTAATCTCGGGTAGTATGATGGTGACACTTGAAGACAATGAAGCCTTTGAAATCGTTGAAGGCGATACTATTTACATCCCTGCATTTACTCAACATTCGTTTGTAAAAACAAGCAGAAAAGATTGTATTTCATACTGGACTTATGACAACACCAAAAAAAGCAGAGGAGGAACAAACCTCCATAAGCCAAAATAATTCCACTGTTTATAATGGTGGAAAATAATAAAAAACCCTAAAATCGTGCGATTTTAGGGTTTTTCTATATATTTATCTAATAATTCTGTTCTCGCTTTTAAGAAGATTTTTTATCATATCAAGCAATAATATTATGCAAATCCCATGCAGAGACTGTCTACGGCATGACTCACGATTAGATTATTTATACAAATGACAAGCGACTTTATGATTATCGCCAAGTGTTTTTAGCTGAGGTTTTTCGGTTTTGCAGACATCCATACAATGATTACATCTAGTGTTAAATGGACAGCCTTCAGGAATATTAATCGGGCTTGGAATATCGCCTTCAAGCGTTTTTATCTCTTTGTTAAAGTCCATTGAAGTGCTAAAAATCGAAGAAATTAGAAGCTTTGCATACGGATGAGCTACGTTCTCGGAAATTTTATCTCCTTCAATTATTTCAACCACTGTGCCCAAATACATTATCATCATTTTGTGCGAAATTGAAGACACCAACGAGATATCATGGCAAACAAAAATGATTGATAAATTGCGTTTTTGCTGTATTTCTATCAATAATTTCATAATATTATCCTGAACTAAAACGTCAAGCGCTGAAGTTGCCTCGTCACAAACCAAAATTTCAGGTTCTACCGATAATGCCCTAGCTATGCCCAGTCTTTGGCGTTGACCTCCACTCATTTCATGGCAATATCTAGTTGAAAATTCCTTGGGTAAATGGACAAGTTCAAGAAGCTCATTAATTCGCTCGTCAAGCTCTTTTTTAGATAACTTATAGTAATTTTTTAAAGGCTCTGCAATTGCGTCATGCACTCTCATTCTTGGCGAAAAAGCCGAACTTGGGTCTTGAAATACCATTTGAACATGCTTTCTATTTTGACGAAGCGACTTGCCTTTTTCTTTCGTAATATCTTGCCCCTTAAAGAACAAGCTTCCCTCTGTGGGCGCTTCAAGCCTCGTAAGCATTTTAAGCAAAGTACTTTTTCCACAGCCACTTTCACCTACAATTCCGACAGTTTCGCCTTTTTTGATTTCAAAGTCAATATTTCTGCAAGCTTTCAGCAATATTCCGTCATTTTCGTAAAATTTTGAAAGGTTTTTGCCCTCTAAAATATAATCAGACATATCGCTCTCCTTTCAAGTCGGGGATTGCAGAAATTAGGCTTTTTGTGTATTCATGTGTTGGGTTTTTTAATATTTGCTCACGAGTTCCTCGCTCTACCACTTCGCCGTTATACATGACTAAAATTTTGTCCGCCATATACGCCGCAACGCCTATATTATGCGTTACGAGTAAAATGGAAGTGTAAAAATTTTGTCGCAAATCCATCATTTGTTTGACAATTTGGGCTTGAATTGTAACATCTAGGGCACTTGTTGGCTCGTCTGCAAGCAATATCGCAGGCTTGAATATCATCGCCATCGCAATTCCAACACGCTGACGCATACCACCCGAAAGACTTGACGGAATTGCCTTCATAATAGCTTTTCCGTCGTACAATCCCATTTGTTCAAGAATTTGAACACTACGCTCATATGCTTCGTTTTTCGACATTTTTTCGTGTTTTTTGATATATTCAATAAATTGACTGCCTATAGTTCTAATCGGATTTAGCATAGCGCCACAATCTTGAAATATCATGGCAAGTTCAATTCCACGAATTTTTTCCCACTCTTTTGGAGTGAGGTCTTTGATGCTGTTGTCATTTAATATGATTTCACCCTCAGAGATTTTTCCACCTAATGGCAAAAGACCAATCGCAGAGCGAATAGCAGTGGTTTTGCCACTGCCACTTTCGCCCACAAGTGCGATTATTTCGCCCTTATTTACGGTTAAATTAAAATCTTGTAGCGCTTTTGTTCCGTTTTTATATTCCACCGAAACATTTTTAAATTCAAGCAATTTTTTCACTCCGTTCTGCCAAAATCGTTTCGGCTTATAACTTATTTAGCTGGCAAAATATCCGTTGTAAGCCAATAATAATCTATAGTTTCAATTTCAGCCTGTGCAATGCTGTCTGTCCTGCTGAACATACGGCTGTTGTAATATCCGTGGACAATGGTTGCGGCATCATCAATCAAAATTTGCTGAAGCTCTGTGATGATTTCTATGCGTCTTTCTGCATCAAGTTCAACTAAAAGCTCCTCATACAATGCGTCATATTCATCATTTTGGTAATAGCCATAGTTTACTGAGTTTACAGAATACCAGTTGCCCAAATAATCTTGAGGGTCACCTATGCCCACTGTGATAGTATTTGTAGTCATCAGGTCAAATTCACCTGCATTTTGAAGTGCAAGAGCAGTGTCATAATCTCTGATATTTACTGTGGATTTAATGCCGATTTCATCTAATTGAAGTGCAACAGCTTGTGCAAAATCGTTTAGGTTACGGCTAGTGTACGCAACATAGTTAAGGTCAATATTTTGCCCGTCAAGTTCACGATATCCATCGCCGTCAGTGTCCACAATTCCAGCATCGTCCAAAATTTTTATAGCAGCATCTTTGTCAAAGGCATAAGGGTTGTTTAGGCTGTCGTAATTGTAAGAAAGTGAAGAAGGGAGTATTGAAAAACCTTCTGTATACATTCCGCCAACTGTGATTTCGCACATGGTTTTGTCGTCAAGCGCCATCATAACAGCCTGTCTTAAATCGTCATTTGCAAGTTCGCTTTTGAAGTTGATGTATGAATTACCTGTTCTAACACCCGCAGCGGTTGAGATGTAATAATCATCAGGCATTGCTGATAGTTCGGCTAAAGAATCTGCCGAAGTTATGTTTTCTGCAAGGTCGATATCTCCACTTTGAAGTGCCATAGATTTTGTCGAGTTGTCGTCAATATAAAGAACATTTACTGTATCATAAGGCACATCTGTGCGATAGTGTTCATTCTTTGACATTTCCATATTAATTCCAACATTATCAGAATCAACTTTATAAGGGCCTGTGCCTATAACTTGTGTGTCGATTACAGATGTGTCGATAATTGCAAAGTAGGGATAAGCCAAAATACCAGCTAGGTTTGCTGTTGGCTGAGAGCAAACTATTGTAACTGTGCCGTCTTCGTCGCTTGCGGTAATGCTGTCATAGATTAAATATCCCTCGGGATTTGAGTTTCCTTTGCCACCTTGGGAAGCATCGGTTTCTTTATATAATCTCTCGATTGATGAAACAACAGCCGAGGGTGTGACAGGGTTTCCGTTTGAAAATTTCAGGTCGTCTAGGAGGTGAAGTGTCCAAGTTTTAAAATCTTCTGATGGCACTGCTTCAGAAATTAGATTAGGTTGCGCAACAACGTTTTCGTCAAATTTGAAAAGACATTCTGTGATACCATAACGCACACCACCCCAGCTTGAGTTTACGTTTACTACAGGGTCGATAGAGTCGGAATATTTGTAACAACCAAAGTCAAGGTGAGTTGCCGAAGTTTCTTGACCACCATTTTCGCCTTGTGAAGAGTCGGTGCTTCCACACGCTGTGAGCAGATTTAGTGTCAGAGCTGAAGCTAAAATTAGTGATGGTGCTTTGAGTTTCTTTTTCATGTTATTTCCTCTTTCGTTGTTAAAATTAGTTTTCTGTTTTTGGGTCTAATATGTCACGAACACTGTCGCCCAATAAATTAAAAATCATTACAGTCACAAAAATTGCAAGCCCTGGAAAAATCATAAGCCACGGCGAAGAAGTCATGGCATCTCTGCCCTCGTTTAACATAAATCCCCATTCTATCGAGGTGGAATTTGCACCCAGTCCCAGAAATGAAAATCCTGCAAGTTCAAGCATCATGCCACCCATATCAGCCATAGCGGTTATAATTAAAGTCGGCATAATTGTGGGGATTAAATGTTTGAAAATTATAGTAAAATGTGTGCTTCCAGATAGTTTTGAGGCTTTAATATAGTCCATATTACGAATTTTAAGCACCAAGCTTCGAGAAAGTCTTGCGTATTTTGTCCAAGTTACCATAGTAATTGCGATAACGGCATTGACTATACTCGGGCCTAACATACCAGCCATTGCAATAGCAAGTGCCATACCAGGGAAAGAAACCATCATGTCAGAAATTCGCATTATAATAGTGTCAACTTTTCCGCCTGCATATCCAGCTAACATTCCAAGTGAACCGCCGATAACAAACACCATAAGCACAAGCATAGAAGTAGAGGCTATAGAAGTTCTAGCGCCATAAATAACTCTTGAAAACACATCTCGTCCCATTTTATCAGTGCCAAATAAGTGTACATCATCAGGTTCTTTATTTGCGTTTGTAAGTATTGCTTCGTTTGGGTCAAACGGAGCTATGAAAGGTGCAAAGATTGCTATTATGACAAGAAGTAAAATCAAAGAGGTAAATATTTTTAAACGTGTTTTAGCTTTTAACATTTTATGCACCTCTTCTTAATCTTGGGTCTATGTATTCATACGAAATATCGACGATGATATTCACAAGCATATATACCAAGGCAATCCAAAGTACAAAGCCTTGAATAAGCGGATAATCCATTGCAGTTATAGCAGAAATTGCAAGGCTTCCAAGTGCGGGATAAGAAAAAATTATTTCAACAACTGCCGTACCGCCTAGAAGTGAACCTATAGACAAACCGAGAAGTGTAATCAGTGGCAAAAGTGCGTTTGGCATAACGTGCTTCCAAAGAATTTCACGCTCAGAAATACCTCTTGACCTTGCGCCGATTACATAATCTTGGCTGAGTTCTTCTAGTATGGACGCTCTCACTTGCCTTGCATATTTTCCACCCATAGCAAAAGCGAGGGTTAATGAAGGCAAAAATAGTTTTTCAAACCCCATTTCCGCTGAATAGACATTGACAATACCAAGTTTTAAGGCGACAAAATACATTAGAAGCAGTCCAACCCAAAAGTTTGGCATAGAAATTTGAATAAATGTAATAAATCTCATTACATTGTCGATTATCTTATTTTGATTAATTGCAGATAAAATTCCCAATGGCAGAGCAATCATAATCATAAAAAGCATAGACAGCAAAGTTAAATTTATGGTTGGCACTAATCGTTTAAGTAATAGTTCAGAAACAGGCTGACCGTGAGTTATAGATGTTCCAAAATCACCTTGCAAGCAGTTTATAAGCCAGTCGAAATATTGAATGTAAAACGGTCTGTTAAGCCCAAGCTCTGTCCGCATTTGTTCTAATATTTCTTCTGAGGGAATAGAACCGCTGACCGCAAACATCGCTCGCACAGGGTCTACAGGGGATAGATATATAAGCAAAAAACTTATTATGCTTATCCCAAAAAGGGAAATTATTAGCTGTATTATTCTATGAAACCATTTGTTTTTAAGTATTTTCATTACAATTCCCTGCTTTATAAGACTATAAGTATTTTTGGACATAAAAAAATCTTAAACCTTCGAGCATTTCTCTACGGTTTAAGATTACATGGCAAGTAAATTAATAGCACTAG
>CAYJOS010000034.1:0-17825 GCA_964371875.1 uncultured Oscillospiraceae bacterium | reverse complement strand
CCTATTCCATTGTCAAAAATTGTTTTTCACTTGCTAGAAGTCTCTTTACATAGCAATTATTGGCAATATCTATATATTTTTGTTTTTCTTCGTCAGATATGTCAGAAATTATCTCGATTTTTGTCGAAATTTTCGTAATTCCATCTTCCGTGTGCTCCATATCCGCAGAAATAATCACGTCCTCATATGGTATATTATCTTGATCCATATGTGCCCTAACATTTACGCTCATGCAGGAAATTAAACCAGCCAGAAGCAGTTGACTTGGTCTGAAATCTGTTCCAATTCCACCATTTTCTATGGGTTGACCGCAGTAAATCGGCCTTACCGTTGGGCAGTCACTCACGGTGATTTCTGTTGTTAGTTTGTTATCTTTTGCTCTTGAAACTATCATTTAAATTTACCTTTCTTTTCTAAATAATACCTTATTATACCATTTGAAATTAAAAAAATCAATTAATAACAAGATTGATTTTAATGTCATAAATTTGCAAAAGCTTGGGCATAATACCACCATCTTTGAAAAAAAGGGGTGGAATTATGCAAGGAAAAGTCGAAATTTGCGGAGTGAACACGTCAAGCCTTAAAGTTTTGAAATCTGACGAAACCATAAGGCTGTTAAAACTTTCCAAAGAGGGCAATAAATCTGCCAGAGAAGAGCTTATAGCTGGAAATCTTCGTCTGGTTTTGTCGGTTATACAAAAATTTTCGGGCAGAGGTGAGAACGTTGACGACCTGTTTCAGGTTGGGTGCATCGGGCTTATCAAGGCGATTGACAACTTTGATATTAGCCAAGATGTGCGGTTTTCGACCTACGGCGTGCCGATGATTGCGGGCGAAATTCGTCGATATTTGCGAGATAATAGTGCCATTCGGGTCAGCAGAAGCATGAGGGACTTGGCTTACAGAGTTTTACAGGCGAGGGAAGAGCTTATGTACAACACGCAGAGAGAGCCGACGGTTGAGGCAATTGCCGAAAAACTGGGAATTGAAAAGAGCGAAGTTGTGTTTGCAATGGACGCCGTTTCGGGTCCGATTTCGCTAAATGAGCCTGTTTACACCGACGGTGGAGAGAGCATTTGCGTCATGGATCAGGTTGGCGACACCAAAAATACCGACGAATCGTGGATAGAACAAATCGCCCTCAGTGAAGCCATGAAGAGCCTTGGAAAAAGAGAAAAGCATATTTTATCATTGCGATTTTATGACGGAAAAACCCAAATGGAGGTCGCTTCGCAAATCGGAATTAGCCAAGCTCAGGTTTCGAGATTGGAGAAAAACGCAATCAGCCACATTAAAAAAAGCATATTTGCGTAATAAAAACACCCCCTACCGACATATTATTTCATGGTAGGGGGTGAAATTTATGCTCACAAGTTTTGGCGAGCTTCGTTATAAAGAGGTAATAAATGTTAAAACAGGTCAAAGGCACGGCTATGTCAACGACATAGAATTTGACACGGAAACTGGAAAAATTAGTGCCTTAATATTACCGGGTGCGAGTAAACTCGGAGGGATTTTGGGTCGTGAGGACGACTTAATTCTGCCGTGGGAGTCTATCAGTCGCATCGGTGAGGACATAATAATTGTTGATTGTGAACTAAAAGAAATGAAAACTTCAACCAAAATTAAGTCATTTTTTTGACAAACCATCTTTGTTATCAATTTCTGTTCGATTTGATACATAGTTGATATTTTTTTGACCATTGTAGATTGTGTATCCATTTTTTCCGTTTGCTTTGGTGTCGTAAAGTGCGATGTCGGAATTATTGTACAGAGAATTGAAGTCCTGTCCATTTTTTGGGTATTCAGAGATACCAATACTTGCAGAAATTTGAACATCTATTCCGTTGGCGCTGTACACTCGGCTGAAGCCATCGCAAATCAGCTGGGCTTTCTCGGTGATGTTATATTCCTTGGGTACATCTTTCACCAAAACAAAAAATTCGTCACCGCCGACACGCCCTAAAACGTCCTGACTTCTGAACATTTCTTGAAGCGAAGCAGAGAGCTCTTTCAAGACGGTATCGCCGTATTGATGCCCTAATTTGTCATTTATTGATTTGAAATTATCAATGTCAATAATCATAAGGTGATGCCTGTTGGAAATGGGGCTGGAATGTTTGAGAATTTCCGCTATCAACATTTCTGTCGTGCCCTTATTATACAGGTTTGTGAGGGGATCACGCTCGGATTTTGTACGCAATTCCTGAGTTTCTCTAACGCTGTCGTCTATGTTTTCAAGCAGACCCATAGCGTTGTAAAATCTTCCATTCTTTGTCGGTATGGGAATTATTGTCATCGAGCACCAAACGAAATTACCATTGGCGTGTTTCAGCCTAAATTGAATGTTTTTCACTGGATGTCCGATGAAAATTTGACTAAATGATTGGCTAACAGCATCAAGATCATCTTTGTGTAGTGTTTCGGTTGCAATTATATCGTCGATTTTTGAAATTGAAGTGGACGCATAGCCGAACATAGCTCCAAAATCTGAGGATGAAGTAAACTTGTTGCCACGGAAATCCCATTCAAATATCAGCTTGTTAATCTCTTTTGAGAGCAGAGTTGTGTTCAATTCATATTGGCGTGCGGTTTTTAGCGAATTTTTCTGTGTGAACAGCACAACGCAAAGCAAAATGGCAAAGGCAAAAAGCAGTCGAACTATCAATAAATTTCCGTTATCGAGATGAGCGGTGTTTTGTGCTTCGGTGTGCATAGAGGTTGTGACGAGCAAAAGTTTCCACTCTTTAATTCCGACAGGGGCGAAATATCCATGGCTTTCTCCGCCGTAAATGTCGTTGAAAGTGACTTTTCCTGTGTCATTATTTTTAACATAATCAACAACTTCGTCTGAGGTAATGCTGTTTTCTTCATAGATATAGCTTGCAAGGTGTTTGTCGAAAGATGTGCCGAAATAGAAAATGCTTCCAACTTGATGACAAGTTATGACATTTCCTTTTCCGTCGATTAGATAATAATATCCGTCGGAATAGTAAAAACACTCGGAGAAAATATTTGCAAGAAATTGAGCATTTAAACTGGCGCTTAGATATGCCACAACTTCCAAATCCTCCGAAAAAATCGGAACATTAATTGAAATAAATGGATATTCATGCGACCTTCCCAAAGTGACTTCGCTGAGGAAAGACTCTCCGTTTTTCATTTCTTCAGAAAATTCGCCCTGTGATTCAGCGATATCTGTTTTGGTAATTGTCGTTGTTGAACCGTCGGGATAGGTAATCCAAGTTTTGTTAAATCCTTGAGCTTCCATAAAATCCCTAAGTTCATCATAAAAAGTTTCAAAGTCTTTGGTGCTTAAACTGAGCAAGTACGACTGACTTTCAAGCTCTGCGAAATACCTTTCAACGGCAAATTTCGTGATTGAAATATTATTGTGCATTGTTTTTTCTTGGGTAGAGTTTATAGTGTCGGAAACTATGTCCGTAGAATTGTCGGAATAGTCCAATATAGCGTAGCTTGTCCAGATAATCATAACAATTAGCACTGCGATTGTCAGGAAAGTTACCTTGCTTTTATTAAATTTGACTTTCAGAAAAACCACCTGCTTCTTGTTTTTAAATAATACTAAATTAATTCTATGCCGTAAATCACTTGACCTCTTGTGCCGACAACAACGGTGTTGTTATAAATTGCGGGCGAAGCTTCTATATTGCTTCCAAGGCTGATTTCGTCTAAAATGTCGCCTGTAGAGCCGTCAACTATCATCATATAGCCCGAGGAATTGCAGTAGATCAAATATCCTCTGCCGTTTGCGTCGTAAAAGTCGACTGGTGTGCTCCAACTGTAGGCAAGCGTTTCAAGCTCCCAGACAACTTCGCCTGTGCTTTTGCTGATAGCCGACAAAATTCCTCCGCCTGCGTTTGGCGTTCTTGCCACAGGGACAAAAATCAGGTCGGACAAACTGCCTTTTCCTGAAGCGATTGAACCTTGAACACCGCCCGAAACTTCGCTGACAGTATAGCATTCATAGTCAACTTGCCAGACAATTTCACCATTTGTAGCGTCAATTTTCCAAATTGGAACAGTTGCCGTTGTGTATGAACGCCAGCCATAATGGAAAGACGTGCTTATGTAAATATAGGGTTTTCCGTCCTCGATTTCGAGGATAGGAGTGCAGTTTGAGTCGTCTAAAATATCTTGAACCCAGACAAGTTCTAGTGTATTTATATCCATACACATCAAATGTCCGCCATTATCGGCAAAGAAAACATAGTTGTCATAGGCAAGCATACTAGCTTCCATGCCTAGCCAATATTGCCCTGTTGTGTCGTTTTTCTTGCTGGTGTATTTCCATTTTACGGTTTCGGGCTCGACGGAAATTGTGCCTGCATTTTTGTCGTAATTTGTGTTTAAATCGACTATGTATAAAACGCCGTTTTCGCCAGGCCAGATTAGTTTATCAGTTTCAGAATGAACCAGTGGAGCACTGTCGAAAACATGCCAGCCACGAGCTGCGAAGCTGTCGTTTTGCCCAATTGAATGCAAAACTGAACCGTCGATTAGACTGACGACCATGGCTTTTGGTGACTCGCTTGCGCCGTCATATCCAGCTCCGACATATAAAAGAGGATAGCCTCTTGGGTCTAGTGTTCCAGCGCCCTTAAAAGTATAACCTAAATATAGTTTATCTCTTGTCGCTTTTCCTGTTGTAAGCTCAGAAAAATAGACATTTCCGTCCATAGTTGCGTATACAACTTCAACCAAAGTTTCTTGCTCTTTTGCCCAGTCATACATGTTCATGATTTGACGGGTTTCTTTATCCCATTCGGCAATTAGGGGCTGACCTGTCCAACCGCTACCTGTCCAGGTGTAGCCTGTGTAAGAGGTCAAAGCGCCGATTTGTTGAGTCCAATAATTACCGAAATTTCCAGTTGCACTGACTGCTCTGCCGTAAGAAGCGCCGTTTCGTAAATTGTTGCCTTTGAAAGTTGTAACGCCATTAACAGCAGAATATCCCGAAGCCGACCCAAAGGTCATAGGCTCGGGATTTTCGTATGTTTCGACAATTTCGCCGTTATTGCTTATGGTAGTTGAGCTGATAAAAACGTCGGGTTTTGTCGCATCTGTTGATGTAGGATTAAATTCAATCACCGCCTCGGTGGGCTGAGGGGTGACGACCGCTTCGGGCTGAGGATTTTCCTCTGCGGTATCACCTTGATTGTCATTATCAAGGGCAGGTGCAACTCCTGATGGAGCAACACTTTCTGTTGGAGCGGGACTTTCCTCCGAGGGTAGTTCGTCAGCCTTAGCAGCTTTTATATATCCAAATTCAATGAAAACTAAAATAGCCAAAGCGACAAGTAAGACAACTGTTTGTATCAGCAGTTTGTTATTCTTTTTCTCTGAGTTCATATCTTTCACCAAATATCCTTTTTATTTATTTTATCTTAAAGCAGTAAGACTGTTATAGCTGAAACTCAGTCTTTGTGATGGGCGTGGTTGTTAATGTGCTCCTCACAATAGCAATGATAGCCCGAACAGCGTGAGCAGTATCTAAACTCTAAGTTTGGATTATCTGTATCGGTTTTTCCGCAAACTTCGCACTTTCTTGTATAGGGCTTATTCCTTTGTTCACGGTTAACTCTAGCGGCTTCTTTTTTGAAGTTGATAGTACTTTTGCTTCTTGCATAGCCATTTCTTTTCGCTAAGTGCATTATATCATCCCAGCAGAAAATTAGGAAGTTTAAAATTGCAACTATTGGAAGTAGATTTGTTGGGAATGTACCTGTAACAACTGCCCAAGCAAAAAGCGCAACGTCAAGAATTGCAAGCCATTTAATTTTAATTGGAATAACAAACATCAGCAAAACTGTCATATCAGGATATAACATTGCAAAAGTAAAGAACATGGACATGTTCAAATAAAAAGCACTTACGAAAACATTATAACCTAGTAGCCAGAAAATTGTGCCGTATAAAATATTGAAAACTATACCGCTGATATAATAAATCGTAAATTTTCCTGTTCCCCAATATCGCTCTAGGGTCGAACCTATCATGTAATAGAAATAAAGCGCGATGAACATGAAAATGTCAGTACCCTGTGGAATTAGAGCAAAGGTGAAAAGCCTCCAAATTTGCCCTTGAGTAAAAATCGCCTCAGCGTTAAAATATAACATATTGAGTAGGGTGTATGACTTGTCCATCATAGTGAAAACCCAGACAAGCAGGTTTCCGACTACTATATATAACATTAAGTTTTGCACACCAAAATTGCGGTGTTTTGCACAAAATCTATCAACCCATGTTGAAAAACTTTTCATGAAATGTCTCCTTGTAATATAGATACTGTACTATAATACACTTTTTTTGCGTCCAAGTCTAGACAAAATTGTAAATAATACGTGACAAATTTAAATTTCCTCTTTAAGAATTGAAAAAAGTGTGGTATTCTATGATGTAAAGTAATTATTTATATAGAGAGGTTTTTTTACAATGAACAAAGTAGTAAATAGAATTTTTACATCTGAATCAGTAACAGAAGGTCATCCAGATAAAATCTGCGACCAAATTTCTGACGCTGTGCTTGATGCTATTTTAGCTGAAGATAATATGGCTCGTGTTGCTTGCGAAACTGTTGCAACAACAGGAATGGTCATGGTCATGGGTGAAATTACAACAAACTGCTATGCAGACATTCCTGCAATTGTCCGCAAAACTGTTTGCGATATTGGTTACGACAAACCCGAATATGGTTTCGACGGAAACACTTGCGCAGTTTTAACATCTATCGACGAACAAAGCCCTGACATCGCAATGGGCACAAACGACAATGTCGGTGGAGCGGGCGACCAAGGCATGATGTTTGGTTTTGCTTGCGACGAAACAGAAGAACTTATGCCAGCACCTATCACATTTTCACACAGACTTTCTCGCCAATTAACAGCGGTTAGAAAATCAGGCGAGCTTGACTTTCTTCGCCCTGACGGAAAAACTCAAGTTTCTGTTCAATACGGCGAAAATGGAAGTATCGAAAGAGTTGACGCTATTGTTGTTTCATCTCAACATGCTGAAAGTGTTTCACTTGAAACTTTAAAAGAAGGCATTTTGGAAAAAGTTATTAAACCAATTATCCCTGCTGAACTAATCGACAAAGACACATCAATTTACATCAACCCAACAGGAAGATTTGTCGTTGGTGGTCCTGTCGGCGACTGCGGACTTACAGGAAGAAAAATTATCGTTGATACCTACGGCGGATATGCAAGCCACGGTGGCGGTTGCTTCTCTGGTAAAGACCCCACAAAGGTTGACCGTTCAGCGGCTTATATGGCAAGATATATAGCAAAAAACCTTGTAGCATCAGGGATTTGCAAAAACTGCCAAATCGAACTTGCTTATGCAATCGGCGTGGCAGAGCCTGTTTCAGTTTTCATAGACACTCACGGAACTGGCGTTGTTAGTGACCAAGAAATATCTAACATTGTAACTCGTGTATTTGAACTAACACCTGCGGCGATAATAAAAACACTAGACCTTCGCCGTCCAATCTACAAACAAACTGCGGCATATGGTCACTTCGGAAGAACTGACGTTGATTTGCCATGGGAACGCACAGACATGATTTCTGTTTTAAAATCAGAAGTTAAATAAAAAGGAGCATTATGTTTAACGACGAAAGAGAAGACGTCATAGAGGGAAGAAACTCCGTCACGGAAGCCCTCAGAGCAGGACGAAATATAGACAAAATTTTTATCGCAAAAGGCGAAACAGACAGCACCCTATCACACATAGCTTCAAAAGCTCGTGCCGCCGGAATTGTTGTTGTTGATGCCGACAAAAGAAAACTCGACTCCATGACCAGAACAGGTTCACACCAAGGCGTTATCGCACTTGCGGCTGTTCGTGAATATTGCACTGTTGATGATATTTTAAACATTGCAAAAGAGAGAAATGAGTCACCATTTGTCATAATTTGCGACGAGATAAGCGACCAACACAATTTAGGAGCAATTATCAGAACTGCGGAATGTGTCGGCGCACACGGAATTATAATTCCAAAACGTCGCTCAGCAGGACTCACTGCAGTTGTTGGAAAAACCAGTGCAGGCGCAACTGAATATATGGCGGTTGCCCGTGTTGCAAACCTAACTGCGGCGATTAAAGAGCTAAAGGACAACGGACTTTGGATTTATGGCACAACAGCAGAGGGAACTTCCGATTTGTGGAATACAGATTTCAGCGGAGCTGTTGGACTTGTAATCGGTTCTGAGGGTGAGGGAATGAAGCGCTTAGTGGAAGAAAACTGTGATTTCACAGTAAGTATACCCATGTTTGGCAAAATTTCATCACTAAATGCATCGGCTGCGGCGGCGGTTATGATGTATGAAATTAAGAGGCAGAAAACAAAATAAAATATATCTCTAAATAAAAGGGGATAAGTTATGGATTTTGAAAATGAGGACTTAAACTTAGGCTCTGATGATTTTTCGCTTGAAGATATTTTAGCGGAATATATAACCGACGAACCCGAGGTTGAATTAACAGAGTCTGAACAAAAAGCCAAGAGCATAGTTGTAGAAGCACTGGGCGAAACTGTCGCCCAAGCTTTTGCAAGCGGTGCTATAAAAATCGAGCAAAAAGAACCCGAAACTGCGAAAATTGAAGAAAAAGCTGAGGAAATTGTTTCACCCGAAAAGGAAAGTGAAAACTATGCTTCTGCTGACTTCAAAAAAGCCGAAGAAGCAAAAAAAGTAAAGGAAGCCGTCAGAAGAACCAGACCACCACGCAGAAAATCTTTTGCAGAAACGGTTATGACTCCTGTGCTTGCGGTTTTGGCTTCGGTTGCGGAAAAAAGGCATAGTATAAAATTTCCTGACCCATATGCAATAGAAGTCGAGGAAGAACTGCCCGAAATGGCGGCAAATAAGGCGAAGCGACTTTATGAAAGTTCTCTTCGCTCGTTTGACATTCGTGCGAAAGTTTCTTTGGTGATTTGCATTTTGCTAAGCTATATGACAGTAGCTTTCACAAGTTTTCTTCCACTCGGTGGAATGCTCGGGGCGAGCAGTTCGGCTTGGGCGCTTGTGTCGCTGATTATGCTTATGACGGTCATGCTTGCAGGGCTTGATGTTTTTACAAACGGAATAAAAACCTTAATCGAAGGACGAGGAAGTGCAGAAACCCTCGTTTCTTTGTCATGCATTTTTTCAATTTTGGATGCAATTATGGTGGCGAGTGGAAGCACAAGTCATGGAATTCCGCTCACGGCGGTTTCTGCTTGGAGCATGTATTTTGCGATTTACTCAAACAGAAGCACATGCCT
The DNA here is from genome assembly GCA_964371875.1 of uncultured Oscillospiraceae bacterium. Taxonomy (GTDB): domain Bacteria; phylum Bacillota; class Clostridia; order Oscillospirales; family Oscillospiraceae; genus Heteroscillospira. The sequence goes on along the minus strand of CAYJOS010000034.1, from coordinate 8,536 downwards.
TGCCATGGTTTCAAACCTTGGTGTTATGCTTCAAACTCGTGAAACACCTGTAGCGGTCACTTCACAAAAAGATGATGAAGACAAGTCAAACTGCATAGTAAAGTCAGAAATTCCAGTCAAAAACTTCATCAGACGAAGCGAATGTGCGGATATCAGTGAAATAACTTATATAGTTGCACTGCCTTTTATCCTGATTTTGGCATTGGTTTTGAGCATGGTTGTCGCAATTACAAGCGAAAATATGTCGTTTTTGCGTGTTTTCAGTGCTTTAATAGCGGTTTCAGCAAGTTTCACATCTTTGATTGCATTTTCAAAACCATTTGCAGATCTTGCTATGCGTTTAAGACGTCATGGAGCGGCTTTGGCTGGCTATCCAGGCTGTGAAGACGTGGGCGAGGCAAAAAGATTTGTTATTTTGGACAAGGACTTATTCCCCAAGGGAACAGTTAAAATGTCGAACGCAAACATCGCCCCAGGTGAGAGTAGCGAAAAAATCATAGTATACACAGGGTCTATACTTTCGGCAGCTGGAATTGGCTGTGCTACGGAGTTTCGTAGGCTTATGGAGCGCAACGGTTATGCCATGAAAACTGTTGAAAATCTTCAACCTGAAGAGGGTGGAGTTTCGGCTGAAATTGACGGAAACCTTGTCAATATAGGCTCTTCGACTTATTTACACCTAAAAAATATTCACCTTCCTGAAAAAGTAACCGCTTCCACTGCGATTTATACAATAGTAAACGGAAAACTTTGTGGTGCATTTGAAATGGACTATAAAGCGACAAAATCCGTCAAATTCGCCCTTGATATGCTCCTCGGCGATGTTGGATTTCCTGTCTTTGCGGTTAGGGATTTTAACATAACCCCTGTCCTAATCAGACGAAAATTCCAAGTGGCGACGGATGAATTTGAGTTTCCTTCATGTGAGGAAAGATACAGAATTTCAGGTGCGGTTTTTGACGAAAATGCCCCAGTTTCGGGTGTAATCGCAAAGCAGGGCATAGGACCTATTGCAGAATTAATCATCGGTGCAAGAAGACTGTTTAAGGCGAGCAGATTTTTGCTTTACCTATCGCTAATTACAGTGGTTTTGGGTATGGCTTTGGTTTTATATCTGTGTACAGGTGAAACAGTGCCAAACTCACTTTCTTCTACTATTTTGCTGTATATGTTAATAGTGGCAGCACCCACTTTGTATGTTTCGTATAAAATTAAATAAAAAATTTGGCAATTTTTAGAATTTTTATTGCAATAACTTTCGTGTAGGTGTATAATACTTTTATTGTTAATTTATGTTAACTTTTTGACAAATTAACAGTAATAAGATGGCAAGGAGAGAAACCCACATGAGTTATTCAGTACAAAATATTCGCAATATCTGCCTGCTGGGTCACGGCGGGAACGGAAAAACTTCCCTAGTTGAAAGTCTTTTATTTATGACAGGTGCGATTGATCGCATGGGTCGTACACAAGACGGTAACACTGTCTGCGATTATGACGCAGAAGAAATCAAACGTCAAATCTCTATTTCGGCATCTGTTGCTCCTGTCGAGTACAAAGGTTGCAAAATCAATGTTATAGACTGCCCAGGCGGTTTTGACTTTACAGGTGCGGTTTCCGAAGCACTTCGTGCGGCTGATGCAGCGATTATCGTTTGCTCCGCTAAAGACGGCGTATCCGTCGGCATGGAAAAGGCTTGGAAATATTGTGAAGATATGGGACTACCCCGTTTTATTTATATTTCAAAAACTGACGAAGAAAACAGTGATTATAACAAGGCGTTTGCGCAATTGCGTGAAAAATACGGCAATAGAATTGCTCCTGTTGTTGTTCCAATTTGGGACGATGAAAAAAGAGCAACTGGACTTATCGACGTTATCAACAAACGTGCTTATGAGCTTAAAGACGGCAAGCGTGTTGAAATTGAGCTTCCTGCTGAAAAAGAGGAAGTTGTTGAAGAATTTAACAATGCTCTTAAAGAGTCTGTTGCTGAAACCAGTGAAGAGTTTATGGACAAATTCTTCGGCGGTGAAGATTTTACTTATGCCGAAATGAAACAAGGTATGCACCAAGGTGTGCTTGATTTAACACTTGTTCCTGTTCTTTGCGGTTCTGCGATTAACACCATGGGCTCATTAATGCTTATGGACTACATCTCAGACCTACTACCAAGCCCACAAGAAGCACCTTCTATCGAAGCTACAAAACAAGACGGCGAAGTTGAAGAATTTGTCGTTTCCGCCGGTGGTGTTCCCTGTGCGTTTGTTTTCAAAACAGTTTCTGACCAATATGGAAAATATTCTTATATAAAAGTGCTTTCAGGCACAATTACATCTGATTTGCAACTTGTTAACTCAAGAACAGGCGAAACAGAAAAACTCGGTAGACTTTACTCAATGAGCGGTAAAAAGAACACTGAAATCAAAGAGCTTGGTTGTGGTGATATCGGCGCAATCGGTAAAATGGACAAGGTAAAAACAGGCGACACACTTTGCGATGCACGTAAAGTTGTTTCAATGCCAGCAATTGACATTGCACCACCTTGCTATTCCATGGCGATTTATCCAAAGACTAAAGGTCAAGAGGACAAAATTGCCGCAGGTCTTTCAAGACTTCACGACGAAGACCCATCATTTAGCATCGTAAATAATGCTGAAACTAAGCAAATGGTTCTTTCGGGTGCGGGTGATATGCAACTTGATGTTATTTGCTCAAAACTAAAAACACGTTATAATGTCGAAAGCGAACTAAAAGCCGCTCGCGTTCCTTATAGAGAAAAAATCAAGAAAAAAGTCGAAGCCCACGGCAGACACAAAAAACAGTCAGGCGGTAGCGGACAGTTTGGTGATGTTTGGGTCAGATTTGAGCCACAATTTGAAACTGACGAACTAATGTTCAACGAAGAAGTTTTCGGCGGAAGTGTTCCTAAAAACTACTTCCCAGCTGTTGAAAAAGGCATTCGTGAGTCCATGCAAAAAGGTGTGCTTGCAGGCTATCCTATGGTTAACCTAAAGGCTACACTTTATGATGGTTCATACCATGCGGTTGACTCAAACGAAATGGCATTTAAAACTGCTGCTCAACTTGCTTATAAAGCAGGTATTCCAGAAGCTCAACCCACAATTTTAGAGCCAATCGGCGCACTTGCGGTTACAGTTCCCTCAGACTACATGGGCGATATCATAGGCGACCTTAACAAACGCCGTGGTAGAGTTTTGGGAATGAACCCTGATGATTCGGGCAATACTGTAATCGAAGCAGAAGCACCTATGGCTGAAATGAGTTCATATGCGATTGACCTTCGTTCTATGACTCAATCAAGAGGTACTTTCGTAATCACATTTGACAGATACGAAGAAGCACCTGCAAACGTTCAACAAAAAGTTATAGACGAAGCTAAAGCTTTAGCGGAAGATTAATTTAAAAATTTCAAATTGAAGTGAGTGCAAAAATTTTGCACTCACTTCAAAAGCATATTATTGGAGAATGAAATTGGACAGAGAAAAATTTACAAGCAAAATGAAAAACGGCTTAAAAGCAATGACGGATATAGCCGAGCAATTGATGTCTGGAGAGCAAAGTGGTGAAGCGCAAACTCCGCCACCAAGACGAAAACCGCCTACTCAAAATGCTCAAAACCCACAAAAAACAAAGGCTAATTATCCACCGCCCAGACAAAAACCGTCAAATTCACCCCAAAAGGCACAAAATCCTAGCAGACCTGCGCCCAAAAAGGTAAATCCACAATTTACCATGCCAAAAATAAATAAGCCAAAAAACGACAGACCGATGACGAAAGCCGAGCTTTTCAACAACGGTTGGATTTTGGCTGTGTTTTTGTGTGCAAGTTTGTCTGTTTTTGCATTTTTCTTTGCCTCATGTTCAAGCGGAACAGAAACTCCTGAAGAGGACACTCCAACCCAAACTCCAACACAAGGTTTACCCCAAATTCAGCCTGAATTAGACCCACAAGTCGACCCTGAAACAGATGCACCGGAAGCAATTCCTTCCTTTGAACCGGCGACAGACGGAGCGTAAGACTATAAGGCACGAGTGATAAGCAGTTTTATGGAAATTCTGTGGTTTTGCTTGGTGGCGATTATGCCGTTTAGCAATTCGGAATATTCTGCACCCAAATCAGCCTTTGCGGAAACGAGCTTATCTATGCCCTCGGCTTCGGCATTGTAAACCGTGCGGAGGGTGGACAGTGTTCCGCTTTTTTTCTCAGGAGAGAAAGTTGCGGTTTTGCAAGCCTGACCTGTGAGGACAAAATATTCAGTTTCGAGTAATTTTAAATATTGCCACTTTTCGGCGAGCATTTTACAAAATGCTTGCCTTAATTTTATTGTGGAAAAATATGTTGTAAGTGTTTGAAACAATATTATGGAGTGCATTTCGCTGTTTATACACTCAGATAAAATTTCCCTTGGGCTTTTTGGTATTGTCATTTCATTGTCAACAGTCGACACCCTTTTCCAAACGCTGTCGAAATTGTTGGGAAGAATTAGTTTTGACATTTTTAGAATTTACCTCCAGTGTGAATTTTGGGATGTTTTTATATAGAATAAGGGAGAATTTTTGCTTCGGCAAAAAGAAACGGAGAATTTTTGCTTCGGCAAAAAGAAACGAGGGGAAACGCGCTCCGCTGGGGTAACTTTTTTTTCAAGAAAAAAGTTACCAAAAACTTGTCGGGGAAACACCCCCGAACGGTGGGAACGGTTTAGGGTGCGGATTATACAATAATAATCAGCTTGAAAGACCTTTAATATTTGCAATCGCACCAAAATAGAGCAAAACCATCAAGGGCTAATCGCCCTCTGGGTGGCCCGTTGGCTACTCATTTGAAAGACTTTATAGTAGGAGGGTCTATTAAGATCTGTAAAATACGAACTCTGCACAACGTTAGTATCTAACAGTTTAAAATAAACTCTCCTACTCGCAGATTTTGCCAGTGAGTAGCCAACGGGAAGAAATCAGGCGACAGCCGTCAAAATTTGACTTTTTTCGTGCGATTGCTACTGCTACAAATTATGCCGTCTAATTATTCTTGTATATTCAGCACCCTAAACGCATCCCGTCGTTCAGGGGACGAAACCCCTGATGTTTTTTGGTGACTTTTTCACATGAAAAAGTTACCCCAGCGGAGCGCGTTCTCCTTTTCGTCGCAACGAAAATTCTCCGTTCTCTCGTTTTTTCGCCGAAGCGAAAATTTTTCTATTCTTTTCAAAACTACAAATGTTAAACACTTGCAAAATCTTTCAATTTATGTAATAATAGATATTGATATATTTTATTAAATGCTTTAAGATTTTATGCATGATTTGAGGTGAATTAATGCCAAGATTTTTCATCAGCCCCTCTGATATAAACGGTGACATTGTCAGCATCGAGGGCAAAAATGCCGAGCACATGAATGTGCTAAGAATGAAAATTGGAGAGGGATTTATCGCCAGTTGTTCTGATGGCATAGATATCTATTGTAAGCTAACGGATTTGCAAAAAAAATCCGCTTTTGGCGAGATTATGGACAAATTACCTTGCCTGTCTGAAGCAAGCATAGATGCGACAATTTTCGCAGGTATGCCCAAAGGCGACAAGGCGGATAACATAGTCCAAAAATGTACTGAAACAGGGGCAAGAAGAATTGTTTTTTATCAAAGCGAAAGAAGCGTTTCACGTCCTGACGAAAAAAGTGCAGAGAAAAAACGCATAAGATGGCAGAGGATTGCAGAAGAAGCAGCCATGCAATCAGGCAGAGGCATAATTCCCGAGGTAATTGTGCTTGGAAGTTTTTTGGATATGCTTCATGAAGCAGAAAAGTCCGATTTGTCGCTTTTGATGTATGAAACAGGGGAGAGAGTTAGCCTTCGTGACGCAATTGAAGGCAAGCGTTTTGAGTCGGTTTCGATTATAACTGGCCCTGAGGGCGGTTTTGACGAAAGTGAAGTCGAAAAAGCCAAAGAAAAGGGATTTTCAATTTGTGCTATGGGACCTAGAATTTTACGCTGTGAAACTGCGCCTGTGTGTGCTTTGACGGCGATAATGTATGCTACATCTAATTTATAAAATTTAAGGAGGAAATGTTATGGGTTTAATTAAAGCAATTACAGGTGCGGCTGGTGGAGTTTTAGCCGACCAATGGAAAGAGTTTTTTAGCTGTGATTCTATGCCAGCTGATGTTTTAGTAACAAAAGGGCGTCAAGTGAAAAGTGGTCGCAGTTCAAACACTAAGGGCGAAGATAATGTTATTAGCAATGGTTCAGTTGTTGCTGTTTCAGAAGGTCAATGCATGATTATCGTTGATAACGGTAAAATTGTTGAACTTTGCGCAGTTGCAGGCGAATATACATATAACACATCTTCAGAACCTTCAATTTTCACTGGTGACCTCGGTGACGCTGTTGTCGAAACATTTAAAAATATCGGTACTCGTTTTACTTTCGGTGGTCAAGCAGGCAAAGATCAAAGAGTTTATTACATGAACATGAAGGAAATTATGGGCAATAAATACGGAACTCCAAGCCCTGTGCCTTTCCGTGTGGTTGACCAAAATATTGGTCTTGACGTGGATATTTCTATCCGTTGCCACGGTGAATATTCATATAAAATCATTGACCCACTACTTTTCTATACAAATGTTTGCGGAAATGTTTCTCACGAATATAAACGCACTGAAATTGATAGTATGCTAAAAACCGAGCTTATGACAGCTCTTCAACCTGCTTTTGCAAAAATCTCAGCAATGGGAATTCGTTACAGCGCTCTACCAGGACATACAATGGAAATTGCTGATGCACTCAACGAAGTTCTTTCAAAAAAATGGATTGAAATGCGTGGATTGAAAATTCAATCTTTCGGCGTATCATCTGTTAAAGCTTCTGAAGAAGACGAAGCGATGATTAAAGAACTACAAAAAAATGCAACTTTCAGAAATCCAAACATGGCAGCAGCTCACCTTGTAAATGCACAAGCAGAGGCTATGCAAAATGCAGCTAACAATAAAGGTGGCGCTATGATGGGCTTTATGGGTATGAATATGGCTCAGGGCATGGGCGGTATGAATGCTAATAATCTTTTCAATATGGGACAACAGCAACAATATCAACAACAACCCCAACAGCAATATCAACAACCACAACAACAAGCACCAGCTCCACAGGATTCAATCCCAAGCGGCTGGACTTGCAACTGCGGTAAAGGTGGAAACAAGGGTAAATTCTGCTCTGATTGCGGAAACCAAAAACCTGTGGATGATATCGGCTGGAGTTGCTCTTGCGGTGCTGTAAACCAAGGTAAATTCTGCCCTGAATGTGGCGGTAAAAAACCAAGTGACGCACCATTATATCGTTGCGATAAATGTGGCTGGAATCCTGAAGACCCTAAACATCCACCAAAATTCTGCCCAGAATGCGGAGATTTGTTTGACGATAAAGATATAAAATAAGATTAATTTTAGAGGGGCATTTTCGTATATGAAAGTAAATTTGAATGATTTTAAATGGACTAGAGAAGCTAAAAAATTTGAAATTATTGATGATAAAATAGAAATTACCACAAACCCTCATACGGATTTGTGGCAAAGGACTTATTACAATTTCAGAAACGATAATGCTCCTGTTTTTCAAATTAAAACAACTGAACAATATTTTTCCTTCATTGTAAAGAGCGAATTTGAAAGCAATCACAGGTTTGACCAATGCGGAGTTGTTGTCTATTTGGACAGTGAAAATTGGATAAAAGGCTCTATTGAGTTTGAAAATGACGAGTTCCAACATTTGGGAAGTGTTGTGACAAATAATGGTTATTCTGACTGGGCGACGACTGAAATTCCTGCAAATATCAAGTCTATGTGGTATAGATTGAGCCGTAGGGGTAGTGATTTTTGCATTGAATGTTCGGTTGATGGGACTAAATTTCAACAAATGAGAATTTGCCACATGTTTAATGTAGGAGAGGAAGTTTCGTTTGGGATTTATGCGTGTAGCCCTGAAAATTCATCGTTTAAGGCAGTTTTTTCGGATTTTGAGATTACAGAATGTCAATGGAAAGCCCACACGGGACAACAGCCGGATTAGTGTTTTTTGGCGCATAAAATTATTGACAAGAATGCCTGTCTGAGGTATAATTATTTTCATATTATGGGGATTTGAACTAGTGCTTTTGGGCTTGCAACGTGAGGGATGAACTTGCGTTGGGACGCAAGTTATTGGTAAAACTACCCCAAATGCGAAAGTGAAATAGCACAGCGAAAAAGTGAATAAATCCAGTGAAATCAAGGGGTTTCGAAGGCATGGGGGATAAGCTTACGCTGTGAGCGCAAGCTATCGGTAAAACGACCCCAAATGCGAAAACAAAATAGCATAGCGAAAAATCCAATAAATCCAGTGAAATCAAGGGGTTTCGAAGACATGGGGGATAAGCTTACGCTGTGAGCACAAGCTATCGGTAAAACGACCCCGAATTTGAAAGTAAAATAGCATGGCGAAAAAGTGAATAAATCCAGTGAAACCAAGGGGTTTCGAAGACATGGGGGTAT
>CAYJOS010000033.1:0-17912 GCA_964371875.1 uncultured Oscillospiraceae bacterium | reverse complement strand
GTGACTTTTTTCTTGAAAAAAAAGTTACCCCAGCGGAGCGCGTTTCCCCTCGTTTCCTTTTCGCCGAAGCGAAAATTCTTTCGTTCTCTCGTACTTTTCGCCGAAGCGAAAATCCTCCCTTGAAGAGCGTTCTTTTTATTGCAATAAAAATTATTTATATTTTCTCTTTGAAAAAATACCTCAAAACGACAATTATTATGCTCATTTGCCAATTACTTCAATATATTCTCTTGAAAAATTTGCAAATGTGTTATATAATTAACTATCAATAAAGAAAATAGGGGGAAAAAAATGAAAACGAAATTATCAGACATTATACGTTATAAATTTGATAACATAATGTCAAAAGGTGCGATAGCACTCGTAGGAATCTTGTTTTTACTAACTGCACTGGTAATAACCATCATAGCACTAATATCTCTAGTGCTGGACACAGGTTCATACACAGAGCATGTTTGGACAAGCATTATGCACGTAATCGACCCAGGAACAATCACAGGTGCGGCGACAGATGACTTATCATTTTTGATTTTGATGTCCATAGTAACTCTATGCGGTATCTTCATCACAAGTATCTTGATCGGTCTTATAACCACAGGTTTTGAAGAAAAATTAACAAGTCTTAAAAAAGGTAATGCAAGAGTTATAGAAAAAAATCATACAATAATTCTTGGCTTTAACGAGAATATTTACACAATTATTTCAGAGCTTATCGAAGCAAACTCAAACCAAAAAGACGGATGCATTGTAATTCTTTCTGAAGAAGACATGGAAACTGTTGAAGAAAGTCTTTCAAAGCAAATTGAGGATTTTAGAACTACAAGAATTATTTGCAGAACAGGTAGCATTTCGGACATGCATATGCTAAAACAATGCTCAATCGACACTTGTAGGTCTGTAATCATCAACGAGCAAGACGATTTTATGGTAACAAAAACAATACTTGCGATTAACAACCTTTTTTCTACATATGAAGATAGCGAAATGCGAGCACACGTTGTCGCAACAGTCTGCGACACTGCAAACCTTGAAGCGATTAACATTGCAGGCGGAAGCTATGTTGAGACAATTTTAATTGACGACACAATTTCAAGAATTATTGCCCAAACATGCAGACAACCTGGTTTATCAAATGTTTTGATTGAACTTTTCGACTATGACGGCGACGAATTATACTTTGAAAACTTCCCTGAATTAAGCGGAAAAACCTTTGCAGAAGCACTTGTTAGTTTTGAAAAAGCTATAGTCATGGGTGTTAAGCGTGGGGAAGATATTATGCTAAACGCCGACAAAGATTTGGTTTTAAAAGCTGATGACGACCTCATTATTTTAGTTGAAGACGACGGTGTTGCAAAGCCACTGGAAAAACTTCATGATTTAAGCTATGTCAATTCTTTGAAAGCTAAAACTGAAGAGGAGCAAACTCCTGAGTGCATCCTAATTTTAGGAATTAACAGTATGCTCGAGCGCATTTTGATAGAGCTTGATAACTACTATATAACTGGCTCGACTATTGTTATTGCAAATGAAGTAATAGATGAGGAATATTCAAATTTTGGTGACAAACTGAAGAATATTAAACTTTTAACAATGGAATGTGACACAAATAAGAGAGAAAATCTTGATAAACTGCTTGATCGTGAAACAGACCATGTTCTTCTGCTGAGCGATGACGATTGCGACACCGAAACTTCAGACGCTATGACTTTGTTGAAACTAATTCACTTGCGTGATATTGCACAAAAAGAGAACAAAACCTTCAACATTACCAGTGAAATGAAAAACACAGGCAACCAAAAACTTGCACAAGTTGCAAAGGTTAATGACTTGGTTGTCGGTAGCAATATTATCAACTTGATTTTAACTCAAATTTCAGAAAATCGTGACCTTGCAACAGTATTTAGAGAGCTACTCCACGCTGATGGTTCAGAGGTTTATTTGCGCAAAGCTTCTAATTATGTTGAACTCGGTAAAGAAATTGATTTCTATGCAATTACAGAACTTGCTAAGGAAAAAAATGAAATTGCAATGGGTTATAAAAAACAAGGTCCGGACACTTTTGAAATCGTCACAAACCCTGAAAAATCAGAGAAAATCAAGTATGAAAAGGACGACTATATAATCGTGCTGTCTGCGGACTGATAAAAATTGGAAAAAATTTGAGTAAATTACACCATTATATAAAAAAAGATGTAATTTGTAGTTGAAAGTGGAATTAAAAAGTGTTAAAATAAATACAGGCGAATGTGAATGAAAAATTTGCTTCAAACAACTTAGAGTATCCCTACAAAGCGTTGAGGAGGTCGACATGGGTAACAACGCAGAAAACTTCTTTCAAGAAATGACGGAGAAAATTAGCCTGCTGAATGAGGAAAAGTTGTCAAAACTTGACTTTTTAGAAGACTTATGTCGTTTTTTTGATATTTCACACGCATTTATTTATGAATCTGACCCTATGGGCATTTTTTACAAAAAAGAACATTTTGAAGCAGTATATAAAAATTTATTACCAGATGAAATTAACGTAAAAGAAGTGCTTGGAGTTGAAATGCTCAGCGAACTTAGTTCCAAAAAAGTGCTTGTCTGCTCTGGTGATAATGAACCTGATGAAATTTCTGAGAAAATTACAGCTGCTTTAGGTGTTAAAACTCTCATTTTTGTCCCAATTTTAAACCAACACTTTGAACTTGCGGGTTTTGTTGGTCTTGGTGACAAAAGAAAAATTGCAAGACACGGTCATGCAGGTGTTGAAAAATCATGTGCTTTGATTTCTTTGCTTGCTGCAAACGTTAAGCTTGAAATATTTAGAAAAGGTATTGAAAATACAGAACAAGTTCTGAGCAATATTCTTGATAACCTTGGGATTGATATTTATGTTAACGACTTCTACACCCATGATGTTTTGTATGCAAACAAATCCATGGCAGAGCCTTATGGTGGAGTCGAAAATATGGTCGGCAAAAAATGTTGGGAAAGCATTTACACAGATAAAACCGGACCATGTGATTTTTGCCCCCAAACCAAGCTGGTCGATGAAGACGGTTTGCCAACTAAGAGCTATACTTGGGACTATGAACGCCCGTTTGACAAATCTTGGTTTAGTGTAATCAGCTCGTCCTTCAATTGGACGGATGGAAAGCTTGCTCATCTTGTTGCAAGTGTTGACATCACTGAGAAGAAAAGAAACCAAATGATAATCGAAAATCTTGCAAAATACGACCATTTAACAGGTCTTCCAAACCGTAGAACCTTGCAAGATGACATCGACGCTTTCACTATTGATAACTCCAAATTTGGTGATAGATGGTTTGCGCTTTTCTGCGACCTAGACGGATTTAAAAAGGTCAACGACACTTTAGGACATGCAGCAGGTGACGTTTTACTTACAGGAATTTCACACGACTTAAGCGATTTGTGCTCTGACGATATTAAGGCTTATAGACAGGGCGGAGATGAATTTGTCGTACTCATCAAAGACCATGATGATGAGCAATATGTTAGAGAAATTATAACAAAATTGTTTGTAATTTTCAGAGAGCAGTACATTTATGACGAGAGCTTAATTTCTTGCGACTGTAGTATTGGCGTTGCCCATTATCCAACAGACGCAAGCACTGCAAATGAAATTTTCCACCTTGCCGACAATGCCATGTATAATGTTAAAAAAGCAGGTAGGGGAATGGTTCGTTTTTGTAGTGGAGATAAGTTCCTTACCATTGACGAATATTATAACGAGAGAAACCGAACGGAATAATGAAATAAAGATAACAAGGGGTATTTGATGAGCATAACTTCGGCGCTGATGCTGTTTTTTGTTTTGGCTTTTGTATACATTTTGATTATAGAGGTTTTTACGGTTTTGTTTCGATTGACAGGGCTGACTGCCGATAAGGCACACTTTCAAGTTATTTCCATGCTTACAAACTGCGGTTTTACAACGCTTGACAGTGAAGCTATAGTGACTTCGAGAATTAGGCGCAGAATTGCGCAAGTAACCATTATTTTCGGATATTTAACAACAGTTGTTTTCATGTCCAGTGTGGTGAACATTTTCTTGTCGCTCAGTCGTTCGGAAATTGCCGACATGGGACCTTCTATTGTTGTTGTGTGCATTTCGATTTTACTGATTATGCTTATAACTCACTCATCTTTTGTTAAGAAAAATGTCGACCGTGCAATCGCCTCGGTTGGACGGAAAATTATGTTCGGAAAAGATGTAAATGCCATTGTTGTTCTTGATGTTTTTGAGGACAATGTGATGGCGGAAATCAATTTAAGCACCTTACCGCTTGAAATGAAAAATATCATGCTTATGGACTCGGGGCTTAAAGAAACTTATAAAATTCAGCTTATTTTGATAAAACGTGACGGCGAAACTATGAGTATAATCAAAGGCACGGATATTTTGCAAAAGGACGATATTATAGTCGTTTTTGGTAGTTTGAAAAATATAAAATTACTTTTCGGGCAAGATAATAGAATATTAAAATAAACTAAGAGGGATTGTTTTTTGAAATAGTCCCTCTTGCCAGTTTTAGCATTATGCTATAATTATTGTAGGAATTTACAAAAGAGTAACATCTATGATGTTAAACAGCGGGGGAGAGCTCATTTATGAACTCAAAAATATATTTTTCACAAAACACATACGACAAGTGGCATAACGATTTTGAAAGCTGCGACGTGATTTATATACATGCAATGGCAGGTTATGGAAAAACTTTACAGGCAACAGAGTTTGCGAAAATGTATTTTTCGCATTATTTTTTGTTGTCCGTTACGGAAAGTGATTTGCTGTTAAAGCTTGAGCGACAAATTAAATTAGCTGAAAAATTATCAGAAAACAGTCTGATTATAATTGACAATCTTCATTGTCTTAATGATGAAGAAGACAAGAAAAAACTGCTATATTTTCTTCAAACTGCGTCAAATAATGTAAAATTTATACTTTTAAGCAGGTTGCAACTTCCAAATTTTCTCGTAGGTATGAGGTTGACAGGAAAACTAACAGTTAAAAACAATAACAGTTTGAGGCTTAATTTCGAACAAGTGACGGAAATTATTAAGGATTACCCAACTTTTGCCGAAATGAGCGAAGTTGATATTAAAAAACGTGCAAATGCTTGTATGGAATTTAGTAGTGGTTATCCAATTTCTGTCATTGCCTTCATTCAAAGACTGTCCGAAAATAATTATAATTTAAACACGGTGGTCACTTTTGCGACCAAAGATTTATGCGATTTCTTTGAATATGATTTTGAATATATCAGAGAAGAAGATGAAATAAAACTGTTAAAACTTGCTGTATTTGATGCTTTTACAATAGAGATGGCAGGTAAAGTTTTAGGCGAAAAACACTTGGGTTTTGTTGAGTATGTTGAAAAAAACTATGCCTTTCTCCAAAAAATCGACAAAGATACTTACGAATTTGAATCAAATTTTTACAAATTTTTGCGAGAGAGATTTTTGAGAACCAAACTGTTTGACACCTTTGCTTGTTTAGAAATCGCCGCTGAATACCATATGAAAAAACGCAACTTTGAAGCAGCTCTAAGTTGCTATAGTATCACGAAAAATTATGACAGAATTGTCAGAATAGTTGTATATTTAAGCGAAAATGCGGACGGCTGTAAATTTGCAGCGATAAGCGACAGATATGCAAAGCAAATCCCAGAAGGATATTATAAAAACAATCCGCAATTGCTAGGTGCAAAGTCGATGATTGCCGCTTATTGCCTAAGAAAAGAGGAGAGTTATCAGTATTTAGCAGAGTTGAAAAATTTGTCGAAAGAAGACAAGACAGCCCTTGCGGTTTATGTTCGAACAGTGATTGCTAGTCCCGTAGGCTCGCCTGATAAATTGAAGGATAATTTGTTGCAATTTTCTGAATATGTGATTAAAAATGGAATTAAAGTTGATAATATAATGCCAACCGGAAACATGCCAAGCTTGTTAAATGGCGGGCTTGATTTGCTCGCTTGGGCAAATTATAACACACTTTCGTTTGCTATGATAAAAAAGGCTGCGCAGGCGGTTATAGGCTTTGAGTTTGTCGGCGGATATGATTTGGCTATTGGTGAGCTTGAATATGAGCGAAACAAACTAAATGCTTCGCTTTCAAATCTTGCTAAAGGACTAAACACAGCCACAAACGAAGGAAGTATCAGAGTTCGATATGCAGCTATTGCAATGATGGCGAAAGTTTTTTGTGCGGATAATAATGTCGAAAAAGCTATGGAAATTATGCAAATTTTTCGCGAAAAAGCTGAGCTTGCAAACTTTTATGAGCTAATGCCAAATATTTCTGCGACTTTGGTTTCGCTTGCGCTTCTTAAGAATGATATAGAATATTGCTCAGATTGGCTTGAGAAAAAATCTCCAAATGAATTCTTGACATTTTATATCACTTTAAGATATGAATTATATGTCAAAGCAACAGTTTATATTGCCATGGGTAAATATTTAGATGCACTCCATATAATGAATTTGCTTGAAAATTATGCTGAAATTTGCGATAGAAAATATTTTTTAATCAAAATAAACCTTATGAAAAGTATTATTTTTTTCAGACAAAATGAAGACTGGCAAAAGTGTTTTCTCAGTGCAGTAAAACTTGCCAGTACTTATAAACTGGTGAGAATTATTGCAGATGAAGGATCTGCGATTGTTCAAATGCTGGAAAAAATTAATTGGAAAAAACAAAATATTCCATTTGAATATATAAATTCTGTACAAGAAGAAGCCATGAAAATGGCAAAATATTATCCAGACTATATGAAAATATCCGGTAGAAATGTAAAACTCACCAAAAAAGAAAAGGAAATTTTGATTTTATTATCTCAAGGATATACAAATGCTCGAATGTCTGAAAAACTTGAAATAAATCTCGGCACCGTGAAATTTCATATTTCAAATATTATGAGAAAATTTGACGTGGGAAGTCGAACAGCAGTGGTTAAAATTGCCCACGACGAAGGAATTATTTAAAAAACTATCCGTTTGCATAGTTGTATGTTTGATACCTATGTAATATAATACCTATGTACGATTGAATTGTACATATTCACTATTGTAGTAACATAACTAAAAATAAAGAAATAGGAAGGTAATTATCATGGCATTCGGATTGAAAATTTTAAAACTAAAATGCACAGGCTCTTACACACTCGATGAACTATACGAAAAAATTAAGGATGTAGAGTTTGAAGCAGGAAAACCTGAAATAGTAAAGCATGGTCTTGCGTATATCATTGCGTTTCCAGCTTTAGATTCACACAACCAAGTTCAAATCATCCCAGGCACAACTAAAAAACAACACGACACTTTCACAGTTATGAAAGCTGAAGCTGCAGGTCTTTCAAACACAGCAGGCAATATGCTTTTGGAAAAACTAACTGGTGGTTTATTCGGCATGAAGAGCGTTATGGGCAAAAATGCTAAAGAAATCGAAAAATTGGTTGAAAGCACACATGCTAAACTAGAAACTCTAGGTCTTTAATTCTAATAAATAACATTATAAACTCTAAATGTCGATTGAATAAATTTGCAGTTAGAGTTTTAATTATGGAGAGGAGAAAGTTATGAAATTTCGAGATTTAACAGGAAAAAAACGTAAGATAATAATTACACTTTTTGCGGTTATCATGGTATTTTATTTGCTACTTACAATTTCATTTGGCGGAATTTTGTACAATAACAAAATTAACGCACAACAAAAACACGCTGATAGATTAGACCCCACAGCCACAACAGATGTTTACCCTGAAGGCGATTATACCGAGGTTAAAGTTGGTATGTATGTCGAATCGTTGAGAAATATTTCCATTGATGACTCTAGTTTTGATGCTGTTTTCTACCTATGGTTTGCTTGGGAAGGCGAAAAAGATTTCAGCCCCGGAGATACTTTCCAACTTGTAGGCGGTGAAATTAGCGAGAAAACTATCGTTAGTGAGCGCTCTACTGACAATGAACACTACCAACGCTATAAAGTAACTGCTACAATTGATAAATACTATGATTTGACAAGATTTTCACTCGAAGATCATATGTTAAATATTTACATTGAAGACTCAACAAGAGATGGCTCTCGTCTTCGCTATGTTGCCGATGTTGAGCAAACTAACATAAGCTCACGTGTGCAAATTGCAGGTTTTGATGTGTATGACGGCATACATTCAGCGGTTAAACCTCACTCATACAAATCAACATATTCATCGCCAGGTGCGGTGGAAGGTGCGGACAGAGTTTTCTCACAATACATAGTTGGTATTCCAATCAACCGTACTGATTTGGGATTTTTCCTAAGAATGCAAATTCCATTTGTACTTTCAGTTTTACTTGGACTATACTCACTATTCTCACACAGAACAGACGCAGACTCACTTGGTCTTTCGGGTGCATCATTCTTTGGTGTTGTCGCAAATGCCTATGTCGTAACAGCACTAATTCCACCGAATGGAGGCGGATTTGGTCTAACCGACATGATTTACGTGATGTCGCTCATATCGGTTCTGCTCGTTGTAACGGTTTCGCTTTACTCACTTAATACAAGGCATAAATTGGGTGAAGACGGCGACGATGGCTTCATTACATTGATTGACACAACCGCATTCTGGGCAATTGGTCTAGGTTATGTGATTATAACCTTGGCTCTACCTGTATGCTCAGTTTTAAATGTATAATTTTGAAAAAGGTACAAAACGCTAGTTTTGTACCTTTTTTGTACGTATTTACTTTACATTTTCCTTAAAACATGATAAAATTTAGCATATAAATAATTTAATTTTATTCTGAGAAAATGCGATACTAAGGAGAGTTTACAATGAAAAAAATACTCGGTCTATCATTAGCACTACTGTTGATTATTTCTATTTTCACAGCATGTGGTTCAGGCGACGACATAAACAGAAGTGCTCCGACAGACGCGCAAGCCGATACTAACACACCCGATGTTGAACCAACAACAGCTCAGATAAGCTCGGAAGTTCCCTTGGATACTTTTATGGTTGGAACTGCTGAAATGAATGGTGATTTCATCGGTGGATTTGGTAATAATACATATGATTTATCTGTTAGAGTTTTAACAGGAGGATATATAGAAACTTTTACAATAACTCCCGAGGGCGATTTTGATTTAAATGAAACTGTTGTTGAAAATTTTGAAACTACTTCAAATGACGATGGCAGTAAAACATACATCTTTAAAATTCATGATGACCTTTTTTGGAACAATGGAGAGCAGATAACTGCGAAGGATTTCATTGCAACAATTTTGTGGACATCCTCACCAGAATGGGCAGAAGCTGGAGCTTCGAGCAGCGGTTATGACGCTTTAGTTGGATATTCTGCGTATAACAGCGGGGAAACCGATGTGTTTGCAGGTGCAAAATTAATCTCAGACCTTGAATTTTCTATGACTGTTTCAGCAGACAATTTTCCTTATTTCTGGGAATTTGTCAACGTATTAGTCGGGCCAACTCACTTTGAAACTTACCTTCCAAACTGTGAAATTTCATCCACCGAAGAGGGCGTTAGCCTTGTTTTTAGTGAGGGTGATTTGCTCACAAACTGCAAGAGAATTGCGGAAACCGAACGCTATACACCCACTATCACATGCGGGCCATACTCTTTTGTTTCGTATGAAAACCAAACAGTTACACTAGAACTAAACGAATATTTTAAAGGCGATATAAACGGTGACAAACCTACCTTTAAATATGTAGTTCAAAAGGCAATCCCTCAAGAAACTAACGTTGAATGGGTTATAAACGGACAAGTTGACTTAGCCCAAGGTGTTGTAGAGGGCGAAAAAATTGAAGCAGCAAAAACTTCGGACACCACGTCATATCAATCATTTCTCCGCTCGGGATTTGGCTATCTTGCTATGATGTGCGATGTTGGGGTGACATCGGATGTCAATGTTCGTTGGGCGCTCGCGTCGTTGATTGACCGCAATTCAGTTGTTGAATATGTGCTCGGAGGTTACGGTGGAACTGTTGACGCTGAATACGGTATAGGACAATGGATGTACCAAGAAACTGCGGCGGAATTACAAGAAGCTTTAAAACCGATTTCTTTCAATATTGACACAGCAAATGACTATCTCGATGAAACAGAATGGGTATTTGAGGCAGACGGAACGACAACTTTCGACCGCACAAAAGCAAATTCTGAGGGGACATATCTCCGCCACAATGCAAACGGAGAAGTTATGGAAGTAAACCACCTTGGGATTTCCGAAAATGTTTTGACCGATATTATTGAAATTCAATATGCGGCAAATGCGCCACTCGCAGGCATTAAATTCAACCTCTCAAAAAGCGACTACAGCTCAGTTTTGCAAGAGTTTTACTACGGCTACGAATTGCCCGATGATGAGCGAGTATACAACACTTTCAACCTAGCTTCAAACTTTACGGCAGTTTTCGACAGATACTATTCATGGCATTCTGACTTCATGGATTCACAGCAAAATAAAGGACAATTGAGTGACCCTGAGCTGGACGAACTAATTATTGCCATGCGCGAAACTGACCCAAATGACCCCGACGCTTACTTAGATGCTTGGTTTGATTATCAAGTGCGTTGGAACGAACTTATGCCACAAGTTCCGCTTTACTCAAATGAATATTACGACATCCACCACAGCTATGTAGATGGTTTATACACCACTGCGTTCGCTGGTTATGAGGACATAATTTGTCAAATTTCTAAAACAGTAAAATAGGAGTATTTTGTGCTACGTTACATATTAAAACGAATTTTAATATTAATTCCAGTCGTGATTTTGGTTTCAATCATGATATTTTCAATTGTAAAAATCATGCCTGGCGACCCAGTGCGCCTAATGCTCCCGACCGACATCCCAGAAGCGCAATATCAAGCCTCTTACGATGCGATGTACAAAAATTTAGGACTGGACAAAAGCCTCCCAGAGCAGTATTTTATCTGGATTAGCAACATTTTTAAGGGTGATTTTGGTTACTCTAACCTATTTAATCGCCCTGTTGCGGACATCATTTCCGAGCCAATGAAAAACACGCTGATTTTAAATTTGGGTGTGAATTTTCTGTACCTTTTTATAGCAATTCCAGTGGGTATTCGGTGTGCGGTAAAACGATATTCATTTTTTGACAATGGCTGGCAATTCTTTTCTCTGGTCACATATTCAACGCCATCCTTCTTTCTAGCAGTGTCTTTAATTTACATTTTTTCGGTAAATTTAGGCTGGTTTCCCATGGGTGGAATGCCAAACACGGCAACGCTAGAGGGTTCGGCTCTTGTGACAGCGTGGCTTAGAACGCTTGCGCTACCGACAATCACGCTGACAATTATAAGCCTAGCTGGTGCAGTTCGATATGTCCGAAATGCGATGATAGAGGCATTGAGTCAAGATTATATACGAACCGCCCGTTCAAAGGGTTTGAGCGAAAAAGTTGTCATCTACAGCCACGCATTTCGCAACGCATTAATCCCAGTTTCATACATAATCGTAGGCACGCTTTTCTCCCTTTTCGGAGGAGCGGCGATAATCGAAAGTGTGTTTCAATATAACGGAATTGGTGCGCTAATTATCGATGCGGTTTTCAATCGTGACAACCAATTAATCATAACACTTAACCTATTTTATGCTACACTTAGCCTTGTTTCGGTATTGGTTGCAGACGTGGTTTATGCATCGGCTGACCCACGAATTAGGCTGAATTAATAGGGAGGGAAGCATGTCAAATCGTCAAGAAGAGAAGCAAACAAAAAGGCAGGGTACGAAGTCAGGTCGTAGCCTGTTTTGGCGATTTTTAAAGGGCACAAATGTCTATGATACAGAGCTTGAGGACCTGTCTTTGCAAGCACCATCGAAACTGATATTGAAAAAATTAATGAGCAATAAACTAGCGATTATTGGCATAATTTGCTTTGTTTCGGTACTTTTACTATCATTTATGGGCTCTTTTTTTCTACCTTTAAACGAAAATTATATAGAACTAACCCATGCGAATATAAGACCCGGAACGAACTATCTTGACTTTCCCGAAGAGCTTGAAAACAAGGAAATCAAGAAGATTTCATCGGGCATATCATTCAGTGCAGCGGTGACGACGGAGGGTGAATTTTACCTGTGGGGAACAGAGCCGAACAAGGAGCAAAAAAACGTTTCGGGCTATATTTTCGATATACCGCAGGAGGTATATGAAAATAAAATTGTCGATGTTGCTTGTGGCGGAAATCATGTCTTTGTAGTGGACGAAAATGGCAATTTTTACGGCTGGGGATACAACGGAAACGGACAGTTAGACATGCCTGAGGATGTTCAAAGGGCGTTTTTAAACCCAAGAGTTGAAGTGGTGCAAATGGAAGCAAAATCACAGTGGACTGCGGTTTTGGGAAGTGACGGAATTTTATATTTTTGGGGTAGTCCACAAGTGAAAATGAACTTTCTAATTTCGTCGAGGATACAAGGTGATATAGTAAAATTCGCAGGTGGAGATACGAATTTGGCGCTGCTTTTAGAGGACGGAAGCGTGAACGTGATAGGGGACAGAGGTTCGGAATTTTTCATGAATTTACCGACAGAATTTAGTGAAAATAGTACAAAAATTGTCGATATTACAGCCACAAATAAGAATGTTCTTGCCTTAGACGAAGATGGAAAAATCCATACTTGGGGTAGTGTTCAAGATGAACTTTTGAATGTTCCACAGATTGAAAATGAGGTAATTTCAATCAACTCAGGATACAGAAATTTTCTCGCTGTAGATGTAAAAAACGAACTTTTTGTGTGGGGGAGTGACACATATTCTCAGCTAGATTTCAATGGAAATTTAAGCGAAAACGACTCAGTTTTTGCTGATTATTACCAGTTTTACATAGCTGAAGAAGATGGAAAAATTACAGCATTTGGAAATGAAGGCTTCGCTTTCGGTACAGACCAATTTGGCAGGGATATTTTTACAAGGATAGTGCATGGTGGTCGAATTTCCCTGACTGTTGGTGCGATTGCGGTGGTAATTTCTGTAATAATTGCGCTTTTTGTCGGACTAACAGCTGGCTATTTTGGAGGAATTGTAGACCAAATTTTGATGAGAGTTGCCGACGTTTTTTCATCAATTCCATTTTATCCCATTGCGATTACGTTGTCGTATGTAATAGGATTTGAAATGTCGCAAGAACATAAATTATACCTAATTATGGTAATTTTGGGCTTGCTCGGCTGGATGTCGCTAGCAAGACTAATAAGGGCGCAACTTTTGCTCGAAAGGGAAAAAGATTTTGTGCTTGCGGCTAGGGCTCTGGGTATAAAAAACCGTGCAATTATGTGGAGACATATTCTTCCAAACGTTTTTAATTTGGTAATTGTTAACATTACTTTGGGTTATGGAGCGTCACTTTTATCAGAAGCGGCTCTGTCATTTCTTGGCTTTGGTGTAGCAGAACCTACACCATCTTGGGGTAATATGTTGACAGCGGCGCAAGATATAGCGGTAATTGAATTTTATTGGTGGCGTTGGTTAATTCCAGCGTTGTTTGTAATGTTCACAGCGTTATCTGTAAATTTAGTCGGTGATGCGTTAAGAGATGCTATGGACCCACGCTCGAATGAAAAATAGGAGGTGCAAATGAATATACTTGAAATACGAGATTTACACACCTATTTTGAGACAAAACGAGGCTTAATCAAGGCAGTAAATGGTGTTTCTTTGAGTATAGAAGAGGGCAAAACTCTGGGAATAATTGGCGAATCAGGCTCTGGAAAAAGTCAAACAGCTATGAGTGTCCTAAAACTTTTTGAGAAAAACCAAAGAATATTTAGTGGTGATATTTTTTATGATGGTGAAAATATTTCGAATTATGATAATAAATCTATGCAAAAAATTCGTGGAAATTCCATTTCGATGATATTTCAAGAGCCTATGACAAGCTTAAATCCAGTGTTTACAATAGGAAAACAGATTTCTGAGGTCTTAATTCTACATCAAAAATTGAACAAAAAACAGGCAATGGAACAGGCAATTTCAATGCTAAAAGCTGTTAAAATTGCCAATCCCGAAAATGTCGCAACTAGATTTCCACACGAACTATCAGGCGGAATGCGTCAACGTGTGATGATCGCAATCGCACTCGCCTGTAAGCCGAAATTGCTAATTGCGGATGAGCCAACAACGGCGCTGGATGTGACAATTCAAGCACAGATTTTACGATTGATCATAGAGCTTCAAAAGGAAAATAATACAGCGGTGATGTTCATAACCCATGACCTTGGAGTGATAAATCAAATTGCTGACGACGTCGCTGTCATGTACTGCGGTCAAGTAGTAGAAATTGCACCATCTCCTTATATATTTAGACATATCGACGATTTTATACACCCATATACCCATGCTTTATTATACAGTTTGCCTAGTTTAGCATCAGCGAAAAACGGTAGATTGTCAGTCATCGAAGGTGCTGTACCTCAACCATTAGACTTGCCTAAGGGTTGTAAATTCACCCCTAGATGTAAGTTTGCAACGGAAAAATGCAGAGCGGAAGAACCTCCTTTAATCGAACTTAGTCCAGTTCACAGTGTGCGCTGTTTTTATCCCAAAATTGCGAGGTGCAGTGATGGAAAATAAGAAGATTTTAATTAGCCTGAGAGATGTAAAAATGCACTTTTCACTCAAAAAAAGCCTAGGTTTTGTGGGTGAAAAAAAGTTCGTAAAAGCTGTCGACGGCATCACTATAGACATCTATGAGAATGAAGTTTTTGGACTTGTGGGAGAATCAGGTTCAGGCAAATCAACGCTTGGTAAACTGATTTTACAATTATATAAGCAGAGTGTGGGTGATGTAATTTATGATGGTAAAATTCTTAATAAATTATCTAATGAAAAAATGCGAAAAATACGAAATGAACTACAAATAGTATTTCAAGATCCATATTCTTCCTTAAATCCTCGGCACACTGTCGGCCAGTTAATTTCTGAGGCATTAGTAGCGCATAAAATGTTTAAAAATGGCAGCAAAGAACTTGAAAAGTATGTCCTTTCAGTAATGGAAAAATGTGGATTACAACAGTACATGCTGCACCGATATCCGCACCAATTTTCAGGCGGACAACGTCAGAGAATTGGAATTGCGAGGGCGCTAGCACTAAATCCAAGGTTTGTCGTGTGCGATGAGTCGGTTTCGACCCTTGATGTTTCAATACAATCGCAGATAATCAACCTACTTTTAGACCTAAAAGACCAAAACAATTTGACCTACCTTTTCATATCACATGATCTCTCTACCGTGCGATTTATTTCGGACAGAGTTGCGGTCATGTATCTCGGAAATGTTGTGGAATTAGCCGAGACTAATGAAATTTTTGACAATCCAAAACATCCATATACCTCGGCGCTTTTGTGCTCAATTCCTCATATAAATGCAGAGCCAAAAATGGAAATTGAAGTGCTTGAAGGTGATATTCCAAGCCCGATTGACCCACCTGCTGGGTGCAAATTTCACCCTCGTTGTAAGTTTGCGGGAGAGATTTGTAAGTTTGAAATTCCTGCTTGGAGGGAGATTGGAAAATCACATTTTGTTGCCTGTCATTTTCCTTTGGGATGGGTTTCAGACGTAGAAATGGTAGAGCGAAAATGATGAATTTTGATAAATTTCGATCAAAAATGCCGAAACAAAAAACAGAAAAAGAACTCGATAAGCGTTATGAAGAAATTGAACTCGAAAAGGGCGACCTACTCGCAATGTTAATTGCAGCAATCATAACTTTTGGCCCCTTAATTCTTGTTGTTTCTCTCATTTATGTTGGAATTGCAATACTTTTTGGACTATAATTTTGAATGGAGATGCGAATGAAATTTTCAGAAATTATGTATAAAAGACCTGATTTTGAGTTGATTATAAATGGACTTAATAGCTTATTTGAGCAGTTTGATTTGGCTGATAGTGCAGAAAAACAATACGAAATTTATAAAAGTGCAAATGACTTATTTATTGATGTTGATACTCAATTTGCGATGGTAAGAATTAGGAATTCAATCGATACAACCGACGAGTTTTATAAAAATGAACGATTAATTTTTACAGAAAAGTACCCTTTATTATCAGGAAAATACAAGCAAATAACAAGAGCGCTATTGAGAAGCAAATTCCGTTCGGAACTGGAAGAAAAAATCGGAAAAATCCACTTTTCGAGGATGGAATTAAGCACTAAAATTTCATCTGCCGAAACTTTAGAGGACAGACGTGAGGAGAGCAAATTAACACTCAAATATTCAAATCTTTGTGCCAATTTATCGGCAAATTTCGATGGAAAAGATCTCTCGGTTTCTGAACTTATGTCATATAGGGAGAGCCTCGACGCGCATGTCCGCAAAGCTGCATATATTGCTGAGGGCGATTGCTATAATTCTGTCAAGGCAGAATTTGATGATATTTTTGACGAATTAGTACAAAATAGAGCGAAACAAGCTGATAAATTAGGTTATAATAACTACACAGAACTTGCTTATGCCATTATGGGAAGAATTTCCTATGATGTAAATGATATAGCCAAAGTGAAGAATTTTGTCAAAAAAGAAATAGTTCCTTTGGTAACAAAAATTAAAGAAAATCGCAGGAAAAGATTGGGAGCTGACAATCTTACAATTTGCGATTCAGCCATAACTTTTGTGGATGGAGCACCCAAACTCTGCGTACATGATGATGAAATTATGAAAAAAGGCGTAAAAATGTACGGCGAAATGTCTGAAATTACAGGCGAATTTATAGAGATAATTACCAAAAATGAATTGTATGATATCAAAGCCAAAAAGGGTAAGGCGTTTGGCGGATTTTGCTCCTATTTGCAGAAGTATAACTATCCTTTTATCTTTGCAAATTTTAACGGAACAAGTACGGATGCTTACATAGTTTTCCATGAGGCAGGCCACGCTCTCGCACGATATATAACAAGAAAAAAACATGGGAATGGAGAGAATGCTAGCTATCCCATGGATATTTCTGAATGTCATTCTATGACAATGGAACTTTTAACCATGCCTTGGTATCACTTGTTTTTTGGTGAAGATACACAAAAATATAAATTAACTCATGTAGAAAATGCTCTAATTTTTATCCCTTATGCGTGTATGGTTGACGAATTTCAAGAACAAATTTATAAAAATCCAAACCTTACACCTTCGGAAAGAGATAAACTTTGGCTTGAAATAGAAAAGGATTACCGCCCTGAAATGGACTATGACGATGTGCCTTTTTATAAAGATGGAGCTGGCTGGCAGAGGCAACAGCATATTTATAGAAATCCATTTTATTATATAGAATACTGCCTAGCGCAAATAGTTGCGTTCCAGTTTTTTGCAAAATCATTAGATAATTATGATGAAACTTTAAAAAAATATTTTGAATTTATCGAATATGGTGGCTCGAAAACACTAACAGAATTGTGCGATTGCGCTGGAATTTCCTCGCCATTTGAAGAGGAAGCCTATAAAATTATTCAAAGTACTGTTGTTGATTGGATAAACAATATCATTATCTAGGTCAAATGAGTTTACAAATTCATTTTTTCATGATAATATTAATTCTTAATGTGTAAAAATATGGGTAATTACTAATAAGGTAAAAAATTATGAATGAATTTTTAGATAAAATCATTGAAAATGAAGAAAGATTTTCAGAGCTTGCATCTAAGCAATTTTCCGATAAATCGGGAATTACAAGAGAAAATCTTAAAAGCATTTTGAATGATCGAAGCAAAGAAATAAGGAAAATAATTGCTGAAACAAATCAATTTATTGACCTTCATATAACACCTTATTTGCAAGATGTATCATTGCTTGATGACGATAGAGCGAATGCGCTTGAAAACCTTGCTGAGAAATTATCTAGCTATAAGGAAAATATTGACACAGGACTTGCGTTGGAAATTAGGC
>CAYJOS010000032.1:0-17998 GCA_964371875.1 uncultured Oscillospiraceae bacterium | reverse complement strand
ATTATGCCAAAATCAAAGTCCGCCCAAGCTCCCACCAGACCTACAAAGGCTACATCGAAAATCATATAAAACCTCATTTTGGCGATACAAAACTTAGCAAACTCACTGGTTTACAACTTCAAAGTTTTTACAAAAATCTTCTTGAAAATGGAAGAATTGAGCGTAAAGAAAGCCAAAATAAGTCCAAGGGATTAAGCGTGAAAACGGTAAAAAATATTCACCAAGTAATTTTATCTGCACTTGATGTAGCAAAAACTCAAAAATTAATAGTCGAAAATGTGGCAAAATCTTGCGAACTTCCTAAGGCTTACAGAGCTGAAATGCGAACGCTTTCAACGCAGGATTTGACAAAATTTTTTGAGGAGGCAAAGAAAAGTGGAGTGTTTGAAATGTACTATATTGAGATAGTCACGGGACTTCGTAGAGGAGAATTGCTTGGAGTAAAATGGACAGATATTGATTATGAAAAGTGTATAATTTCTGTAAAAAGACAGATTTTACGAATAAATGGCGAAATCATTGAAGCTCCACTGAAGACCAAAAACTCATATAGAAATATTCCAATCGGTGCAGATGCAGTAGAAATTTTAAGACAAAAACAGAAAAATTCAAACAGCCAATATGTGTTCTTAAATCCGAATGGTGGAGCGATTTCACCTGACAGCGTGCTGAATATGTTGCACCGAGTTTTGAAACGTGCAGGGCTTCCAAAACTCAGATTTCATGACCTTCGACATTCATTCTCGACCATCGCACTCCAGAATGGAGTGGACATCAAAACGCTCAGTGGAATTTTGGGACACTTCTCAGCTGGCTTCACCCTCGACACCTACACTCACGTCACCACGCAAGCACAGCAAAATGCAGCGAACACTATGGGCGAAATTGTAAGCTCAAAATTCACTTCACTTTAAACAGAAAGCCTTGCACTTCTAAAAGTGAATGTTTGTAAAAACAGGTCCGATAAACACTGTAATAAATCCTGTAATCGCAACTGCAAGACCACTCATAGCCCCCTCGGTTTCACCCATTTGCAAGGCTTTTGCTGTTCCAACTGCGTGAGATGTCGAGCCAAGTGCAACGCCTATTGACACATGGTGTTTAATACGAAACAGCTTTATTATACTTTCACCCATAACATTTCCGCCAACACCACTGACCATAACAGCCAAAATTGTAATTGTACTTATCCCACCATATTTTGCACTCAGTGGCACAGAAATCGGCGACGTAACATGTTTTGGTATCATAGAAAAATATTCAAGATTAGTCGTATTTAAAATTGATGAAAGCAGATAAACACATGAAATATTTATAAAAACTCCCAATACTATTGAAGAAAATATTGGGATCAAATTTTCTTTTAGTTCTTTAATTTGCTTATACAATGGAATTGCAAAACAAACAGTTGCAGGAGTAGCAAAGTAGTTTATATACTTTGCAGAATTATAATATTCATCATATGTAATATCTAGTGTTCTTACAATGATAACAAGAATAATAGATGCCAATAAATATTGATTTGCCAAAGGATGCTTAAAGCGATTGCTTACAACTCCGGCGATTTCAAAAGAGATAATCGTAGTGATTATTCCGACAAAAAACGAGCTTGAAAAAAATTCACTCATGTTTTCACACGCTCCTTAATTGTTATAACAAAATCGGAAAGTTTAGCTGTTGCACCAATTGAAACAGCAGTTGTTGCTAATGCAATAACTAAAATAATTAATCCTCTCTCTTGCAAAAAGGGCAAAAAATCGGCAAATTGTGCACACAAAGGCAATAAAAAAATCTGCATATTGTCAAGCAAAAAATCACTAACTTTTTCAACATATTCAAGTTTTATCAATCCAGTACACAAGCAAATAAATAATATAGCAAATCCATATACTCCGGCAGGAACAGGAAAATCAATTATATATGCCAAAATTTCTCCAATAGCAGTTATGAGAAAAATTATACTTATTTGATATATTATTTTCACAAGTCAAACCTCCACACTAATTTCTAATTTAAATTTTTTTAATTTTAAAAGCCGTTAGCTAATCATAGCCAACGGCTTTATTTAATTAAATTGTATATTAATATGAGCTATATTTTTGGAATGTTTCAACCATTGTCATGAAGTTTTCAACAGGAACGTCAGGCTGAATTTGGTGAACAGCAGAGAAAACAAATCCGCCACCTGGGGCAAGTGCGTCGATATTTCTCTTAACATCGTCTGCAACTTCTTGTTTTGTGCCTGTTGGTAGGATTTTTTGTGTGTCAACACCACCACCCCAGAAAACAATATCTTTACCATATTTTTCTTTAAGTTTGAATGGATTCATGTCTGTAGCCGAAATTTGAACAGGGTTAATTACTTGAACACCAACGTCTATCAAATCGCCTATGCAAGGCTCGATAGCACCACAAGAGTGTAAGAAACGTGTTGTATTTGGTGACATTTTTTCAATTGCACCGAAAAGTTCCTTGTGGTATGGTAAAATCATTTCTTTAAAGATAGCTGGTGAAACAAATTGAGAAATTTGTGTTCCGAAATCATCGAATTCGCAAACCATGTCAACTTCATTTTCAACTGATTTAAAGTAATTTTCAAAAAATCTGATTTTTCTTTCTAAGAATTTATCTAAGAAAGCACGGGCACGGTCTTTGTCAACTATAAGCATAGATAGCCAGTCTTCATAACCATATAGACGGGGTGCCATTTGTAAAAATCCATTTCCATACACTGAAATTGTGCTGGTAAAGAAGCCTTGAGCTTTTAAATCACGATATTTTTGTGCTGCACCTTCTTCAAAAACAGGTTCACAGTCAGGCCAAAAATAATCTGCATCTGCGTCTTCTTCAGTGTTTAGAAGAGGGCTTCCAACAACGTCATAGTAGTATCCTGGAGATTTTAACATTCTGTAAGTTATTCCCCAAGGGTCGACAACATAACGGCTTGTTTCATCTTCCCATTTCTTTTCGCATGGAGATGGGTTTCTTGTTGATTGTAGCATAGGGTCAGCAACGTCTGTGCCTATTGCTTTTAAAACTTCAACACTTGCATTAACACCTTGAGTTACAAAGTCTTGTATTACAGGTTCTTCTTTAATTCCAAGATAATCAAGAAGTTTCACATAAAATCCTCTTGTCATTTTACAAGCGCCACCAGAACCAACGTCAAATGGAATTCTGTCTGCTTCTTTGTGTGCAAGTGCGGCTAAAACTCTTTCACGAGATGTCATATTCTTATACCTCTTTCTAAAAATTTATGTTTTATAGTAATGAAGCCAAGGGATAAATAAAGACTATTGATAGGATTACAACAAGTGGAATACTTGTAAGGCCATATTTAAACGCATCTTTTGTGCTGATATAGCCACTTCCGAGATAGATTGCAGATGCACCTGAAGCTGCAGGAGTCATAACGCCCGCATTTGCTGCAACGGCAATAACACAAGTTAGCGATAGTGGGTTTAGTGTTCCACTCATAGCAATAGCAATCGGCATAGCAATAACCATCATGAGGTTAACAACAGCGTTGCATGAGATTAGGTTTGTCAAAACAGCCGATGCTGTTGCAAACAAAATTACAAGTGGAACCCAAGTTGTTATGCCTGATGTTAAGTTAACCATGTTGTAGTTTAACCATTGAGTGATACCTGTTGTTTCTGCAACAAGTGCGCTTGACATACCCATCATACCGATTAGAAGTGTAATCATAGTCCAAGGAACTTCATGCATAGTATCAGAAATTTCAACCAATGGTTTTCCGTCAACATATGTAACGGACATGATTGCGATTACAACTAGAACAGGTGTGATAATTGTTAAGCTTTTTAGCCATGCGCCAAGGTCTGGAGCAAATAAAACGATAATATCAGGAAGGATGATTGACAAGCAAGCGATTACAAACCAAGTAACTGTAAGTGCTTCTCTTTTGCCCATTTTTGTAACTTTTGCTTTTCTTGCTTCAACGTCGAAGTTAACATAGTTTGACATGTCAGGTTTTATAACAAAACGCATGAAGAAGAAGGTGAAAATTGTCATAATAGTTCCGACAGGAATTCCGATTAGCATGAAGTCAAGATATGAAAGAACATTTCCTGTTGTGCTTTCATAAATACTGATAGCGACGATTGCAACTGTGTGTCCTATAGGTGTTGCAAGATAACCCCACATGATTACCCAAATAGAAGCAAGGCAAATCATAGTTGTGAATTTATCTCCAGGCTTATAGCCAAGCTCTGAACAAATGCCTTTAACAATTGCAAGTGAAATAACTGTGATTGTAATAACGTCAATAAAGCAAGAAGCGACGAAAATAGCTGTTAGATATAATCCTATAAAAACCCAAGGACGACCGACAACTGCTTTTCTTGTGATAAACCAAGTGATGAAACGCTCGATAAAGCCTGAGCGTTGAAGTGCGATGTTGATAATTGCGATAACTATACAGAACACAGTAACTAAGTTACCAAAACCCCAGCCAAAAACTGTTAATGGTGCAGCTGTGCCTGCAATTGCATAAAGTGCAAGTGCAAGAAAACTAGACCATGTGGTGTATCCTGTAACCCAAAGATATGCGGTAAATGCAGTAATTGCGACGGTTGCAACACCAATTTCTGTCAAACCATTAGCTGCAGGCAGAAAGAAATATGTGGACAAACCGATAATAGCTGCAATGGCGATGTTTAGATATCTTTTTGCAAAAAGTTCCATATCCATGCTCTCCTTATTGATTTTATTTGTATTTTGCTTTTATACTTACTTCATAAGTGGCAATGTATTGGCTGCGTATGGCATGATTATAGTTGATGGGTGCTCTTTTCCAAGTATTGATTTAGCTTTTTCTATTGCTTCGTCCATAGTGCTTGCACAAATGATTTTTGTGTTTTTAAGCATTTCAGGAGTGAATGAGCTAACTAAAATCATATGAACTTGTTCTGCGATTTCAACAGGTCTATAACCTGCAAATTTTCCGATTGAAAAATTATCTCGCAAATCTCTTTCACGGTCCATCATATTGTCGTATTTAACTATGATGTTTTCTGTATCTTCGCTTCCAAAAAATTCGCAACATTCTGCGGCAATAATCATAACTCCATCAGGCTTCACAGCTTCAAGCACATTTGTAATAGGCTTGTTGATTTGATAGAGATTGATATCTTTTGGAAAACCGCAACCAGAGCCGATTACTAAATCTGCTTTTTCTTCGATTTCAACGCAGTCGAGATATTTAACCATCTCACATGCTTTTTCATGCGCCAGTAAATAATCGCCAGAAAATGCATGAGTAATACGTTTTTCACTGTCGACGACAACATTCATCATAAATAGAGGCTTTGCTTTTGCTGCAATTTCAGTCAAATCCATATGAAGCTTGTTTGTATGTGTCATGTTTGTGGCTTTAACTTCAGGATTACTTCCAGACCCAAAGCCTTCATTTAATGCATAACTGTGGTTGTGCATTATAGTTTTGTAGCCGGCAATTCCGGGAACTACATATTTTCGTCCTCCGCCATATCCGCCCATAAAGTGTAAAATTGCGCCACCGGTTAGCACTATGTGGTCACATTCCATTGCCATTTTATTAAGGAAAATTGGTGTCCCATATGATGATTCGCCCAGATAAACAAGGTTTTCTTTATCGTGGCAATCGTGGTCGTAAATTTTTATGCGATTATATACATCTTCTCCGACAAGAGTGATATGTTCTTCCTTTGTTTGCTCACGGTGAGAACCTGTGGCTGATATTAAAATAATGTCCTCGTCTTTAACACCTGCTTTGCTTATCTCGTCAATAACAGGTGGAATATAAACTGAAGTAGATTGCCATGCTCTTGTAATGTCGGGTATTATAACGCAAACTTTTTCGCCCGGTTTCACAAGTTCGGAAAGACGTTTTGTGCCAATTGGATTTTCAAGTGACTTTTTTACAATTTCCGCTCCGCTAGTTCCAGTGAGGTCTACGTGATTTGGTTCGATTGTATTTATAATATCTTCTTCAGGATATTGAAATTTAATCTTACCACTGCCATATTTTAATGCGATTTCTTTCAAAATATCTGCACCTCTTTTTAAAGTTTTCATATAAGATATGACACGGTAGAGCTATCAAATCTATACTCCACCGTGTCATATAATTCAAAAATTATTTAACGGTTACTTTTGTGCAGTGTGTTAATGCGTACTCTGAAAGTTCATTACCGTTACCTGGTCTTGTTGGAACTTCAAATTTACCGTTTACAGGTTGATAATCGTAAATGCAGAAGTCTTTGTTATATTGTTGTAGGTTAAATACGTGGTGTTCGTGGATAATAAAGTTTGGAATAACGCTCTCAATTTGCAGTGCAGCTGCTGTGCAAAGTGGGCTTGAGCAAACGTGAACTTGAACACCAACATCGTATGTATGAGCCATGTCACAAATCTTTTTGATTTCTGTGATACCACCGCAAGTTCCGATATCAGGTTGAATCATTTGGATTGATTGGTCTTCAAAATAAGGAGCATATTGCCAACGAGTGTAAATTCTTTCACCACTGGCGATTGGAATATCTAGTTTTTCGCTGATGAATTTTGCAGTTTTTGGAGTTGGTGTGTTTGGCTCTTCATAGCAGAAAATGTTATATTTTGAAACACGGCGACCAATTTGAATTGCTGATTGAGCATCTAGGAAAGAGTGGTTTTCCATAATGATATCAACATTTGGGCCAATAGCTTCACGAACAGCTGCAACACGCTCTTCAACCAAATCGACATAATATGGTTTTAAAAGTCCTGTGCGTTCCTCTTCTGAATAGGTGTTACCCTCTTTATCAAATGTAAAGAAGTCGATTTTGATTGCATCATAACCTTGGTTAACAGCTTTCATTGAGTTTTCAACATATTGCTCAGTTGTGAAAGCAGGAGTTAGTGGGTCACCCCAACCAAACTGAAGTTGGCTGGCATATGAGCGTAAATTATCTCGTCTTTGTCCGCCAAGTAATGTTGAAAGTGGAACATTTAGGGCTTTACCTTTAATATCCCAAAGAGCCATATCAAGAGCAGATAGTCCTGCAAAGAAAACAGGTCCGCCGTTTTGTCCCCAGAAAGTTTGTTTATATATTTTTTCCCAAATACCTTCGTTTAGCATTGGGTCCATGCCAATTATAAGTTTTGCAAGCTCTCTTGTCATGCCGAAAGCGCCTTCAGCCGCACCGCCGTATGCCATTGCAGCTTCGCCATCGCCGTAAATTCCTTCATCAGTGTAAACACGGCATACAACAGGACGCCAGTCGAGGTTAGTCCAATCCACGGGAGCATCAGGACCGTTATTTGGCTTTGGTTTGTTAGCTTCAAGCATCATTACGTCAACATGTGTAATTTTCATAGTTACTACTCCTTAATAATTGTTAGATTTGAACATGTGAACTACATTTAGTTATTCAGTTGTTCGCTATGTAACATTTATATCATACAGGATAGTATATGTCAATAGAATTTAATTTTTTTGTATTATAGCACAAATATATCAGGAAAATATTTGCAAATAATACAAAAATCCGCAGCAAATGTTTTACCATTCACTACGGATTGACTATTTTGATCTAATCACCTATAATCCACAAGTGTTCATCCATTATCTCACGAAGCTTGTCGGAGTTTTTGTTAATAATAGCATTAACCAATTTTTCATGCACATCATTTTTTCCAAAAGGTGAAAGACCTGCCTGCTTTCTTTGCATACTGCGCTCACTGTAAAGTCTTATAATATGTTCTTTAATAAGTTGTTGAACCATATAATATAAATCTTTGTATATCTGATTATGACTCATCGAAACTATAGTATAGTGAAAATTAAAATCGGACGCTGCAACACGTTTTAATGCTTCCATATTGTTTAAGTCTTTGTTGTATATCTCAGCACATTCATTATATATGTTAAGCGCGTTTTTTAAGCTTTCTTTTTCATCCTCGGTGGCTGAGTTTATAGCAAGTTGCATACATTCATATTCAAGCAAATTACGCAATTGAGTGACATCTTTATATCTGTCCTCTGATTCATAAAAAACTGCAATTTCACTTAAAACAGATTTTAACGAAAATTCACACACGAAAGAGCCTTCACCAACACGAGTTTCGATTAAACCTAAAGTACTTAGTTTTTGTAACGCCATACGGACACTAAGTCTGTTTACACCAAAAATTTCGGCAAATTCAGATTCAGATGGGAGCTTATCTCCTGCTGCTAATGTGCCATTTACAATATCTTTTCTAATAGAATCACAAACCTGATCAACTATAGATATACGCTTAATACTTTTTCTTTTCACCTCTGCATTAGAGGCAATATGTAGAAGTTTTTCCATTTTTTCACCTCTTTTTATACTGTAATTTTGATTATATCATAGGAAATCTACAATGTCAAAACTATAACAAAATATATTAGACTTCAATTAATAGTATAACTGATATGATTTGTGAAGTGATAAGCTCAAAATTTGCGTCGCTGTAAACAAATGAAATATAAGTGTCCACCCCATTGTCAGAATATTTTACCAATTAAAACAGCCCATAATTTAAACAAATTAATACTAAAATATAGAAAAAGTCCTAAAATCTTACGATTTTAGGACTTTTATGGTTGCGGGGGCCAGATTTGAACTGACGACCTTCGGGTTATGAGCCCGACGAGCTACCGAACTGCTCCACCCCGCGATATTAACTTAAGAACTATATAAGAATAACACAAATCTAGTTCATTGTCAATCATTATTTTAACTTTTCTATAATTTTTTTACAAACTTCAAAAGCTAACACTGATGCTTTTCCCACATTCTGCCAAAAAATGTCTAAACCTGACTCTTCTTCCGTGTCGGACACCGCTCTGATGCATAAAAATGGAACTTTATTTGCCAATGCGACTTGAGCGACTGCTGCGGTTTCCATGTCGACTGCGAGCAAGCCCTCACCTTCAAATCTGTCAATTAATTCCTTTCTGCCGTCAGTATCTATAAACTTTTCACCTGTCAACATGACGGTTTTATTTAAATTTGCATCACATTCTAGTGCTATTTTAACCAAATCTACATCATTTTTAAACCATATATCTTCCATTTTTGGGTAATCTTTTATAATTATTTCCATTGGTAAATCGTGGTGAGTGCATTTTTCGCACACTGTTACATCAAATAAATTCAAATTTTTGTCAATACTACCGTTAACTCCACACATAATCAACTTTGAAACGGCAAAATTATCCAGCATACATTGCGCTGCAATGGCGGCATTGACTTTTCCCATTCCACTTCTTACCAAAACGACAGTTTTGTCCCCCACAGACGCACACATAAATGTCAAACCTGCAATTTTCGTTATGGTTTCTATTTCTAAATTTTCCAAAAATGGTGTTATTTCTTCTTTAACAGCACATATAATTCCGATCATTTATATCACTCCCAAAAAATTATAATATTCCTTTAAATTTCATAGATTGCTCAACAGCGAGCTTGTCACATCTGTTATTATATGGATTATCAGCATGTCCTTTAACCCAGTGACATTTAACTTCATGTCTTTCACACAAAGACAAAAGCACTTCCCATAAATCTGAATTTAAAGCAGGTTTTTTGTCAGATTTTATCCAGCCTTTTGACCTCCAAGACACTGCCCAGCCTTTTTCTAAGGCATCAATTACATACTTTGAATCTGAATACAATTCAACCTTACATGGCTCTTTTAATGCATTCAAACCCTCGATTACAGCCGTAATTTCCATACGATTATTCGTAGTATGAGCTTCGCCACCTGACAGCTCTTTATAGCTCTCTTTATACATTAAAATGCTCCCCCAGCCCCCAGGACCAGGATTTCCTGAACATGCGCCGTCAGTAAATAAGGTAATTTCTTTCATTTTTCCTCCAAGGGTTAAGGGGAATTTATTTAAAAATTCCCCTTCAATATTATTCTTCGGTCACAACTGTTTCTGCTGTTTCTTCAGCTACATTTTCGCCTGAATTTTCAGCTTCAGATCCTTCTTCATCTTCATCAGCTACTTCAGCTTCTTTTTCAGTTCTTGCTAGTGAAATCACTCGTGAGCCTTCTTGAACACGCATTAATTTAACACCTTGTGTCTGTCTACCATAGACAGAAATGTCAGTTACTGCCATTCTTATTATAGTTCCGTCGTCACTGATTAATAGTACATCTTCTTCATCATCAACAACTTTTACGGCGGCAATTTTGCCTGTTTTTTCTGTTACTTGATAGTTTTTAACACCTAAACCACCTCGATTTTGTGGCCCTGAGTCGCCTCTGAGGTATTCTTCAACGGCTGTTCTTTTTCCAAATCCATTTTCTGTAACTGATAGAACAGTCGCACCTTCACGTGCACGAGCGGCGGACACACAGAAGTCACCTTCACGCAATTTTATGCCACGAACGCCGACAGCATCACGACCCATTGGTCGAACATCGGTTTCACGGAAGCAAATTGAGTAACCCAAATTCGTCGCAATAATGATATTTTGATTACCATCTGTAATACGAACGTCAATTAATTCATCACCCTCGTCAAGCTTTAGAGCACGAATTCCCGAAACTCTAATATTTTTCAGTTGTGACAATGACAAACGTTTAACCGTACCATTTTTTGTGACCATAACAAGGAAAACATCCTCATCAAACTCACGAATGTGAAGCATTGCGTTAATTTTTTCACCTTGGTCGATTTGTATAATATTTACAATATTTGAACCCTTAGCAGTTCTACCCGCAACAGGAATATGATAGCCTTTTTTGCGAAAAACTCTACCTTTACTGGTGAAAAACATCAAAAAGTCGTGTGTACTTGCAGTAAATACGGTTTCTACATAGTCTTCTTCACGGGTTGCCATGGCTGTTATTCCACGACCGCCACGCTTTTGAGCCTTGTAAACATTGGCTGGAGCACGCTTGATATATCCATTATGTGTCAAAGTATATACACATTCTTCCTCTTCAATGAGGTCTTCAATGTCTATTTCATCTTCCACATCTTGGATTTCTGTATAGCGTTCATCACCGAATTTATCACGAATTTCTATCAATTCATCTCTCAAAACACCACGAATTTTTTCATCTGAAGATAGCAAATCTAGGAAATAGTCAATTTTTACCTTCAACTCATTGTATTCAGCTTCTAATTTTTCACGGTTTAGACCTTGAAGCGAAATTAGTCGCATGTCGCAAATTGCCTGCGCTTGAACGTCAGATAAACTAAATCTATCCATCAATTTTTGCTTCGCATCGTCATAACTAGTGCGGATAATTTTGATGACTTCGTCGATATTATCCTGAGCGATGAGCAAACCTTCGAGCAAATGTGCTCTTTCTTGAGCTTTTTTGAGGTCAAATTGAGTTCTTCTGGTAATAACTTCCTTTTGGAATGCTAGGTATTCATCCAAAATTTGTCTTAAATTCAAAATTCTGGGCTGACTTTGGTCGTTAACCAGTGCAAGCATGTTAATTGCAAAGCTGGTTTGCAGTGAAGTTTGGGCAAAAAGTCGGTTCAAAACGACCTGACTATTTGCATCTTTTTTCAACTCAATGACAATACGCATACCGTTTCTGTCGGACTCATCACGAAGCCCAGAAATGCCTTCAAGCTTTTTATCACGGACTTGCTCGGCGATATTTTCAATCAAAACACGCTTATTTACTTGATATGGAAGTTCGGTGACAATAATTCTAATTCTACCGTTTCCATATTCTTCAAAATCTGTGCGTGAACGCATCACAACTCTGCCCTTACCAGTCGCATAGGCGGAGCGAATTCCAGTTCTTCCCATAATTATTCCACGAGTTGGAAAATCTGGCCCCGAAATATGTGTCAAAAGTTCAAATAATTCAACTTCTGGGTTTTCCAAAACGCACAAGCTGGCATTTATTACCTCTGTTAAGTTGTGCGGTGGAATGTTGGTCGCCATACCGACGGCGATACCTGTTGATCCGTTGACCAAAAGGTTTGGAAAACGTGAGGGCAAAACACGTGGTTCTTCCCTTGTATCGTCAAAGTTGGGGTCGAAATTGACCGTATCTTTTTCGATATCACGCAATAATTCATCACTGATTTTGCCCAAACGAGCCTCAGTATATCTATAAGCCGCCGCAGGGTCACCATCGACAGAACCGAAGTTTCCGTGGCCTTCGATTAGCGGATAGCGAAGCGAAAAGTCCTGAACCAAGCGGACAAGAGCATCGTAAACCGAGCCGTCACCATGTGGATGATAACGACCCAAAACGTCACCAACAGCAGTCGCACTTTTGCGAAATGGCTTGTCGTGAGTGAGTTTATCCTCATAGAGGGTGTATAAAATTCTTCTGTGAACTGGCTTCAAACCGTCACGGACATCGGGCAAAGCACGGCCGACAATAACGCTCATGGCATACTCAATGTAAGAGCTTTCCATTTCTTTTACTAGGTCGGTGTGCTGAATTTTTTGGTTAGGGTATGATAAATCAACTGTTGTGTTATCGTTATTTTTAGACAAAATATTATCTCCTTAATTAGAGTTTTTCCGAAAACGAATAGGAATTATTTTTTGTGCACTTCGTGCAAGGGAACGAGAGATTTCGCTTATTGCGATAAGCGACTAAGGGCGTTGCCCCAAGACCCCAAAATTTTTTGAAAAAAATTTAGTAAAACTTTTATTATTCCTTATTTCTACCATAAATCAAAGTTTTGCATTTATGGTGAATTATGACGTCCGTCTAGATATCTAGATTTACGGCGTATTTTGCGTTTACCTCAATAAATTCTTTTCTAGGTTCAACTTTTTCACCCATCAAAATGGTAAAAATTTCATCAGCTCTAACAGCATCTTCAAGCTCAATACGCTTCAAAATTCTGCTTTCGGGGTTCATAGTAGTTTCCCAAAGCTCGATTGCGTTCATCTCACCAAGACCTTTGTTTCGTGAAATGTCAATTTTTGCATTGGCATTATCTCCACGCATTTCAGCTGCTATTCTGTCTCTGTCCTCGTCTGTGTGAGCATATTTTGTGACTTTACCTCTTTTTAGGTTATAAAGCGGAGGCATAGCTGCATAGACATGTCCACTTTCGATTAATGGACGCATAAAACGGAAGAAAAATGTCAAAAGTAGGGTTCTGATATGTGATCCGTCGACGTCAGCATCCGCCATGATAATGACTTTGTGGTAACGCAGTTTTTCAAGGTCAAATTCTTCGCCAATACCAGCTCCAAGGGCTGTGATAACAGGCATCAATTTGTCGTTTCCATAAACTTTATCAGCTCTGGATTTTTCAACGTTTAGCATTTTACCCCAAAGTGGCAAGATTGCTTGGAATTTACTGTCACGTCCGCCAGTCGCAGAGCCCGCCGCCGAGTCACCCTCGACGATGTAAATTTCAGTAAGTTCGGCATTTCTCTCGTTACAGTCACGAAGTTTTCCGGGGAGTGTAGAGCCTTCGAGTGCATTTTTACGGCGGATATTTTCCCTAGCTTTTCTTGCGGCTTCTCTCGCTCTTGAAGCGGTTAATCCTTTTTCAAGGATAATTTTTCCTATTGCTGGGTTTTCTTCTAAAAACTGCTCTAATCGGTCAGAAACCACTGAATTTACAAGTGTTCTGATTTCACTATTACCAAGTTTTGCCTTGGTTTGACCCTCAAATTGTGGGTTTGTGAGCTTTACAGAAATGATAGCTGTTAGACCTTCACGACAGTCTTCACCAGAGAGTTTGTCCTCACCTTTTAGAAGTCCAACTTTTTTACCGTAGTTATTCAAAACCGTAGTGAGAGCACGGCGGAAACCTTCCTCATGCATACCACCTTCAGGTGTATTGATGTTGTTTGCAAAGGAAACCGTCATGTCATTATAGCCGTCGTTATATTGCAGAGCAATTTCGGCTGTGCTGTCTTCCCTGTCGCCTTGCATGTAAATTACTTCACTGTGAAGTGCAGTTTTATTGCGGTTTATATATTCAACGAATTGGCGTATACCGCCCTCGTAGCACATTTCTTTGTTTTCGCCGTCTTCTGTGCGTTTGTCGGCGATTGAAATTGTGAGACCAGCGTTTAAGAATGCTTGCTCACGCATACGTTTATACAAAATTTGGTAGTCATAGACCAGTTCTTCGAACATTTCTGGGTCTGGTTTAAAGCGGACTTGAGTTCCGTTTTTATCGGTAGTTCCAATAATTTCCATACCTTGCACTATATCTCCACGTGAGAATTTCATGCTGTAAATATTTCCATTTTTATGAACTTCAACTTCAAGCCACTCTGAAAGTGCGTTAACAACCGAAGCACCAACACCATGCAAACCGCCCGAAACTTTGTATCCACCACCGCCGAATTTTCCGCCTGCGTGTAGGACTGTGTAAACAACTTCCAGTGCTGGTTTTCCTGTTTGACCTTGAATGTCAACGGGAATACCACGGCCGTTATCGACTACTCGAATTACATTATCTTCTTCTATAACAACCTCTATTTTTGTGCAATAACCAGCCAAAGCCTCGTCGATTGCGTTGTCAACGATTTCGTATACCAAGTGATGCAAACCGCTGGACGAAGTCGAACCGATGTACATACCTGGACGTTTTCTAACCGCTTCAAGCCCTTCTAAAACTTGAATAGCCGAAGCGTCATAATCTTGTGTGATTTTCTCCTGAATGTCAGACATAGAAACTCCTTAAATCTTATTTTGATGAATTCTGTTCATCAGCGTTATCGATGTAAACTGAGAAAGATGAACGGTTTGTTTTCCGTCAATTTCGGTTAAAACAAAACTTTTCGGCAAATCGTCTGTTGCTTCCTCAACATCGTTTTTCTGTTGAGCTTTTTTCAAAAACTCACGGGTTATATGTGAATAAGAGCTGTTATCAAGGTCGAAAATTCCGACTATATCGTCAACTCCGATTGCAATTCCGCTTCCTATGTGAAGATACATAAACAACCCCTCCTTGTTTTAATAAGTGAAAAATTAGCATAATGAAAAAAAACGTAAAATTAAAGTTTTACTAAATTTTTTTCAAAAAATTTCGGTATCCAAAGGCAGAGCCTTGGTCGCTTGTCGCAACAAGCGAAACTCTCGCTCACCGCAGTGAGCGAAATGCTTTATCCAAAAATCGCCAATCGCAATTGGCAAAATCTTTTCCCCTCAAGCTCCCCCACGTTTTTTAATTAAAAACCTTACCCTGATTAATCATGATAACTTTTCCACCTGTTTTTTTGGAAATTTCCTCATTTTCACAGCAACTGATGAAAACTTGTCCGCCGTCTATGCGGTTTAGGACAAATTCCTGTCTTTTTTGGTCAAGCTCACTCAAAACATCGTCAAGTAAAAGCACAGGATATTCACCTGTTTCTTCAAAAAATATCATCCTCTCGGCAAGTTTTAGAGAGAGTGCCGCCGTTCGAGCCTGCCCCTGAGAGGCGAATTGACGTGCCAAATTGCCGTTTATCGTAATTTCGATATCATCTCTATGAATACCGCAAAGACAGCACTGGGCGGCGATTTCACGCTCTCTGACCTCATTTTGATATGTCATTATCATTTCGAAAATCTCATTAGCCGAAGCTTTTGTGTCAGAAATTGTGGAAATTGTCTTATAAACTGCCGTCATTTCCTCTGTATCACCAGAAAATTCTCTGTGAATTTCAGAAGCTTTTCCACATACCCTGTTGGAAAATGAAGACCTGTATCTCACGATTAAAGCCGAGGTTTGAGCCATGGATTCAGAAAAATCATCCAGTGTTTGTAAAAGTGAGGGATTTTTTTCCTGATTTTTTAAAATTTTAGTTTTGTGTTCATATAATTTTGCATAGCGTGAGAGGAGAGCAGAATATTTTGGCCGAAGCTGGCTGACTGCCATGTCAATAAATTTTCTTCTGCTAGAAGCTCCATCACGTATCATCATCAGGTCATCAGGTGAAAAAAGTACAGCATTTAGTTCTTCAGAAAGTTCAGAAGCTTTTTTCTTCACTCCGTTTTTTTTGATACTTCGCCGTATTCCTCGCCGAAATAAAATTTCTGTGTTTTGTTCTCTCTCATGCGATAAAAATTTTGCGTTTATAGTTGCCGTGTCAGAGGAAAAGGAAATTAATTCCTTGTCAAACCTTGTTCTAAAGCTTTTACAGCCTGTTAAAAGTAAAACAGCTTCGAGTAAATTTGTCTTTCCCTGAGCATTTTCACCGCAAATTATATTTACATTTGGGTCAAAAATGAAATTTTCATTTTCATAATTGCGAAAATTTGTAAGTTTGAGTTCTTTAACAAGCATTAAATTTAAATTCCTCTTGCATTATTTTACAATTTCAAAAACTTCACCTGAAATTTCAAATTTATCGCCGTTATATAATTTTTTACCTCTCATAGTGCAAACTTCACCGTTTACCTTGACTTGTTCGTCGAGTATGAGAATTTTTGCTTCACCACCAGAACCGACAGTGTTAGCAAGTTTTAGGGCTGAGTCTAGTTTTATAAACTCGGTGTTAATAATAATTTTTTGCATTTTTTATTTTCCTTTTTTTAATCTGCTCTTAAGCGAACAGGTAAAATCATATATTTAAATTTATCACTGCCGTCAGCAGGTAAAACAACCATTGGAGTTGTCCCTGAAGTGACATTTAGTGTAAATTCGTCTGCTGGAATATTTCTTAAAATATCTCTCATGTATTTGTCATTAAAGCCGATTAAAAGTTCGTCAACTGGATATGGTTCTGTTAAAAGTTCGACATTGACATAGTCTTGTGATTTACCGATTGCAGTTGTGCAGTCGATTGAAATACTGTCTTTTTCAAATAAAAATCGAAGTGGAGATTTTATTTTATCGACAATGACAAGACTTACACGGTCAACTGCTTTTAAAAGTTCTGATCTTTCGCTTTTATAAACATAAACTGCAAGTTCTGGTATGGACTTTTTGTAGTTTAAAAATTCACCGTCTAATCTTCTTGAAATCAGAAAAGTATTTCCGGCTCTGAAGCAAATGTGTTTTTCACCTACTGTGATTATAACTGATTCATCGTCATCTGTGCAGATTTTTTCAACATCAGAAAGTGCATAAGCTGGAACAATGAAAGAAGAATTTTCCATATTGCAACTGTCAAGCTCTTCTTTTCTTAGGGCAAGTCTAAAGCCATCAACTGCAACAATTGTAAGATTTTGGTCTTCAACATCAAAAAGTGCTCCGGTATAAACAGGTCTTGCTTCGTTATCAGAAACTGAAAAAACTGTTTCGTTAATCATAGAGCGAAGTTTAGCTTGATCTAGTGTGATGTTTGATTTTCCGTCAGATTCTGGAAGAGCTGGGAAGTCATCAGAATTAATTCCGACAATTTCAAAATCAGAATTATTACAGGTAAGTTTTGTTAAAAGGTTATTATCACAAGTTATAGTGACTTTACTATCGGGAAATTTTCTAATAATTTCACTAAAAAGTTTGGTATTTAAAACTATAGAGCCTGGTTCTATAACATCGGCATCAATAGAAGTATAAATTCCACGTTTCAAATCATAACCTGTAATTGTTAAATTATGGCCTGCTTGTATTAAAAGACCTTCAAGAGCAGGTGTTGGACTTTTTTGGGATGAGGCTCTCGAAGCCTTGGTAATAGCGGCAAGAAGTTCTTTATTGTCGCAAGAAAATTTCATGTGTGGTTCTCCCCTATATAAAAGTATCAGTATATATGTTTAGGTAGTAGACGTAGTAGTAGGCGAAATTTATGTGGAAAAGTGGGTTTATGCCTTGGGAATGCTAG
Organism: uncultured Oscillospiraceae bacterium; assembly: GCA_964371875.1. GTDB lineage: Bacteria > Bacillota > Clostridia > Oscillospirales > Oscillospiraceae > Heteroscillospira. The sequence goes on along the minus strand of CAYJOS010000032.1, from coordinate 269 downwards.
CTTTTCAATGTTGGAAATTTTGTTCATAATTTTTATGGTTTTCAACAGCTGTTTTTGGTCAAATTATTTTCAACAGCTTTGAACATTAAGTTGTTGAGTTTTAAACAAGGAATTGTTGATAAGTTTTGCTTTAAAAAGTAGTTAAATTAGAGAAAAAAGAAACTAAAGAACGCTCTCCGAGGGCTCACTTTTTCTCGTGAAAAAGTAAGCAAAACACGTCGGGGACTCGCCCCCGAACGGCGAGATGCGGTTAGGGTGCGGAGTATACA
>CAYJOS010000031.1:0-18550 GCA_964371875.1 uncultured Oscillospiraceae bacterium | reverse complement strand
TTATTGCTCCTGACCTTATCCAACGTGATAACTACAACAACTGGCTTGCACAAGGTGGAAAAGACATTCGCCAAAAATCACTAGAGCGTTCAATGGAAATCATTGAAAAAGTTGGCGGAAAAGCTCTTCTTTCTGACGAACAATGCGCAGCTATTGATGCAATTGTAGAAGCTTCACTAGACAAAACTTCACGCGTTAACCAAGGTTAGGCGGTGAGCTTATGAAACAGAACAAAACATTAGGTTACGTTGCGATAACCATAGTTGCTATCATTTACGGTGTGTCATACATGGCAAGAAATATCATAACAGATACCAAGGCAATGGATCCAGCCGTTATTACTTTCTTGCAACTTGCTATTATGGCTGTACTGTTTCTTGCTTATAACTTAGCAACAAAGAAAAGTATGAAAATCGAAGGTAAACATATTCCAATTATTGTTATCTCTGGTTTTGTCGGAACATTCTTGTTCCATACATTAACAAACCTTAGTGTTTCCCATGTTGGTGCTGGTGTTCCTTCATTGCTATTCGGTTTAGCGGCGGCGTTTTCTCTAATCTTTAACACATTGATTTTCAAAAAGAAAAGCAGTGGTTTGGGTTGGGTTGCAGTTCTAATCGGTCTTGTCGGACTATATATCATTATGGGTATCACACCAGAAAACTTTGGCGATACAAACATTTTGGGTTACGGTCTTTCAATCGGTTCAGTTCTAGCTTGGGTAGCTTATTGCTTCCTTGCTGACAACGTTCCTACGAAGTATGAAAAAAGTACCATCCTTTTCTGGAACGCAATTGTTGGTACAATAGCTTCTGCGCCATTCTTGGTTGCTTATCCAATCGACACAGCAATCGTGAGTGCAAACCTTTCAAGCATCATTATTGCACTTGTAATCTTGGGTGTATTCAATGCGACATTTGCTTACTTCCTAAATATTTATTCAATTAAATTGATAGGCGTTAACATGGCAAATATCTTCTTGAACTTCATGCCAATCGCAACTCTAACAGCTGTATTTTTCGTATATGGCACAGCTCCAAAAATGAACGAAGTTATCGGTGGACTTATCATCATCGCTTCAGTTTTCTTGATGGGATATGCTGAAAATGCTTTGGCGAAAAAGCAAGCGGCAAAGGGTTAAATAACAAAAAAATATAAAAAATCCGCTCAAAATTTTGAGCGGATTTTTTATCCTATTGTAACATTTCCATCCCCTGAAACGGGAATAACTTCACCTAAATGCGTGGGCAAAACTTCGAAGTGCGCAAAGAAAAAGTCTTTAACTCTTGCAAGCATCTCCCTGAAATCTCTGTAGGTCTGCCCTGAGTAATTCGACCCATCGGCGGCAACGCCGTAAGCTTCAATACCAAGCTCTCTTGCGGAAAATATCGCCCTGTAAAGGTGATATTCCTGCGTTACGATGATGATTTTATCTGCTTCGAAAATATTCTTTGCCCTGTACATGCTCTCGTATGTCGAAAAACCTGCATGGTCCATAAAAACATTTTCCGTAGGAACGCCCAATTCAAGATAATAGTCACGCATGACCGAAACTTCATCATAATACATCTGCCCGTGGTCGCCACTTACCAAAATTTTCGGCGCAGCGCCGATTGCATAGACACCAAGCCCAGTTTCCAGCCTATGAGCAAGCATTTTACTCGGCTGATTATCGGGCAAAACGGCACAGCCTAAGATCAAAACACAGTCAACATCTTCTATATTTTCAAGATCTTCCAATGTCAAAAAATAGTCTTCTGTGCTGTTTTTAACATAGGCATTAATTCCCAGTGTGAGGGCGATTACAAGCAGAACACCAGCCACACAAATTTTCAAAAATATTTTAAATTTTTTACCTATTTTCGGTAATTTCATATGTTAATTCCTTTAAAATGCGAAATAATTAGTCCATATTTTCGGATCTAATTGTAATGCGATCAACACGAAGTCCGTCCATATTGTCGATTGTAACGGTGAGATTTTTGTATTGAAAGCTCTCGCCCATAATCGCAAAATGACCCAAAACTTCAATACACCAACCACCGACAGTTGAGCTTCCGGACTCAAATTCCTCTTCGTCAAGTTCGGTTAACTCCAAAAAGTCGGAGATGCTCAAATCGCCGTCAAGCGTGTAAACTCCGTCAGAAGTTTCGACAATTTCCTGCTCAATAACGTCCGTTTCGTCCCAGATATCGCCGACAAGTTCTTCCAAAACATCTTCCATGGTAATAATACCCATAGAACCGCCATATTCATCCGTGACAACTGCAATATGCGTCTTTTTCTTTTTGAGTTCACCCAAAACTGAGGGTAATTTTTGAGTTTTATAGACATAACAAGGTTCTATCATAACATCTCTAATATCTGCGGTTTTGTCCTCTAAAATCGCTCTTAAAAAGTGATTTAGGTGCAAAACGCCTATAATATTATCCAAACTTCCCTCAAAAATCGGAAGTCGTGAATGTGTGGACTCCTCGACAATTGCATAAATTTCGTTAAAATCACTTTCTATATCAATCGCCACGACATCAACCCTTGCGGTCATGACATCGCTTGCGGAAATTGTCGAAAACGACAAGGCAGCGTGTATCAACTCAGAGCGTTCTTCGTCTATAATTCCCTCGTCCTCAACCGTGTCTAAAATTGCTTCAAGCTCTTCTGTTGCGGTTTCCTCGGCTGAATTTTGTGAGTCTGCCTCGGTTTCAGGTCTTACAAAAATTCTTATCAAAAGTTCGCAAAACGCAGTTATTGGCAGTAAAATCGTCGTAATTACAGCAGAAAAATATGCAAATCTAACAGCAAAGGTGCTGGCATTATTCATAGCGATTGCCCTTGGAACAGCCTCGCCAAATATGATAAGAAGCAGGGCGACTATCGCCGTAAATCCAATTATATAAAGTACATTTTCGCTTGAAGTAAAATATCTTACGGCAAAAACTACCGTTGCAGTGTTCACAAGAAAATTTGCAAGCGAAAGGGCGGAGAGAGTTCTCTCTAGTTTTTCGGTGATGTTAAAGGCGGTTTTCGCCTTTTTATTTCCCTCTTCGGAGAGGTTTTCAAGCCTTACGGTGTTTGCGGACAAAAGTGCCGTCGAGGAAGTTGTCAAAACTCCTGAAAGTACTATAAGCAGCAAAATTGTAGCATAAAAAATTACATCAATCATTCCTTAACCTCCCGTACAGACATACGTGCTGTGAGCTTCATAATTCTGCGGTTTTGCATTTCTGAAATTTCAAATGCAATGCCGTGATAATCAAAGCTATCACCTTCGGAGGGCAAGAGGTCAAATTGTTCATATGCCCATTCGGCTATGATTTTATGTTCCCATTCTGTGTCTTCGGGGTCTTCAAATTCTAAAAATTCAAAGGTGTCTTCGACAGACGCTTCGGCGTCGATTAAAACCGTTCCGTCATCAGCTTTGACAAAAGTTTCACTGACAACATCGTCTTCATCCCAAATGTCGCCGACGAGTTCTTCCAAAATATCCTCGATGGTAACTATTCCCAAAGTTCCGCCGTAACTGTCAGAAACCACTGCCATATTGAGCTTTTTTCGGCTCATAACGGGGAAAAGTTCGGCTATATTCGTGCTTGCATGGGCAAAATATGCTTCGTCTAAAAGTTCTTCGAGTTCTAAGTCATCGCCCTCTCTGAGGGCAGTTTTTATATATTTTTTAATTTGCAAAATACCGATTATATTGTCGATACTATCACGATAAACAGGTAAACGGCTGTGTTTTGCCGTTAAAATTGTTTCGGTAATTTCGGCTTTATCGTCGTCAATATCAATGGCACAAACGTCAACCCTAGCCGTTAAAACAGCCTCAACTGTAACGTCGGCAAAGTGCAAAGCAGAGCTTATCAGTTCGCCTTGTTCGGCATTGAGCTCACCCTCTTCGGTCATATTTTCGATGATGTCGTAAAGCTCGTCTTCGGTTACACTAACCTCAGTTTCGCCGACAGTTTGGCTTTCAAAAGCCTTGGCTAAAGCGTTTGAAATATAAGTAATGGGTTTGAAAAACACCACAAAGAAACGCACAAAGCCTATTAAAGACAGGGCGAAATATTCACTGCGTTTTTCACCTAAATTTTTAGGCAAAACATCAGCAAATAAATATAAAACAACAGTGGCAATTGCGCCATAAGGCAACACGTAATTTGCGCCAAACTCACTCCAAACAGCAAAACAAATCAAAGCCATTGAAGCGATGTGTGCAATGTTTAGTCCGATTTGAAGCGAAGCGGAAACTTCGTCAAATTCCGACACAGTGTCTATGCATAATTTTGCTTTTTCTTTTCCCTTTTCGCTCAGTTTTTTAAGCTTTGATCGGCTGGCATTTTTAAGCGCAAAAATTGATAGTGAAAATAAAAATGCAAACAAAGTCAAAGCAAGAGCAATACTCAGGGACAAAATACTGTCCTCGTCCATTGTGGATGAACACCCCTTTTAGAAAAAATTGTAAATTGATAAAAATTAGTTCTATTCTAACACATATAGCTCAAATAGTCAATCGGTTTACATAATTGTTAATTTGCTATATTTGTTCCAACATAATAATGTGCCAAAATCTCCTCGTAAGAATAGCCATTTTTCGCTAAAATATTCGCCCCATGTTGGCTCATTCCGATGCCGTGACCATAACCACGCACAGTAAAAACAAAATTTTCCCCATCAAATTCTAAGTCAAAATCTGTGCTTCTCAGGGAAAATAAATTTCTTGCCTCATCGCCTGTGAGGGTGATGTTTCCTATAATTAGCTCGTTGACCCTGCCCGAGTCTGTGTATGTAATTTCCCCTAGCCACGAGTGAAAATCGTCTTGAAATTGCGCTTCGGGATATGCAGTTAAGATTATATTAAAAAGCTCGTCCGCAGTAAACTCCTCCTTTGTGACAAGTGTGGGCACGGCTTCGGCGGTTTCGGGGCTGTCGACGCTGACAAGATATGGAACATCAGCCCAAATCGCCGAGCTTGCCTCTGTGCTCCCCTCAGACGAAGCGTGGAAAACCGCCTGTATAATTTCGCCGTTATATATTAAATATTCGCCATCAGTTTCGGCTATAGCCGTTTTGATTTTGTCGAAATTTGCGTCGAAATCATCTCCCCAATTTTGGCGCATAGTTTCCTCGCTTATATGCCCCTTGCAGCAAGACGGGTCAGTGCAAACATCGGCATCTGGGTGCTTTGCATTCCCATCATTTTCCAAATTCATAATGTAGGTGCGAATAGAAACCGCCTGAGCTTTTAGCGCTTCGCTTTCAAACAGAGCAGGCATTTCAGCGGCTACAGCTCCGACGAGATAATCGCCCATAGTTGCCTCAAAAACCATACCATTTGCGTCCATAGCCGTGAAAGTGTAGCTCGCATCAGAGGTGTTTTGCGGTAGGTTTGATTGAATTGGTGGCGGTGTTTCTTCGGTTTTTACTTGATTTTCCTCAAATTTGGGTAGAATTAATAGGGGCGAAAATAGGATGGCGGAGATGAGTAGTAATGAAATTATGAATAATTTTTGCAAAATATTGCCTCCCTCTTGACGATTTGTCATATTCGTTATACAATAGTAAAATCTATTTATACTAATTTACTTAGAAGGTTGAGATATTATGCAAAAAACTGAACAATTTGCTTTGCGTTTATGTTTAACGCTTGGGGTTTTATCCGCTTTTGGCTTTGTGCTTCGTTGGGTTCAAAACATCGGGATTTTTGATGAACTCACAGGGCTTGCCACCGAAAGTGCTACACAATCCGTATTTCTTGTAGCATTTTCAATCGTTGTTTCGCTAACTATAATATTTTTAGCGCTTCCACTGAGAAGTAGCGTAAAAAAATCTCCCCCCGCTTTTTGCGTGAGGAGTGAAAACAAGGCAAGACGTCTTGTTGTTTATGTTTTAGGGCTGGTTTTGGTCCTGTCGGCAATTTCAATTTTCTTGTCGAGTGACGAGCAGCTTTTGACAACACTTTACAGAATTTTAGCGCTTTTACTTGCCTTTTCGGGCATGAGTTTCATGCATATTGGTGCATCGGGTGAGGACAATGCAGACTCACCTGTTGCTTGCCTAACCTCTGTAGTACCAGTGTTTTTCTGCTGTTATTGGCTGATTATGTCTTACAGAGTTCACTCATCAAACCCTGTCATTTGGGCATATTCTATTGAAATAATCGCAATAGTTTTTGCGTGCATGGCGTTTTATTTCATTGCCGGTTTTGCATTCGGAAAACCTCGTGTTTACCAAACAGTTGTGGTCACAGCTCTTGCAGCATTTTTCTGCTTCATGGCACTGGGCGACACGAGAGAGATTGCGTATCAAGCTTGCTTTTTTGCCTTCGGAGTGTTTTTTGTGGTCAGCCTTTATAATTTAATTACGGGCATTGAATACAATGTGAGGTCAATTCACCACATCAAATAAGCATCATAATAGCGACCTTAAAAGTATCTGAATTATGTGTAATTTCAATGTTTCCGCTGTGTTTATTCACAATTTCTTTCACGGACTCAACACCAATTCCCATGCGTTTGCCCTCGCCTTTTGAGGAAACAAAACGCTCGCCTTTTTTGGTGAAATCGCCGTTAAAACTGTTCTCTACAGTGAGGAAAAACATCTCGGTTGTGAAAGAATTTAGTCGAATTTTGCGTTTTTCTGTGTCCTCAATTTTAACACAAGCTTCGATTGCATTTTCGAGCAAATTTCCAAGCATGGTACACATTTCGACAGAGTCGAATTTTTCGTCTTCAGGTAAACCAACCTTGAAATCAATTTCGATTTTTTGTTCTTTAGCCACCTGAGCATAATATTGAATTAGGGCATCAACCGCCGCATTTTGACAAAACGCACTCATTTTTGAGTGTGTTTTTTTATCGACTTCTTGAACTGTGCTTGCGACATAATTTTGCAAATTATCCAGCGATTTTTCCGCTGTTTCTGGCTGAATTAAAAGTGAAATTGTGCGTAAATGATGCCTGAAATCGTGGGTTAATCGGCTGTATTTTTCGTTTTGCTCACGCATTTGCTTTGTGTATGAACTTTGAATGTCAACTTGAACCTGCATTTGCCTATTTTCGACCAATGCCATCATTGAATGATGATAAGTTTGAATTAGCCCTATCCAAAGTTCGGCGGAAATTGCAATTACCATGCAAAAACTGCCAAATTCGGCAAACCAACCGCCATAAATCGGCTCATACGTCGGAAAAACTCTGTCCCAATAATAGGTGGTGGCATATGCGAGGGCACTATAATTTAGAAAATTTGTCGCTGTTGCATGTTTGGATGTGTAAAACACCGAAACGGCTACAATATAAAACAGTACAGCCAGCTTAAAAATCTCGACAGAAGTTGAGAAAAAGCTAATTTGCCCCAGTGTTAAATGCGAACTTAGAAGCCCATAAAACAGGGCATAACCGCAGAAAAATATAGCAATATATTGTGCGACCGAGGCAATTGAACTGTGGACTTTCAAAATTCTATTTAGTAGTAAAATGACAAAAAAGCTGACAAAATATCCCGCCGACATTTCAATTGCATAAAACGGGAAAATCGGCAAAACGAAAAGCCTATGCACCACTTTATATGATGTGAAAATTGCCATAGAAATGCATAATAATGCAAACAAAACTGCGTTAAATTCTTTGGTTTCTATTGCGAAGGCAAGGGCGAAAATTGTCGCAATCAGCCCTATAATCGCCACGGCTATGCCTATGAGCAAATTCACCTCTCTGATGTTTGAAACAAGCTCAGCTTTGCCGAATGCCATGGGGTAAACCAGTCCGCTGTAAAAGTGGGAAAAGTCGCTGACCGACAGCAAAATTGTCACCTCACCCGAGGCTTCAAACATAAATAATTTGTTTTGTGTTTGCGGAGAGTAGTTGTCTTTTTCGGTGCTCCCCATGCTCGAAACCAACTCGCCGTTTATGTATAAATCATAGGCGGAGAAAATTTCTGTAAGTTCTAAAGCGTAGGTGTCTTCCTTTTCGGGCAGGCTCATTTGAAGTATGTATGAGCCATAGCCGTGGGGTGAATTTTCGTCGTTTTTGTCCTCAAAATGGGTCACTTCGCCTATGTCTATAAAGGAGTATAGCCTATCCGAACCGTCAGTTAAATCTTCGGGTTTTAACAGCTCACCACTGCAAAAAATCCAGTCTTTAATTGGGTAAACCACACTGTCTAAATCTTCTTCAGACAGCGTGAAATAACCCTCAAAAGGCTGGATTTTTGTATTTTTTGTGTATTTATTATCGAAATTATACGCAATTATGCAGAGAAATGAAACAAGTAAAATTACAGCTATTGAAAAAATTGCAATTCTAATATTTCTTGTCACTGTTTCCCTTTCCTTGCTCTTATAATAAGCCAAAATCCCAGAGTAAATACTACTCCACCACCTGCGGCAAGCGGAAGTGCAAAGTCGCCCATATCGGCGTCTGAGTTTTCAATTACAAGCTCCGCTGTTTCCATAATTACAGGCTGTTCAATCGGAACTGCTTGAATAACACTCGCTTCTGGTTTTTCGGCTGTGGGCTGTTCTATACTTTCAGGTTCTTCAACAATTTCTGACACTTCTACAATCGTCGCTTCTTCCTCAGCTTTATCTTCCGTTTTTTGAGCGTTAGAAGACAGAGTATTTGAGCTTGCTGTTGAATGCGTGGTTTCATTAGTTTTGTTTAAAGTTTCTTGATTTGCACTATTTCCCGTCACCAAAGTTCCAAGTGGAGTGGTGGGCGAGGCTAAGACAACTTCCTCTTCTTCGGGAGGTTCGGTTTCGGGCGTTACAGGTGTGATAAGTTCAGGGTTTTCGAGATTTATTGCAGGTTTTTCGGCATTTTGAGTAGCAGAAGTTAGATTGTTTTCCTGAATTCTTTCGGACAATAATTGCATCATATGGGCATCAAAATTATCGGCTGATTCCTGAATAAAACTGCCAATTTCTTGCTTGAAAATATCGCCCTGTTCTTTTAATTCTTCTTTTTTCTCTTCGCTTATTGGCTCGGGGTCGCCACTATTATCGCTACCGCTGTCGCCACCGTCACGGTCGCCACCCAAGTCGTTTTCCTCGAGCTCCTCTTCGTCGTCAGGTTTTGGGATTGTTAATTTTTGGAAGTATGGATTTGAAGTCCTACCATCTTGCTCTGCTATAAAATGGTAATCATATCCATACTCAAAATTTTCTTTATAGAAAATAAAATCTACACCTTCATAAGTTGTGTCAGGCTTTAAAACTGAGGCATCTTGCCAGTTGTAAGTGTTGGGGATTTCACCTTTTTCTTGCTTGTGATAGTATAAATTCAAGGGCTGGGTTTCATCTCTGCCCCAAATGTGCAAAAACAGAATGGCTCCTCTATCGTAATCAACATTACTGTCGTCAAAACCACCACCGCCAAAGGCGCTATTATCAATCAGCAGATCATGAACATGTACATTTACAATTGCGGTTCTTAAGCTTTCGTCAATTACAAATTTACCATCTGGGTCATCTTGAAATTTAAATTCTATTCTGTATGTACCAACTGTTGCAGGGTCAAATTCGTCCAGCCATGTTTTTTCAGCATTGACGCTTACATAGCTTTTGCTCGCTGTGGAATAGCCTTGCACAGTGCCGTTTTTTTCAAGTGAAGCAATATATCTATCGGGTTCGTCGCTTACAAAATAGTGATGATCATAGGCATCAACCAGAAAGAAATCTATAATAATAGGCTCGCCGTCGTCGGGCTCTTCGTCATCTTCTTCAGGTGGGTTCGTTGGAGTTTCGCCTTCCTCGCCTTCGCCTTCACCCTCTTCAGGAGGTGGTGATGTGTCGGTTGGAGGTAGTCCGCCTCCACCGCCTAAGATCATGGCTTCGGCTTCTATGGGCATAATCATGCCTATACATATAGGGATTATGAGCAAAAATGTTAAGAATATTGCTGTTTTTTTCATTAAACTCATCTCCTTTTTTCAAACATATAGTTCATATAATCTGATATAACTTTCTTTTTATTTCGTATATTAATCGGTAATTTGTCGCCATTTCTCATTATAAAAATGTCGTTTTCATGTTGACTTATGTAGTCCATATTTAAGACTATTCCTTTAATAATAGCTAAAAAACGCTTGTCCGTCAAGAGAATATTTGAAATTTCCGCAAAATTCGCTTTTACTACAAGTTTTTCATCTTCGAGATGTATGCGAACTGCTCGGTTATAAAAGTCTGTATAAATGATTTTTCTTGTGTCTAAACTGCGTTCTATTCCGTCAATTGTCACTTTAAGGTTTGCGACTTCATACTTAGGGGTTAACATGCAATTTTCCATGGCTTCCAAAAAATCATCCACCGAAAACGGCTTGATTAAATAGTGGCTTGCGTTGACGCTATATCCCGCTCTTAAAAATTCCATTGAAGACGTTATGAAAATTATTTTGCAATTATTGTCGTGTTTTCTGAAAACTTTTGCAGCTTCAATTCCCGTCAACTCTTCCATATAAATGTCGAAAAAAACTATGTCATAAAGCGTGCTTTCGATGGTCTGCAAAAATTGCTCTGCTGAGAAAAATTTAAAAATCTGAAATTCAATATGGTAAGCATTAGAATATTCCTCAAGATTTGCCTCTATTGCCTCTATATCGCCCAAATTATCGTCTACTATAGCAATTTTCAAATGCTCACCTCCTATTATTTATGTAAATATTATACAGTCGCTTTTGTCGAATGTCAAAGAAAATTTTCCTCTTGTTCATAAAAACTGCGTCTTGTTCACAAGCTATTGAATTTTGGTGCATATAAGGATATTATGAGTGAAAAAAGGGGGATAATATTATGAAAAAATTATTTTTTAACAAAAGAATAGTTGCATTAGGCTTAGTTTTAGTTATGATGATGCAATTTATTCCGATGACTGCATTGGCAGTTGAAGAGTACGATGGTGAAGACACCATGAACACAGTAAAAGGTGGAATTTTAGATAACTCCGCCGAACCCACCGACTTTGGTACTACACCAGACAACTTGTTTGGTGAAATTCGCGACAGCGGAACAGACGCAGACCCAGTTTATCAGCCGTATTTGATTTCTGAGCATAACGAAATTGTGCTTATGACTCAAACAGAAAGCGATGACAAAATAACCACTACTGTTCGGAAGTATGATACAAATGATGGTGGTGCTGCAACAACAGTTTCGAATTATATGCCAAGCGGCGAATATAAATTTGTCGAGGGTATCGCTTTCGACCCAACAGGTAGCGGACGTAATGACCATATTGCATATGTCGGTATGCTAGGAAGTCAAATACACATTAGAGTTATTAACACTGTTACAGATACAGTAGTTGCAACTCGAACTGCCAAAGGAGAATTCATATACACTGCTGCTTGGTTAAATGAAATGGATGCAAACCTAGCAGCTAACTATATTGAAATCACAGCGGGTGACTATGATAACGATGGACATGATAGCATCATAGTCTATATACCTGTTAGCAGAACGCCTGAAATTCACGAATATGAGCTAAGTGGCTCTAGTTTAAACCGAGTAAGTTTGATGGATGTATATTTTAAAGATTTGACTGGATACATTGGTCAGTTTGATGACGAACATAGGGATCACTGGCAACTAACAGCCAGCCTTACAACAGGTGACTTTGATGGTGACGGAATTGACGAACTTGCCGCTTCAATAGGAACACCTGCTACATCAAACGAACCTGATGGATTGCACCACACAACGGGGTATGATGATGATGAAATCAAGAAGTATACTACGAGAATTACAGTTTTAGAACCTAGCGGTAGCGGTTTCACAAGAAAATATTATACAGATACTTATGATGTTGTAGATGAACACACAAGCACAAAAGAGCCGATAGATGATGAGCTTGAATTAGGCGAAAAAAAATATCGTGCATTGTACAGTGGTAGCATAGCCTCTGGTGATATAGACGCCGATGGACTAGACGAAATTATCGCAGTTGGATATACCAGCGAATTTGTAGTTGATACTACCGATGATACTCCTAATGATCCTGCTGATAATTATAAAATTTCAGGAAATGGCAGAAGACCACAAGATTATTACAACGGCGAGTTATCAACTTTGGTCATCAATTATGCTGGGAACACATATACAAGAACAGTTCAAAGCAAACTTAACATGAACACATACACGGAGAAAGGTTTTGTTGGTGATGCTCAAAGACCTGGTGATTATAATCCTATCTCTCCTCTAATCGGAATTGAAACTGCAGAGCTAAACGGTGAAATTAATCCTGCTTATATCAATATAGCGGGTGATGTGTATGACCAAGACACTTTGTTGTCAGGATTGCCTTTGGCTGAGAAAAAACCATTGCATCAAACAGTAGCGGCACAGACAGCTGACTATGCTAAGGAAAATATTTTCGCAATGGATATTATCAAAGGTAACTTCAATGGCAACGACCAAGGTCGTGAACAATTTTTGGTTGTAGCTCCACATGAAGGTGATGAGACGAAAAGTATCGAAATTATTGGTGGTGTCTTTGACGACGAAACTAATAATGGTGAAATAACAAAACCTGGTGGACTAGTAAGTTACAAATCTTCCCCTGGTATAAATGGTAGTGCTTCAACCGCTGTTGTTGCTGGAAATCAAGCTGTTCCTGTCGCAGTTGACTACGACGACGACGGCTTACTAGGAAAATTTAGCCATAAAGCATATTCCTATGCCGACCCTGAAGTTATTGCAGTTTTGCAAGCTGCACCGTATTTCGACGAAATCGCAACTGACGGTTTCTCTGGTGCTGGTTCAACTTCTTACACAGTTTCAACAGAATATACACAAGGCTATTCAACAGAAGATGAACACTCATGGGCAGCTGGTTTTGCAATGGAAATGGAATTTCAAGGTGGTGTAGCTGTAACCGCTTCAATTGAAGCAGGTTATACAGGCTCTCGCTCTGACGGCTTTGACGAAGCTTTATCAACAGGGTCAAGCTACACTTTCACAGCAGGAAGCGAAGACGTTGTTGCCCTGCAAAAAACGCCAATGGTAAACTATATCTATGATATTTATAATGGCGAAACAAATGAATGGGAAGAAGAAGCATTTATTCAAATTTTCCCACTTGCACCTACATATTATACTTACAGCATCGACGATTATAACGCACTAGTTGATGACTTTAAGAAAGTAACTATTGATACAGAAAATCCGAATGGTAGCACCAATTTAAGAAAAATTGATGCAAATGATATGCCTGCTGACAACGAAGGTAAGCCATGGAACTATTTTGCTGATTGGAATGAGCGAACAGGTGCTGAATCCCTTACTAAAGAAACACAGGCATTGAGCTATGTTGACTCGTCACAAACTTCAGAGTCAACCACCTCGACATCAGAGACAGACTCAACCACACTAAATCACGGATTTGAATTTTCGGCTTCTGTAATGGTTGGCGGTGGTGCGCTTGGAAACAAAGTTGTTCTAGGTGGATATGGCGGTTATGGATATAACAATTCCGTTACTAACTACACCACAACAGTCACAGGAACAGCCGCTTCAGGAACAGTTACAAACCTTGCAATAAGCGATATTCAAAAAGACTTGCCTATCAGCACAGAAGCATTAAAATCTTATGGCTTCTCATGGAATTTCGGTAAATGGAATATAGATTTGAGTAACGACAATAAAAACATAGCTGTTTACGGTTATGTTGTCGACCCTGTAAGTATGCCCCCCAACCCACCAGAAAACATAGAAATTAACTATGATGAAAACGGTGATGTTGAAATCACTTGGAAAGAGGTCAAGGCAGTTGTAAACAATGTCCAAGCAAGAGATTATCGCCCTGCGGCGGACAGCTATAATCTATTCCATGTTTTTGATGGCGTAGTTACACAACTAAATGATAAGCCTATCACAGATACAAGTTATACTGTTTCAAAAACATTATTAGATAGTGACGAAACACACGAATTTTTCCTAACTTCTGTCAGTGCGCCAGCGGAGAGCAGACCATCGGAATTTGTCGAAATTGAAATTGAAGCAGTTCCATACATGCTAACTTATGGCACAGACATAATAAACAGAGCCGATATAAGCGGTAAAATCGGAAACACTACAATCGAAAGTGGCGAAGAATATCTTGAAAATTCAACCATTAAACTAACAGTAACTGCAAAAGACGGTTTCTGGATTACAGGTGTTAAAGTTAATGACGGAGCGGTTCAAGACATCACTCCAAGCGTTAAATATACCTACACATTTATCCTTAAAAATGAAACAGATGTTGAATTTATCACAGCATATTCAAACAGCGTAGTAAATTACCAATCGAATGACGTCGATTGGGGCACTCTGTCCGCCCAAGCAGGGGGAATTAGCTTCGAAAGCGGACAGAGAATTGTCGGAGACGCAATCATCAGTGCCCAAGCAAAAGACGGTTATTTCTTAGATACATGGACTGTTCAGTATGAAGGTCAAACGGCGAAAACAGTCGAAGCAAACGGTGCGACCACATACAAACTAAGCCCTTCAGCAACTCCTGTTACAGTTATAGGTAACTTTAAAGCAGAAGTTCCAGAGGGCTATGAAATCACAGTTGGTCCACACCTCTACGGAAAAATTGCTCTTATAGACAACTTGGGTGACGAACTTGACCTTGACGAAAACGGAAAAGTTAAAGTTGCTAGAAATTCAGTTTTAACTGTAATTGCTTCGCCGACAGCAGGTTATACTTTCAGCTATTGGACAGGTGACTTTGAAGGTAAAACAGGCTTAACTCATGAGATTACAGTGCTTGAAGAAATGACTATCGGTGCGGTTTTCTATCCAAACCTAGCCGAGCAATTGACTTATAGTGTTAGCGGTGAAGGTAGCTTAGATGTCATGGTCAATGGTTCTGCCTTTACAAGCGGTGACTATGCAGCGAAAAAATCAATGGTTACTATGGTTGCAACTCCTGACCAGTACAGAACATTTACAGGCTGGACAGTTGATGGAGCAAAAATCTCTCACGAAGATGAACTTTATGAGTTTAACATCACAAACGACACAAATGTAGTAGCAACATTCGTTGTACCTACACTAGATGCAATCGAAATTTTCTACACAGGAAATCCAACAGAAACAGTTGATAAAATGCCTGTTTTAGCAGGAAAAGATTATGAATTTGGAATTGAGGTAACAGGCGAAAACAAACCTTCAGACGATGTTACATGGTCAATTTCAGGTCAAAACAAATTAGGAACAGCAATCAGTCAAGACGGCGTTTTGACAATTGACCCAGATGAAGCTGTTAATAAAGTTATCACAATCAAAGCTGTTTCGAAATTTGACACTTCTGTTGAAACAATAGCAACAGTTGAAGTCACACCAATGACATACACTGTCACAGTTGAAAGTGGCGGTGGCGTGAATACTAATTATCCACCTTTCGAAGCGGGTGAACTTATCAAGGTCTTTGCTTTCTCGGCTGCAAGAGGCATGGAATTTGACGAATGGGTAGTGGTTTCAGGTGATGGAGTTGTTTTTGACGATGCAAACGATGAAGACACATCATTTACAATGCCTGCAAATGACGTTGTGCTTAAGGCGACATTCAAAGAACTTGAACCCGAAATCGGAAACATTTATGTCAATCCTTATGAAACAGAAATCGAAAAAGGCGACGCAAAAACTTTCTACGCACATGTTGAACTTCTAAACGGTGCAACAAATGATGATGTTGAGTGGAGCGTTACAGGAGCAACTTCTGCTGATACAGCAATTAGCTCAAGCGGTGTTTTAGCAATCGGAGCAGACGAAACAGCAACATCAGTTACAGTTGTAGCAACATCTGATTTTGATGATACAGCTTCAGGAAATGCGACAGTGACAATAGTAGATGCAGACCCAACTACCCCTGAAATCGTTGAATATGACGTTGATGTTATCGGCGGATTGGGAAGCGGTTCATATGAAGAGGGCGACAAAGTAACTATTTATGCAATCGCAAGCGAAGGCGAAGTATTTGATAGTTGGTCAGTTACATCAGGCACTGCAACACTAGCTGATGACAAAAACGCTTTCACAACTTTCACAATGCTAGCAGAAAATGTTGAAGTAACAGCAAACTTTGTAGCAAAAACTTATAGCACAGGAACATCAGTATTGGAGCTATCAGGTCAGCACCCTAATGCTAATAGAGCTAATGTTTCAGTCGGCAGTGTAGAACACGGTGGAGATTTAACCTTCTCTTACGTAATAGACCCAACGTTTAAACTTGTTTCCGGCGAAATTTTCGGCGCTTCAACTAACATTGATATCAGTGAATTTGAAAACAGTTCTTACACTGTAACGAATGTTTTTGAAAGCTTACATTTCACTCTTATAGTAACGGATAAAGACGTTTATAATGTAACTTTCAACGCAAATTACGACGATGTTACAGACATGTTCAAAACACAAAGCACAACTGACGGAAAAATTGAAGCAAACGACTTCACAAGTGCAGAAACAAAATTTGCAAGACCTCATTATCGTATCACAGGTTGGAGTACAAGCGAAAACGGTGGTGACATGGTTGACGCTACAACAGTCTTGACAGCAGACACAGAACTGTATGCTCAATGGGACTTTACATGGCTTGACCAAAATATCAGCTTCGACACAGAGCGATATTTGGATAAAAAAATCGGTGACGAATTCACCCAAAAAGTTAATGGTGCGGAAACAAATGTAACATATTCTAGCTCAAACGAAAAAGTTGCAACTGTTAACCCCAACACAGGTAAAGTTAAAATTGTCGGAGCGGGTACAGCTTATATCACAGCGACAGCTGAAAAAGATGAACCATTTAAAGAAGCAACTGCAACATACTATATTAAAGCACATAACAATATGTCAGAAGTTTTGTTTGACGCAACAACAGTATTTGATGAAGATTATGCAAAATTAGATGAAGTTATCTTTAACGGTTCAGCACTAATTCAAACACTACAAGCTGACGGTTCTGCACTTCTATCAGGAGTATCTGGCTATACTGCAAATAATGGTTATGTCGGCATAGTCGAAGAAAGCTCTGTTAAAGTTACACTTTATAAAGAGTTCATCGCAACACTAGCCGAGGGAACATATGTTCTTTCAATCACCACTAAAGACGCAACTAATGGCACAGGTACAGGCACAGAAATTGTAGTTCCTGCAAAAACTGAACATGATGTCACAGTCAAAAACGACGGAACAGGAACAAGCGGAACTACAAAATACACAGTTGGCGATACTGTTGAACTCAAAGCCGGTACATATGAAGGTTACACTTTCAAAAACTGGACTATTGAGAACGGTGAAGCGACAATTAAAAACTCAACTCTAACAGATGTTTCCTTCGTAATGCTTGGAAACGATGTTGAAATCACTGCAAACTGGACCAAAAACGGAACAACAAGCGGAGGCGGTTCATCAGGCGGTGGCGGTGGCTCATCTGGCGGTGGTTCATCATCTGGCGATGAGGAAATCGAAATCGGCGACGAGGATGTAGCACTTTCAGATTTTGAAGTTCCACCTTTCGAAGACATCGGCGGACATTGGGCAGAAAAAGACATCATTGAAGTTGTCGGTAAAGGATATCTAAAAGGTCTTTCTGATACAGAATTCGACCCTGACGGAGCGGTCACAAGAGCAATGATTGCAACAGTTCTTCACAGACTTTCAGGCGAAGAATTTATAGCACAGGAAAAACCATTTGAAGATATTCCATTAGGTGAATGGTTCTCTAACGGCGTTGGCTGGGCAGATTATGTTAAGGTTACACTTGGTGTTTCTGAAACTGAATTTGCACCAGATATCGAAATTACAAGAGAGCAACTTGTAGCGATGATGTATCGTTATGCAAGCTATAAAGGACTTCATACAATGACACTTCAAACAATGCTCGGCCAGTTTGAAGACAGCGAAAATATTTCAGAATATGCAGTTTCTGCAATGGAATGGGCGGTTTATAACAAAATCATCACAGGTAAAACCGAAACCACAATAGACCCACAAGGAACAGCGACAAGAGCTGAAATTTCAGCAATTCTAGTGAGATTTTTGGCATTAGTAGAAGCTGAAACGCAAACTCAAACCGATACAGAAGAAACAAACTAAATAAAACCGAAAAATCTCCTCTTGCCTTAATAAGCAAGGGGAGATTTTTGATTCGCTCGTAGGGAATGGTCTTGGTCATTCCTAAAGTTTTCGTTGCGACGAAAAGAACGCTCTCCGAGTGGGAAATTTTCGTTGCGACGAAAAGTACGAGGAGAACGAGGGGAAACGCGCTCCGCTGGGGTAACTTTTTTTTCAAGAAAAAAGTCACCAAAAACTTGTCGGGGAAACACCCCCGAACGGTGGGAACGGTTAATATGCTGAATATACAAAAATAATTAGCAAGCAAACCCTGAACCAGTTGCTATCGCACCAAAAGAGCAGAAAAGTCACGGCTGTCGCCTGATTAATGCCCGTTGGCTACCCACTGGCAAGAACCGCGAGTAGGAGGGTCTATTTAGAATTGCAAGATACGAACCGTTCTTCAGAGTTCGCATTTTACAGGCTTAAATAGACCCTCCTACTATATAATCTTTCAGA
>CAYJOS010000030.1:0-18849 GCA_964371875.1 uncultured Oscillospiraceae bacterium | reverse complement strand
AGTTTTTCGTTTCGCACAATTATAGTAAGCTGTTTCATAACAATTACCCCTTTGTTAGCTTTGATTAATTGAGCATATCAAATTGGAAATTAAATGTCAAACCTATATATTATATATGTATACACTTTGTCGATAAGTTTTGAAATAGGTGTACATTTTGTATACCATTTAGTATGCGAAATAGTCGTGGAAAATTAGAGAAACGGACATATAGACCCTTGTGTAATAGTCCGCCAAATTTAAGTCCGAAACTGCTTCTAAACGTTTTAGCCTTTTCATCAAAGTGTGCCTGTGTACATAAAGCGCCTTTGAAGTTTGGGTGATATTGCAATTACATGCAAGGTAAATTCTCAGTGTGTGAACCAATTGCGTGTTATTTTTTCTGTCATAGTTCATCAGTTCTTGCAGTGGTCTGTTGTCCAAAACTGTTGAAGAGTCGTCACGATGTAGTTTTTTAAACATTTTCAAGTGAGCTATGTTCTCAAAATTGCAAACACCACGTCTTGCCTTCATAGTCCGCAAAACCGAAACCGCCTCACAAGCGTTGGCATATGCCTTTTTTATTTCTTTTTCAGAGTGGATTTTTTCAATTCCCACATAACAGCCTGTTCCAGTTCGCTCTGAAAGGTGGGTTAAAACCACGCCGAGCTTGTACATTGCGTTTAGTTTAACTTCATCACTTTCAAAAACCGCAAAAAACACCGCTCCACCCGAGGACAAATTTGCAAAAGAACAAGTTTTAGTTTCGGCGAGTAGAAAAGACCGCACAGTGTAAAGACTCTCGATAAAAGTACTATCTTGGGTGACTGCTTGAACCGAAAGTGCGCAAGGACAAAGTTTTTCTGAAAAAACACTGATGTCTTGCGAAACTGCTTGTTTCAAAAATGTCACTGCATCTGGACAAGGTTGGTTTCTGTCATTAGTAGCTGAGGAAACTTTTTCCAATACTGCGTGTAAAATTTCCGAAAAAGTCAACTCTTTTGGTAAATAAAAAACAGGGAAATTAAGTTCGTTTGCAGTTTTGATTATATAATTTGGAATTTCGTCTATGTAATAGGGTTGAATTGCAATTCCCGAAACACCTCTTTTGCTCAGTGTCGGAATTAAATCCTTGTTTTTTTCCTCGTCCTGCAAGCCGAAACCCGTTGTCACCAAAAGTTCAAAAGGCTGGACTGAGTTTGGTGTATCAGGAATTTCCATCAAATTTATCCACTTTATTTCATTTGAAGAGCCAGCTCGTCCTGCGACAAGTTTTGCGCCCTTTAGCACGTTTTGACCGACAAGGTCAGATATGTAAAACGACAATAAATCACTTCCTTTTGCATAATTATACAACGCAATGAAAGAAAAGTCACTAGAAAATGTAAAAATCTCGTCGGAATTATTATAAATATAAGAAGAAATGTAATATTTTTCTGTACATTAGCGTTGCAATGTGGTAAAATACTCTTCATATAATGCAAATTTTTAAATCGAAATTTTGCATAAATGCAATACAGAGGTACGACAAAATGAGAATTAAAAACCATCCCATACTCGGGGAACTTGACACGTCAAAAAAAGTCACGATTTTTTTCGACGGAAAACCCGTAGATGCACTGGAGGGCGAACCAATAGCGTCGGCGCTTATGAGTGCAGGTGTGGTAGCGTTTAGAAAAACAGCAAAACGACACGAACCCAGAGGAATTTTTTGTGCAATCGGACGTTGCACAGACTGCATGATGACAGTTGACGGAATTCCGAATACTAGAACCTGTGTTACACCTGTTAAAGACGGTATGCAAGTTAAAACGCAAATCGGCGCAGGAAACATGGAGAAAGTGGAGGGTTCTTGTGAAGTTTAAGGAAATTGATATAGCAATAGTCGGCGCAGGTCCAGCTGGGCTTTCGGCGGCATGTACAGCGGCAGAGTCTGGTGCTAAAGTCTTGGTAATCGACGAAAATGCCCTACCAGGGGGACAGCTTTTTAAGCAAATACATAAATTTTTTGGCTCTCGTGAACACCTTGCAGGGGTCAGGGGCTATGATATAGGAAAAAATTTACTCGAAAGAGTTCAAAACAGCGGAGCGGAAGTTTGGCTGAACACCACCGTTTATGGTATGCAAAAAGACTGCTCTTTGGGTGTTATAAAAAACGGTGAACACATAGTCGTAAAGGCGAAAAAGGTCATAATCGCAACTGGTGCGAAAGAAAATTACATGGCATTTGAGGGTAGCACTCTCCCTGGTGTTATGGGGGCAGGGGCTGCTCAAACCATGATAAACGTAAACCGAGTTTTACCTGGGAAAAAGGTCTTGATGATAGGAAGCGGAAACGTTGGTCTTATAGTTTCCTACCAACTTTTACAAGCTGGCGCAGAGGTTGTCGCCCTTGTTGAAGGCTCGCCAAGAATTGGCGGTTATGGAGTTCATGCAGGGAAAATTCGCCGTGCTGGTGTGCCGATTTTTCTTGGGCACACCGTGAAATCCGTGTCTGGAGATGGAAAAGTTCAAAAAGCGATAATTTCCGCAGTTGATGAAAAATTTAACTGCATTGAGGGCACTGAAAAGAGCTTTGAAGTTGATACAATTTGCCTTGCAGTCGGATTAAATCCCATGACAGAACTGCTGTTCATGACAGGATGTGAATTTACATTTATTCCATCTTTTGGTGGACATGTGCCCATGCACGACGAAAATATGGAAACAACTGTAAAAGGATTATACGTCAGTGGTGACGTCACAGGAGTTGAAGAAGCGTCCTCGGCGATGGAAGAGGGCAAACTTGCAGGAGTTTCGGCGGCGGAGGCTTTAGGCTTTTACACAGCAGAAATTGCCGCTGAAAAAAAGCGTGAAATTAATAACAGACTTGACGTTTTGCGTTCGGGAATATTTGGCGAAAAACGTCGCTTTTCAAAGCGTGAGCAACTAGAAACCATGCAAAATTTCACAACAGATAGGGGGCTTGCGATATGATAGACGGAGTTTTATTTACAGGAGTTCCCTCTAAAACAGAGCTTGAAAACTGCTCGGGTATGCCATCAGAGGAAAGAAAATTCAGTGGCAGAGTTGCCTGTGTAGAGTGCGTACAGGAAATTCCTTGCAATCCATGTGAGGGAGCATGTCCACAAAAGGCGATTGAAGTCGGTGCAGAAATTACGAGTTTACCCAAGCTTTTCGAGGAAAAATGCAACGGTTGTGGACTATGTGTGGCACAATGTCCTGGTTTGTCTGTTTTTTTGGTGGATAAATCATATTCAAAAACCCATGGAACAGTAGATTTTCCGCATGAATATTTACCATTGCCCGAAGTAGGGGACATGGTTTCGGCTGTAAATCGCTCGGGTGAAACGGTTTGCAGAGGGAAAATTTTAGAGATAAAAAAAGCGAAAATTTATGACGGAACAACGGTCTTAAGGATTTGCGTTCCGCTTGAATTTGTTGACGAAGTTCGTGGAATTAAAAGGCTAACAGTAAAGGATTGAGATAGAAAATGAGTGACGAATTGATAGTTTGTCGATGTCAGGAAATTACAAAACGTGAAGTTTTAGACGCAATAGCCGACGGAGCGACCACTGTAGACGGCGTAAAACGTCGCACAAGGGCGTGTATGGGGCTTTGTCAGGGAAAAACCTGTGGAAGACTTATACAGGGAATAATTGCCTCTGAGACAGGTATACAGCCCTCAGAGATTAAACCACAAAAAAGCCGTATGCCCGTTAGACCTATAAAAATCGGCTCATTCGGAGGGAATTCCAATGAATAAAGCGGATGTAATTGTCATCGGTGGCGGTGTAATTGGACTTTCCGTTGCGTGGCATTTGGCAAAGAGAAATAAAAAAGTTTTAGTGCTTGAAAAATCTGATGTTGCCAGCGGTTCAGCTGGGGCAACGGACGGAGTTGTAGGCTATCACACAAAAAAACCGGGCAAGCAAATGGACTTGGCAGTAGCTTCGGTTTCTATGTTCAAAAATTTGCATGAAGAGCTGGATTTCGACATTGAATACGGCTTTGAAGCAGGCGGAATGCAACCTGTTGAGAATGAATTAGAGTGGAATATTTTGTCAGAAATTGCCGATGAGCAACGCAAAAGCGGTGTTGATATTCGCATGGTAAAAGCCGATGAAGCCTTGAAAATTGAGCCGTTTTTATCACCTGATATTTACGGTGCGCTATACTCCCCGACAGGCGGAAAAGTAAATCCATTAAACCTCACCATGGCATATGCCAAGGCGGCAAAAGCTTTAGGTGCGGAAATTCGCACAGGTGTAAATGTTGAAGGATTTATTATAGAAAACGACGAAATTCGTGGAGTTAAGACAAATTTAGGTGAATTTTATGCGGATATTATTGTAAATTCAGCTGGGGCGAGAGCGGGAGAACTCGCAAAACTTGCAGGGTTAGATTTACCAATTAAACCCAGAAAAGGGCAACTTGCAGTAACCGAACCTGTGGGCGAATTTATGAAAGCAACGCTTCAATGCGCTAGGTATAATGTCATAAAATTTCGACCTGAATCGATCACTGACGAAAGCGTTTTAAAGCTCGGAGCATCACTGAGTATAGAGCAAACCGAGGACGGCGGAGTTATAATCGGCGGAACACGGGAATTCGAGGGATTTGAAGATGAAAATACCTTCGAAGCGATTGACGCTATGATGAAGCGTGCAGCAAGATTTTTTCCTGCACTGCGTGAAGTTAGTGTTATCAGGTTTTTCTCGGGATTTCGACCATATACGCCCGATGGTATGCCATTAATCGGAGAAGTCAAGGGACTAAAAGGCTTTTTCATGTCCGCAGGGCATGAGGGTGATGGAATTGCACTTTCGCCAATTACTGGGAAGCTTGTTTCGGAGCTTATTTGTGATGGGAAAAGCTCGATGGATATAGAGGCTTTTAGTCCAAATAGGTTTTTGAGCGTTTAATTTAAAAAAAGTTTTAAAATAAGGAAACGATGAGAACGGAGAGCGTTCTCTCGTTCCTTTTCGCCGAAGCGAAAATTCCCCTATAAGGTGTTCAATTAAAGAAAAAGGAGACTAATTATGCTTCAAGTTTTAATTCCAATGGCGGTACTGCTAACAATTGTCCTTTGGAAAAAAATGCCCTTTTTGGGCGGTAAAATCAACTACGGTCTTGTAATCACAGGCGTACTTACGCTACTAATCGCTGGCATGGTCAACCCTGCCGAGTGGGTAACAGCGTGGGTGGATGGTCTAAACCGCCTTGCTTGGATTATTAGTTTGTCAATATTCGGAAGTCTGTTTGCAGAAATTTCGACAAGATTGGGTACTGTTGACACCATTGTCGGTGCTTTAACCGCAAAATTTGGAAAACATCCCAGAATTTTGATAGTCTGCATACTTTTCACGCTAACAGTTGCAGGTTCACTTTTGGGCGATGCCATTGCGGCGGCGACTGTCATCGGAATGATGACCATAGGAATTTTGGTTTCTATGAACATGCAATACGAAAAAATCTGCGCTATCATAGTTATGGGTGCGTGCATAGGTTCTATCATGCCACCTGTCACGCAAGCTCTTGCAATGTCCTCGGCTTTGGTCGGGGCAAATCCCGACGAAGTTCTTCGCATTGGTTATGTGACAGTTTTTGCTGTTTTTGCGATTATCTCGTTTTATTGCAGCTTTTTTCTTGTCAAAAAAGAAAATCTTCCAGGAGCAAACCCAGAAGTTGAAATAAAGTTTTCAGGAAAAACCGCAAGTAGTATTTTGAAAGAAAACTGGAAATCATTAATTCCTCTTTTCGTTCTAATCATCATTGTTCTACTTAGAACTGTTGAAATTCCTTATGTTTCAGTTGACTTAGGGCCAGCGATTTTAAGTTCAATTAACGTTCTTTCATATCCTGACGGCTCGACTTTAACACTGCTAGATTGGCTGAAAAGCGTTACTATTTTAAACGGAATTACAAACGGTGTTGTACTTTCGATGCTATGTGCGATTGCGGTTTCGTTTTTGTTCCCAGTCATCAATAAAAACGCGAAAGACATAGTCAGACAGAGCTTTACAAAGGTTAAAACCACGGTTTTATTACAAGTTTGCTGTGCTTTTATGCTTGGAAGTTTCTACACTGCTGGCTCTATAGACATGGTTTTGGAATTTGCGCAAAGCCTTGACGGAAATGTTCTAAAAATTGGCGGAATTGCCGCTATGCTTATGATTGGTATGCTCACAGGTTCGCAGTCTACAACTCAAAATGTTGTCTTCTCCTTCTTCGGGCCTGCCTTGGTTGCTTCGGGTGTAAGCCCTGTTTTTGCTGCTGTTGCCGGTGCGCACATCGCCGCAGGTGGACAAGGTATGCCTCCTGCTGACCTCACAACTTTCGTCGTTGCTGGTATAGTCGCTTCGCAGTTCGGTAAAAAAGTTGACCCTGTCCGCTCTATGATTTATTCACTGCCAATGTGTATAGTTTTCACTGTAATCGGCGTGGTTTTCCTTTATATTTAAGATATGGAAAAAACACTTGGAATTATAATGCTCGACACAAATTTCGACAGAATTGTCGGAGATATTGGAAACCCTGAAAGTTTCGATTTCCCAATTCTCAAAAAAACCGTAGTCGGAGCAAACACAAAAAGAGTCGTAACCGAAGCCGACCCAACGCTTTTAGAGCCTTTTTTGCAAACTGCAAGAGAGCTTGAAAATTGCGGAGTTTCGGCAATCACCACCAGTTGCGGTTTTCTTGCAATGTTTCAAAAAGAACTTGCGAGGGCTGTCAAAATTCCTGTTTTTGCTTCTTCACTATTGCAAGTTGCGACAGTTTCTGCTATGCTACCAGAGGGTAAAAAAGTTGGGATTATGACCGCTGACAGCACAAAACTTAGCGAAAAACATTTTAACGGAGTTTCAATTTCTCATATAGAAAAAGTGGTTTACGGCATGGAAAACACCTATTTCCACGAAATTTTCGTAGGAGATAAACCAAATCTCGACCGTGAAAAAGCGGAACTTGACATGGTTAATGTGGCGAAAAAAATGGTGGAAACTCACCCAGAAGTCGGGGCTATAGTCTTTGAATGTACAAACATGCCACCATATGCCGAAGCGGTTAAAACGGCAACGGGCTTGCCTGTTTATGACATTAGAACTCTAGCAAATTTCATAGTTTCAAAATAAAAATATATTTTTTCGAAAATATGGGAACAAAATTTGAAACCCTACGTCTAATACCTCAAACACACAATTCGAAAGGAAATTAACTAAAATGAAAAAAATCGTATCTATACTAACAATCACAGCTATGGCAACAACTAGCCTAGGCGCAACTGCTTTTGCTACAGAGGACGCAACAGCGGTGGATGCAACTGTTGCAGACCCAAATGTTGTAATGCACGCTCAAGAGAGCACTCACACATCAATGTTCGCAACTGTTGACGCAATTGGCGAAGATAATGTAACAGCTAAAACAGCAGAAGGCGAAACAATTGTTTTCAACGTTGGTGAACCAACTGTTATTATTGATAATGAAAGCGGAGAGCTTAAAACTCTTGAAGATATTGAAGTTGGAAGCGAAATTTTTGTAATTCACAGCCTTGCAATGACAAGAAGCATTCCTGCACAAAGCCCTGCTTATGTTATCGCAACAAATGTTGACAGTGAAGATGCTGAAACTGTTGCTCCAACAATGTTCACAGTTGGCTCAATTTCAGAAGAAGAAGGCACAATCTCTCTACACGACACACTAGGTAACTATATCATCCGTGTTAGCGAAGAAAGCGAATTCCTTTCTGATATCACAACTATTAACGAAGGTGACACAGTTCTAGCTTGGTTTGGAATAATGACACTAAGCATGCCTGCACAAGCTCACGCTGACAGCATTATGGTTATCGACGCTGCTGAAGAAGTTGCTGTTGCAACAAACCTATCAGTTGCAGAGTTTTACATAGCTGTTGCAGGCGGAATTTTCGGCGACATGGGTGAAATTATGGACACTCATTACGCAACAGGCTACATGAACAAAGCTCTTGAAGTCGGTTTGGTTTCAGAAGAAGTTTATGGAAACATGGAAGCTTGGAACGAAGCTATCACAGTAGCTGAAATGGATGCAGTATTTGCTATGCTAGACGAGCTAGTTGTTGAAGATGTTGATTTTGACGCTGAAGAAATCAAAGCAAATGTTGACGCTCTAATGGTCAGCGGACTTACAGTAAATGGAACTGAAATTGCTACTGCTCCTTTCGTTAGAGAAGGCGTTTTGATGGTTCCACTTCGTGAAGTTGCTGAAACTCTAGGTTTCACAGTCACATGGGATGAAGCTACACGCTCTGTAATGGTTGAAAACGAAGAAGTTTCAACAAAAGTTGAGCTTGGCTACGACTTCTATGAAGTTGATAGCGCTGACAGTGATGAAATCGTTGAGCTAACTTTCGGAACAGCACCACTTCTAAGCAATGAAAAAACTTTTGTTCCTGTTGGACTTTTCGACGAACTAGTCGGAGAAGATGCAATAGTTGCTGAATAATTACAACTAAGACAGGATAAAATGATTGCGAAAAGGCTTGTTTATAGAGTGCTATGCTCTATAAGCAAGTCTTTGTTTTGCTAGGACTAATCTCTAATTTGGAATTATTTGTAAATAATTAGCTAACTAATATTGCATTTTTTATAAAATTATTGTATAATTGAGCTAAAGAGTATACTAAAAGGAAGAGTTCTTATGAATTACTTAAATAAAAATGAAAAAATCTATGACGATTCATATGATTTTACAGGATGTCGTGTAGTTATCCCTATGGAAGATATGGGGATTAGCTCTCATGATTCCACTATAATTGAACATGATAGACAAGCACATACAATAAAAATTAGGACTGTCGGCGAAAATAATTTAAACCAAATGACTCATATTTCTGTTTTAATTTTTGTAGACGATAATATTTTACATTTTATGGGAACGGTTCATAAAAACCCAAGTCCTCTTGTATATGACATCGCAATTTACAATGGTAAGCGCAAGGAAGATAGACGCCATCCTCGTTTTGATATTTCAAGTCGTGGCGTTGTTGAAACGCTATGTATTTCTCAGCAGTATATTAAGCTAAGAATGCCACTTTCGGTTGATGTAATTAACATTTCAAACTGCGGTGCTTTAGTTCGTACTTTACCCAACGCATTTTTCAAAAATCATGTTTTTTCACTCGACCTAGAGTTAAATGGCTCACTTATGAATTTTATGTGTTTAGTTGTACGTGTTAATGAAATTGACGATAAAACATCGAATTATGGTTGTGAGTTTATACCGATTGCACATAAAACATATAATATAGGAGGTATTATTAATGCATCAAAATAATGCTTCTAGCGAACTTGTGCCTATAGCGCTCGACTATCTGTATGACGGCATGGAATCGCCTGACGATATTTATAATTTCGACCGAAAGGTTATGCTCGTAAAAAAAGGTGATATTTTAGATAAAACAAAAATCCGACGGATTAGAAAATTCAACAGAGATATGAAAAATATCCTTGTTACACCAAACACATTTACGACCTTGGTTGAGACCGCTATAACTCAAGGAAGATTTTCTCATGAACGCCTCGAAAAAGAGTCTGGCTATGCTGAATTACAGGTTAATGTCAAGAATTTTTTAGACAGTGCAGCGTCTATTGATTATGTCGAATATGAGCAAGTTGAGGAGATTTCGGAAAACTTAATCGACTCCCTACCGAGTGATAATATTGCCAATATTTTACAATGTATAATCATGCCTCGTCCAATGGACAATGATTTGGAAAAGCACTGCCTTAACGTGTCACTTCTTAACGGAATGATAGGAAAATGGCTCGATTTTTCAAACGAGGACATAGAAAAACTTGTAATATCAGGACTTGTACACGATATAGGAAAAACAAAAATTCCCAGTGAAATCTTAAATGCACCAAGAAAACTGACCGAAGAAGAGTTTGAAATAGTAAAAAATCATCCAATTTATTCGCATGACATTTTAAAAAAGAACGATAAATTTTGTGAGGAAATATTAGGTGCTGTAAATCATCACCACGAAAATTTTCTCGGCGGTGGTTATCCTGCGAATTTATTTGGCACTGACATCCCTCTTTTTGCAAGAATTACCGCGATTTCTGATGTTTTTGATGCCATGGTTTCTAAAAGAGCGTATAAAGGTTCAAATGGACCCTTTGTAATTTTAGAGCAATTTGCAAGCGGACTCTTCAAAAATTTAGATAAAAAATTACTTGCAATTTTTATAAAAAACCTTCCAGTCGCTTACATAGGGAAGTCTGCGCTTTTCTCCGACGGCACATTTGGAACTATTAGGCACGTAATGCCTAACGATATAAAATATCCAATTGTTGACATTGATGGGGTTATAAAACAGACGACTGATGATTGGACTTGTGAAAAAATTATCATTGACGACGAATAAGCTGTCATATACAAATAAATTTGAAAAACCCTTGAAAACACAGCGTTTTCAAGGGTTTTTCAATACACTTTTAGGATTTTAATGGTTCAAACTGAAGAATTACAGAGCAAGCGAAGTAAATATTGTGGCTACTTGCGCCCGAGTTGCAGAACCGTTAGGGTCAAGTTTGTTGTCGCCAACTCCCGAAATAAAATCGTTCATTATAAACCAAGACATGGGCTCATACGCCCAAAGTTCAACCAAATTCGCATCATCATAAGGCAGTTTATATGCCCAAACGCCAGTAAATCCGCCACCATTCGTCTCTATGTACCTGTAAAGAATGGAAACCATTTCCTGCCTTGATATGGGATCGTCTGGCATGAATTCAGTGTCGGTAACGCCCGTGACAATTGCGTTGTTAGAAGCCCAGATGACAGCTTTTTCATACCATGAATTGAAAACTATGTCGGTAAAACCAGTGTTAAAACTTCCAATTTCAGGCTCGCCAGCCACTCGATATAGCACAGTAACGAGCATCGCACGTGTCATGACGGCTTCGGGCTCGAATGTTGTTTCTGATGTGCCGGTGAAGAGCTGATTTTCAACAGCGTATTGAACAGAATTATAGTACCATGCGTCAGGCTGGACGTCAGAAAATGGAAGTGGTTCACTGGCAAAAGATTGGACAGATAGAGTGAAACACATAAGTATGCTTAAAAATAGTGCAGTTTTTTTCATAAATTTACCTTTCCAAATTCAATTTGTGTTGCAATTGTGTGTAAAATTGTGTAAATTATAGTTTGAACCTAATTATTATACAAAAAAAGAGCTTGTTTGTAAACAAATTTTTAAAAATAGAGCATGATATTTTAGTTGACTAAAGAGCTAAAGTGCGATATAATTCTATAAGGATTAAAAAAGGATGGAAATTATATGGTAATTCAAGGAATGACCCAACAGGAGCGTGAAGCTTTAAAACTGCGTGCAATATACGAAAGTGCAGGCTACAAAAAATTTAAAATGAGTAAGTTTGAGGAATATTCCCTATATCTGGAAAATAAAAACTTTCTAGACACTGAGGGGATAGTAACATTTACAAGTCCATCTGGAAAATTGATGGCGTTAAAACCAGATGTAACACTAAGTATTTTGAAAAGTATGCGTTATGACACAGAATTTCCCGTTAAATTATATTATACTGAGAATGTATATCGTTCGGTTAAAGATATGCGTGGCATTCGTGAAATTATGCAAGTTGGACTTGAATATTTGGGCGAAGTGACCATATTTGCACAGATTGAAGTGCTCACAATGGCTATGGAAAGCCTTGCGAGACTGGATAAAAATTACATTTTAGACATATCACACATGGGCTTTGTTACGGCTGTTTTGGAAAAAACCAAACTCAGGGAAGAAGCGAAAAATGAAGCATTAAAACTCATAGGAACAAAAAATATCCATGAGTTAAAAAGACTATGCGAAAGAGAAAACGTAGAAAAAGACATTGCGGAAACTCTCATATCCTTAGGTGGAATAAATGGAAATTTTGCAGATGCACTTGTGAGTGCTAAAAAACTTGCAGTATCCAAAACAGAGATTAATGCAGTCGAAGAACTAGAAAAAATATATACAATTTTGAGTGAAATTTCCGATGTGAGCAGAATTAGACTTGATTTTTCTATAGTCAACGACATGAGCTATTACAATGGTTTGATTTTCAAAGGATATATACCTGATGTGCCCGAGGGAATACTCTCGGGAGGGCAGTATGACAAACTGGTAGGGAGAATATCTAAAGCTCCCGGAGCTATAGGATTTGCAGTTTACATCAGCTTATTAGAGCATAGAAAAGAGCGAGTTTCAGAGTTCGATGTGGACACTCTTGTAATATGCTCCAATGACGAAAAGACAAAAGAGGCAATGCTTTTGAGCAAAAAACTGCGCTCAGAAGGAAAATCTGTAAGAGTTCAGCCAAACCGTGGCGATATCAGAGTTGCTGAAATTATAGAAATTTGAGGTCAAAAAATGGATAATTATATTAATATAGCCCTTCCTAAGGGAAGATTAGGCGAAAAAGTGTATGAAATATTTGAAAAACAGGGTTACGGTTGTTCTTCGATTAAAGAAGAGAACCGCAAACTGATTTTTCAAGATGATGTGAACTGTGTTCGATATTTTTGGTCAAAACCATCGGACGTTGCCATCTATGTTGAGAGGGGAGCGGCGGATGTTGGTGTGGTCGGAAAAGATATATTGTTAGAGAGTGAACCCGACGTTTACGAGCTTCTGGATCTGGAAATTGGTAAGTGCAGAATGGCAGTTGCTGGAAGAGAAGAAGTGCGACATGGACAGGATAAAACTTTAATTGTAGCAACAAAATTTCCTCACATAGCAGCTAGTTATTATGCTTCACAAAGTCGTGATATTGACATAATAAAACTCAACGGATCAATCGAAATTGCGCCTGTAATCGGCATGTCGGATGTTATAGTAGACATAGTTGAAACAGGCAAAACTTTGAAAGAAAATGGGCTTTCTGTTTTAGAAGAAATTGTTCCGATAAGTGCTAGATTTGTAGTAAATAAGGCTAGTTTTAAGTTCAAAAATACTCAAATTGAAAAAATGAAAAACAAAATCGCTCAATATTTGGAGAACAAAAATGATTAAAATATATAAAAAGAATGAGATAGAAGCACGAGACATTTTAAGACGTGAACCGGATGGAATTGACGTCACGGCGAAGGTGAGAGAGATACTTGAAGATGTGCGATTAAACGGTGATGAAGCAATAAAAAAATACTGCGAAATGTTTGACGGTGGAGCGCCTGAAAACATAGAAGTGAGCCGTGAGGAACTGGAAAAAGCTAAGGGAAAAGTTAACCCAGAATTACTAGCTGTAATGCAGGAAGCCGCAGAAAATATACGTGATTTTCACCGAAGACAAAAGCGTGAGAGCTTCGTAGTAGCGGAAGAAAAAGGCAAAGTTTTGGGGCAGAGAATTACACCATTAGCAAAAGTTGGGCTTTACATACCTGGTGGAACAGCCTGCTATCCGTCGAGCGTGTTAATGAATGCAATTCCAGCGAAAATTGCCGAAGTGCCTGAAATTTGCGTCGTAACTCCCGCGAAAAATGGCTATATTGACCCAGCAATTCTTGTATGTTGTGAAATTGCTGGAGTTGATAGAGTGTTTAAAGTTGGGGGTGCTCAAGCAGTTGCGGCACTTGCTTTTGGAACATCCTCCATACCACAAGTTGATAAAATCACTGGCCCAGGAAACTTGTATGTCGCAGAAGCGAAAAGGCAAGTTTATGGATTGGTCGATATTGATATGATTGCTGGTCCAAGCGAAATTTTAGTAATTTCAGACGCTGAGACGAAGCCCGAATATGTAGCGGCAGACCTTTTGAGTCAAGCAGAACATGATGAAAATGCAGCTTCAATTCTAGTAACAACATGCGAAAAATTTGCAAATGAAGTTGCTCAAGAAATTGAAAAACAAATACCTTTATTATCTCGTTCAGACATAGCAAAAAAATCCATTGACACATATGGAAAAATTATACTGGTAAATTCAATCGAAGAAGGAATAGAAATTGCGAATGAAATCGCACCAGAACACCTCGAACTTTGTGTCGATAATCCTTTCGACTACCTTCATTCAATTATGTGTGCTGGAAGTATATTCCTTGGAAGAAATTGTCCCGAAGCATTGGGCGATTATTTCGCAGGACCCAACCATACTTTGCCAACAGGGGGGACTGCGCGCTTTAAAGGACCACTTTCAGTGGATGATTTTATCAAAAAAACATCTTTTGTATATTACTCCAAAGATGCTTTGAAAACAGTAGGGAAAAAAGTGCAAATTTTTGCTGAACACGAGGGATTAACAGCACATGCGAACAGTGTTGCAGTCCGAATGGAGCAGGAAATATGAGCAGATTTTTAGACAAAAGATTACAAAATTTAGAAAAATACACTCCAGGAGAACAACCTAAAAATACAGGTTTAATTAAGTTAAATACCAATGAATCTCCATTTGCTCCAGCGCCAGAAATCATGAATATTATCAACTCCTCAGAGGCTGAAAAACTAAGGCTATACCCCGACCCTGACACCAAAGAATTGAGCGAAGCTATAGCTGGATTTTTAGGAGTCAAATCAGAAAATATCTGCACTGGAAACGGCTCTGATGACATGCTAAACTTTGCATTTATGGCGTTTTGTGGCACTGAAAAAGGTGTCGCATTTCCAGAAATCAGCTATGGTTTTTACCAAGTTTATGCAGATTTATATAACTTAAATGTTAAAAAAATACCTCTAAAAGATGATTTTACTATAGATTGTCGTGACTATTTCGGCTTAAGCAGAACGATTTTTATAGCTAATCCAAACGCACCAACAGGTATTGCGTTGAGCGTTGATGAAATCGAACGAATTTTAATTGAAAATGAAGATGTAGTGGTTGTGATTGACGAAGCTTATGTCGATTTTGGGGCAGAAAGTGCAGTCAAGCTAACCAAGAAATACGACAACCTTTTAGTTGTACAAACCATGTCAAAATCACGCTCTCTAGCAGGTGCGAGATTGGGTTACGCGGTAGGGAATAAGGAACTAATTGATGACCTCAAACTTATCAAATTCTCTACAAATCCGTACAGCATAAACCGACTTTCTTCAAAGTGTGGAGTTGCTTCGATGTTGGATGTAAAGTACTTTGAGGACTGCTGCAATGAAATCATAAAAACACGTGAATTTCTATTGGATAATCTTACAAAGAGAGGCTTTTTTACTCTAATTTCATCTGCAAATTTTGTGTTTACAAAACATCGTGATAGACGTGGCAGTGAGATGTATGATATACTAAGAGATAATGGAATTTTAGTACGCAGATTTGAAAAAAAGGGCATAGAAGACTTTTTGAGAATTACCATAGGTTCGCAATCTGAAATGGAAGAATTGCTTAGAGTTTTGGATAAAATGGAGGAGAATAATGCAAAGAACAGCTGAAATTAATCGAAAAACCGCCGAAACTGATATTTATCTTTCGCTTAGACTAGATGGCAAGGGAACAAGTGAAATTGAAACTGGTGTCGGTTTTTTGGATCATATGTTAACATTATTCGCACGGCATTGTCGTTTTGATTTGACTGTGAAATGCAAGGGCGATACTGAAGTTGATTTCCATCATACAGCCGAAGATATTGCGATATGTTTAGGACAAGCGCTAAGCGAAGCGGTGGGCGATGGACGTGGAATTTCTCGATATGGTAGCTTCATTTTACCTATGGACGAAGCTTTGATTCTAGTAGCTTTAGATATCTCGGGGAGAGCACATTTGAACTATGATTTGGATATTCCTACAATGAAAGTTGGGGAATTTGACACGGAATTAGTGGAAGAATTTTTTGCAGGATTTGTAAGAAAATCTAATATAACTTTACATATAAAACAGCTAGAAGGCAAAAACTCACACCACATTATTGAGGGTGCTTTTAAAGCTTTTGCACGTGCTCTTCAAGCGGCTGTAAAGATTGATGAAGCGTTTAGAGATGAAATTCCTTCAACGAAAGGAGTGCTTTGATTTTGATTGCGATAGTTGATTATGGCGTTGGAAATCTATATTCATTACAAAGCTCGCTTAATAGCTTGGGTGTTGCGAATGTCGTTACGAGTTGTCCAAAAATCCTTGGGAATGCTGATAAAATTATACTTCCAGGTGTTGGTGCATTTGGCGACGCCGTGCAAAAACTTCACGATTCCAAGCTCTTTAATGAGATAGTAGACATGGCAAAAGATGGCAAGCCACTTATGGGAATTTGCCTTGGAATGCAACTTCTTTTTGAGAAAAGCTATGAGTTTGGGGAGCATAAAGGCTTGGGGCTAATCCCGGGTGAAGTTATCACGATGCAGGGTGTCGTTCCCTCGGATTTTAAGATTCCACACATTGGGTGGAATGCTTTAAAAAAGAAAAATGATGATAAGATATTGGAAAAAATAGATAGCGGTAACCATGTGTACTTTGTACATTCCTACTATGCCAAAACTGATGAAAAATACTTGAGTTCAACGACTGAATACGGCGTAGAGTTAACTGCTTCGGTTTTTAATAATAATGTGTGCGGAACTCAATTCCATCCAGAAAAAAGCGGTAAAATTGGACTGGAAATTCTCCGCTCGTTTTGTGAATAAATGAGGTGAAATTATGAATATTTTTCCAGCAATAGACATATTTGAGGGTAAAGCGGTAAGACTTTTACACGGTGATTATAATAAAATGACAGTATTTAACAATGACCCGATTGCTGTTGCTAAATCTTTCAAAGAAGCAGGTGCAAAATTTTTACATTTGGTAGATTTAGAAGGTGCAAAAAGCGGAACAGCTCCAAATTCTGAGCTGATAGCAAATATCATTCGCGAAACAGGCATGTTCACGCAAGTTGGGGGCGGTATACGTTCCGAAGATACAATAAAAAAGTACTTTGACGTTGGCGTTTCTCGTGTAATACTCGGGACTATTGCAGTCACGAATAGGGATTTTACGTTCAATATTGTAGAAAATTACAAAGAAAAAATTGCGATTGGTGTAGACATAAAAAATGGAAATGTAGCTACTCACGGATGGACTGAAGTGTCTAACGAGGGGGCTTTTTCCTTCTGTGAAGAGCTTGAAAAAATAGGTGTTAAAACTGTTATATGTACAGATATTTCCAAAGACGGTGCGATGGCGGGCACAAATAGAGAGCTTTACAAAGACATGAGTAAAAAATTTAAATTTGATATTATTGCTTCGGGAGGAGTGACAGATTTAGACGATATTCGAGTTCTGAAATCTATGGATTTATATGGAGCGATCTTAGGAAAAGCGATTTATACTGGTGCTTTGAGTGTTTCAGAAGTGATTCGGGAGGCGAGTAAATGATTACTAAGCGTATTATTCCTTGCCTTGATGTAAAAAATGGAAGAGTTGTTAAAGGCGTCAATTTTGAAGGACTTTCTGATGTATCTTCTCCGATTGAACTCGGAAAATTTTACAGCGACAATGGTGCAGACGAATTGGTTTTTTACGATATAACAGCCTCGGCGGAAGGCAGAAATCTATTCACTGATATATTAAAAGAGGTTGCTTCGACTATTTTTATTCCACTTACCGTAGGTGGAGGGATTAACAATTTAGACGATTTCGACAGAGTATTAAAATGTGGAGCCGATAAGGTTAGCGTTAATTCTGGCGCAATAAAAAATCCGAAAATTATTGAAGAAGCGGCGAAAAGATATGGCTCACAATGTGTCGTTTTATCTGCTGATGTTAAGCGTGTAAATGGAAATTTTCGAATATTTGCACGTGGTGGAAGAGATGATACAGGGATTGACGCTTTGGATTGGATAAAACGTGGGGCAGAAAATGGTGCTGGTGAAATTGTACTAAATAGCATCGATACAGATGGCGTAAAAGGTGGTTTTGACCTAAAAATGCTAGAATTAGTATGTGATTTAGTTGATGTACCAGTTATTGCTTCAGGTGGCGCTGGTAAAATTGAAGATTTTATTACACTATTTAAGACGCTCCCGAGAGTGGATGCGGGTCTTGCAGCTTCCATTTTTCATTTTGGAGAAGTTGCAATTTTTGACTTAAAAAAGGAACTTTTAGATAACGGTATTAATGTTAGAATGGAGTGCTAAAATGATAAATATTGATGAAATAAAATTCAATGGACATGGCCTAATACCGGCGATTGTAGTTGATGCTAGCTCGGGCGATGTCCTTACACTTGCGTATATGAATAGGGAAAGTTTGGAAATTTCCATGACTGAGGGGCGTACGTGTTTTTATAGTCGCTCAAGGCAAGAATTATGGAGAAAAGGTGAGACCAGTGGTAATGTTCAACGTATAGTTGACATCATTTCTGACTGCGATAATGATGCACTTTTGGTGCGAGTAAATCGTGAGGGTCCTGCCTGTCATACAGGTTCTGACAGCTGTTTTTATAACTCTCTGTATACCTCGGACAAAGAAACTGCCTTTTCGATTAATGACTTATATGAAATGCTTTTAGGTAGAAAAAACGAAAAAAAAGAAGGCTCTTATACTACTTATCTATTTGAAAAAGGCACAGATAAAATCTTGAAAAAGATTGGCGAGGAATGCACAGAGGTAATTATCGGAGCTAAAAATGAAGATAAAAAAGAGACAATTTATGAGATTGCAGATTTGTATTACCATGTTATGGTACTGATGGTTCAGCTCGGAATTACTAACGATGATATTATTAAGGAATTGGCATCCAGACACGTAATTGACAAGAAGATTAAGCAAGAGAAGCAAGTTTGATTTGTAGGAATATACAATCATTATATAGGAGAACATTATGTCTAAGAATGAAAAAGTTTGTAATTGTACATCAAACTTCCCCGAACTTGATCCTGTAATGAATAAATATGCACAAGTTCCAGGAAGTTTAATAACAATTTTACAGAAATCA
>CAYJOS010000029.1:0-18956 GCA_964371875.1 uncultured Oscillospiraceae bacterium | reverse complement strand
TTATATATACGTGTTATTGACTACAAAACAGGAAAGAAAAAATTTGATCTATCTGACATTAGTCAAGGACTAAACCTTCAACTATTAATTTACCTTTTTGCTTTAAAAACACAAGGAAGAGCTCGTTACAAACTGGAAACTGAAACTGCAGGTTTGCTCTACATACCAGCTCGTGATCCTTTGATTTCTAAAGACAAATACTTATCAGATGAAGAAATTTCAACTGAAAAAGCCAAGGAAATAAAGCGTTCAGGGATAGTGCTTTTTGACGAAGAAATTGTTGAAGCGATGGAAAAAGGAGAGGAAAAAAAATACATACCGGTGAATATAAAAAAAGGTGCGCTTACAGGTGATTCACTTGTAACGAAAGAAAGAATGGATTTTTTATCCAATTATATAGAAAATTTATTAGAAAACCTAGCTTTTGAACTGAAAAATGGCAAAATTAATGCTGAGCCATACTACAAAAGTGAAACCGACAATGCTTGTGAGCGTTGTGAGTTTAAAACTGCCTGTTATTTTAATGATAAAATTGACAAAAAAAGGTATATTAAAAAGTATAAAACCGAAGAAGTGTGGAAAATTTTAGAAAGTGAGAGTGAAAAAAATGGCTAAATTTGACTTTACCGACTCTCAAAAGCTTGCAATTAACTCAAGAAATTCCTCTATTTTGGTCTCAGCTGCGGCTGGAAGTGGGAAAACAAGGGTTTTAACGGAGCGATTAATGGCATATGTTACCAGTGAAGATACCCCAGTTGACATTGATAGTTTCCTTATTATTACATTTACACGTGCTGCAGCTGCTGAACTTAAGTCCAGAATTTTGACAGAATTAATTGAAAGAAGCGCCAAAGATCCTCTGAATAAGAAATTAAAACGTCAAATTAACCTATGCTACCGTGCTCCAATTGGAACAATTCACAATTTTTGCACCATGATTTTGCGTGAAAATGCGCACGATCTGGGAATGATACCTGATTTTAAAATTGCAGATACTGATAAAAGTCAACAAATCAAGCTGCGTTGCTTAGAGCAAATTTTGGATAATTACTATAAAAATGGTGATGCTGACTTTCGAATTTTAGCAAATACCATTGGCGCTGGTTTGAATGATGCACGTTTGCAAGAGACAATTTTAAAACTGCACGAAAAAATGAAAAGTCATCCAGATCCTGTGAATTGGGTTGAGAGACAAATTTTAATATTAACGCAAAAAATTGACGATGTTTCCGAGACCAAAAGTGGAAAATTTATACTCGAAAGAGCGAGGATGATTTTAAAATATTACGCTAGTGAAATGGAAAAATTACTGGAAATTATGCACTCGAAAGATGAATATGCGAACATAGTAGCAGCATACTCGAACAGTGTTGAGGAGACCGCTCTTGCGATAAGGGATGCGATAAGATCGAGCGAAATTGGATGGGATAAGTTCACAGAATCTTTTCCAATTGTTTTCCCAAACTTGAAAGCGTTAAAAAATTCACCTGACCCTAAAATTTCAGATTATATTAAATTTATCCGTGAAGAATGTAAAACAGCGTGCAAAAAAATGCACATTTCTTTCACTGAAAAATCAGAACAGCTCATAAATGATATGGAAATTATGAGCGTACCCTTGGTGAAATTATTCAAGCTCACCTTAGAATTTGATATGCTTTTTTTAAAAGAAAAGCAGAAAAATAGTTTAGTTGATTTTGCTGATTTAGAACATCTTGCGCTGGAAATTTTAGTAGATAAAAATGGAAATCCAACACCTCGCGCTGTTGAAATCTCTCGCAGGTATACAGAGGTTATGATTGATGAGTACCAAGATGTTAATGAGGTTCAGGAGAAGATTTTTTGTGCAGTTTCTAAGCATGAAAATAATCTTTTTATGGTAGGGGATGTTAAGCAGTCAATCTATCGTTTTAGATTGGCAGATCCTACAATATTCTTGAAGAAGTACTCAAAGTTTGCTCGTGTAGAAATCGCAAACGAGAATGAAAACAGAAAAATTTTACTCAAAGAAAATTTCCGATCAAGGCAGTCGGTTTTATCGGCGGCTAACAAAGTTTTCGAAAATATCATGTCTCCGGAACTTGGAGAAATTGACTATAATGAAGAACATAGCTTGAATTGTGGCGCGGTCTACTATGATAAGACCAAGGATGAACCTGCTTTACTGACAGTAATAAATGTGCCTGATGCCACCGATGAAGAGACTCCTAAAAAGACAGAAATTGAAGCGAAATTTGTCGCAAATAGAGTTAAACAACTGGTTTTAGACAAAAAACAAGTACAAAACGGCGACTCAACTCGTGATATAAAATTCTCGGATATCGTGATTTTATTACGTTCGCCCGGCAAAAGTGCCAGTGTTTTTTCTTCTGCACTTGCTGATGTGGGAATTCCTGTAAAAGACGGTAAGGGTATAGATTTTTTCGGTACGCCCGAAGTTTCTGCTGTGATATCAATGCTGTCGATTGTTGACAACCCCCGTCAAGATATACCTTTAATTTCGGTTTTAAGGTCTGTCCTATTCAACTTTTCTGCTGATGAATTGGCTAGCATAAGAAGCAATTGTAAGATTGGAGATTTCTACAATGCACTAATATCGTCGGAAAATAAATGTGCAAAAATTGACAATTTTATACTTATTTTAAACGATTTACGAGAGCTTTCTGCCGATCTACCAACCGATGAGTTGATTATTCGAATTTTCATTAAAACAAATGCACTTTCTCTTTTTGGTGCGATGGAATTTGGGGAAGAAAAAAGAAGAAATTTGATGATGCTATACGAGTTTGCGAGCAAATTTGAAGCTGATGGTTTTAGAGGCTTATTTAAATTCGTTTCATTATTACGACGCATGGAAGAAAAAGGTGAGAGTCCGAATTTGCTCTCGACTTCAGGCGAAAATGCTGTTTCAATCATGAGCATACACAAGTCCAAAGGGCTGGAATTTCCTGTAGTATTTCTGTGTGAAACTTCCAGAAAATTCAATAAATTGGATATGAAAGAGCCTGTTTTAATACATTCCGAACTGGGTCTGGGTCCTAAAATTACCGACATTGAAAGACGGGTAGAGTACCCGACTTTGTGGAGACGAGCGGTTAAAGAAAAGTTGTTGGTTGAGTTGCTGTCGGAAGAAATGAGGGTGCTATATGTTGCCCTAACACGTGCAAAAGAGCGGATTTTCATAACATGTGCCATGAAAAAGGCGGAAGAATTTGTAAATAAAATGCGATTGAACTCACAAAGTCCCATGCCTCCAGCTGTGCTACAAAATGCTCAAACACCTGCCACTTGGCTAATTTCATCGGCACTTTCGGCTGAAAATGAAATCAAGTTGGAAATTGTAGACAGCGACGGAGCGGAGAAAATTGAAGCTGTGAAAAATAATAATATTCCTACCATAAATCCAGAAATTTTAAATTTAATTACTGAGCGATTGAACTTTAAATATCAGTATAATGACAGCGTGAAGCTACCTTCCAAATTGACCGTCACTGAACTGAAAGGCACTCACAGTGAAAATGACCCTGAGAGTGAAGAGTTTGTCGGTTTTACTAAAAAAACAGCTTTTGAATTGCCTGATTTCACCGAAGACCGAGCTTTGTCGGGCACTGAGAGAGGGACGGCGACTCATCTAGTAATGCAGTTTATAAATTTCGAACATTGCGGAACGGTTGAAGGTATAAAAATGGAAATTGAACGTTTAAAAAATGGTGGATTTTTGAATGAAAGGCAGGCAAATGCGGTTGACCCAAAGGTGATTTTTAAGTTTTTCATGTCAGATATAGGAAAAAGGCTACTCTCTGCAAACGAAATTTTACGTGAATTTCCATTTTCTGTTTTATGTGAAGCCAAAGATTTCTATAATACGGAAAAAAACGACACGGTTTTATTGCAAGGAGTGCTCGATTGTTGTATAATTGAAGGTAATGAAATTACAATAATTGACTATAAAACCGACTTTGCTTGTGAAGAAAACCTTGAAGAGCTTGTGAATAGATATTCACAACAAGTGAATACTTATGCAAAAGTTATGGAGAGGATTTTAAAAAAGAAAGTTCGTGAAACGGTTTTATACTTTTTAAGAGGTGGGATTTCTGTATCACTATATACTTGAAATGTTCACAAATTTATGGTAAAATTGAGTCTATACGACTATTTTTTGACGAGATGGAGAAAAACTGTCTGCATGAAAGGAGAAAATTGTGAGCGAAAAAGTACCAAAATATAAAAGAGTACTCCTGAAAATCAGCGGTGAGGCTTTGGCAGGGGACAAGAAACATGGTTTTGATTTCGACATTGTTTCGAGCGTTTGCAAGGCTGTAAAAAAATGCGTTGACCTTGGTGTTGAAGTTGGAATTGTTGTTGGAGCTGGAAATTTTTGGCGTGGAGTTAAGGACGGAAACGGCAGAATTGAACGCACCAGAGCCGACCACATGGGCATGATGGCGACTGTCATAAATTGCCTTGCGGTTGCCGATGTTTTGGAGCAAGAAGGCGTTTCGGTTCGAGTTCAAACAGCGATCGAAATGAGGGCGGTTGCCGAGCCATACATCAGACTTCGCGCGATTAGCCACCTATCGAAAGGAAGCGTTGTAATTTTTGGTTGTGGTACTGGAAATCCATATTTTTCCACAGACACTGGTGCGGTTTTAAGAGCTGCTGAAGTGAATGCAGATGCAATTTTACTTGCAAAAAATGTCGATGGTGTTTACAGTGCTGACCCAAATATTGACAGCTCAGCTGTTAAATATGACAGCATAACTTACGACGAAGTTTTGACAAAGCACCTAGCTGTTATGGATTCAACTGCGACATCAATGGCTATGGACAATGAAATTCCTGTGCTTGTTTTTGCACTAAAAGATCCAGAAAACATCGTAAAAGTGGTAATGGGCGAAGAAATTGGCACAATTGTTAAATGTTAAGGAGGACAAAATTATGAGTTACAAAGAAGAATATGTAAGTTTTGAAAACAAAATGAAGAAGACATTGGAGCACCTTGAGGAGCAATTTGACACCGTTCGTGCCGGAAAAGCGAACGTAAATGTGTTAAATCAAATCTCGGTTGACTACTACGGAACTCCCACACCTATCCAACAAATTGCAAATATTTCCACGCCTGATGCAAGAACTCTTGCAATTCAGCCTTGGGACGCTTCGACTTTGAAGTTGATTGAGAAGGCAATTCAGGTGTCAGAAATTGGAATTAATCCTACAAATGATGGTAAAATGATCAGACTTGTTTTCCCACAACTCACCGAAGAACGCAGAAAAGAGCTTGCAAAACAAGTAAAAAAATATGGCGAAGATGGCAAAGTTGCTGTCAGAAATATCCGCCGTGACGCTATTGATAAGTTCAAAGCGATGAAAAAGAAATCTGAAATCACTGAAGATGACCTTAAAGATATTGAAAAAGAAGTTCAAAAAATGACTGACGACTTCATCAAAGAAGTCGATAATGCGACTGCAAAAAAGGAAAAAGACCTATCCTCGCTATAAAAAAATCACAAACCGGGACGGGCGTGGCTCTTCCCGGTTTGACTAATAAAGTGAGTTCAATTAT
Organism: uncultured Oscillospiraceae bacterium; assembly: GCA_964371875.1. Lineage (GTDB taxonomy): Bacteria > Bacillota > Clostridia > Oscillospirales > Oscillospiraceae > Heteroscillospira. Next base: position 13,393 of record CAYJOS010000029.1, on the reverse strand, counting down.
GATATTTAAAAAGAAAAAAACTTCGGAAACGAATATAGATATAAGGAAGTTGACCCTTCCAAAACACATCGCAATAGTCATGGATGGAAATGGAAGATGGGCAAAAAAACGTGCCCTACCACGCACTGCAGGTCACGCTTCAGGAGCGGAAACTTTTAGAAAAATTGCCACTTATTGTAAAGAAATTGGAATTGATTACCTTACAGTTTACGCTTTTTCTACTGAAAACTGGAAAAGACCTCAGGGCGAAGTGGACGCAATCATGGAGCTTTTGGAAAAGTATATGCTAGAGGCGATTGAAACCATGGAACGTGACAAAGTTAAGATGAAATTTTTTGGCGACACCTCAATTTTATCAGAAAAACTTAAAAATTTAGTCGAAAAAACAGACGAAATCAGCTCACGATTTGAAGGCTGTCAGGTGAATATTTGCCTTAATTATGGCGGTAGAGATGAAATTATAAAAGCTGCTGAAAAATGTGCAATTGACTATAAAAATGGTATAATTTCTGAAATTTCAGAGGAGATTTTGTCGAAAAATCTGTTTTCTGTAGGTGTGCCTGACCCTGATTTACTCATTCGTCCAGGTGGAGAAAAAAGACTAAGCAACTTCCTTTTGTGGCAGTCGGCATACTCGGAGCTTTACTTCACGGACACACTCTGGCCTGATTTTACGACCCATGATTTAGACCTAGCTTTAGCAGAATTTTCAAATAGAAGCAGACGATTTGGAGGAATTTAAGCCATGAAAACTAGAATAATTTCGGGTGTGATTGGCGTTGCACTCCTTGCGGTCGTCATATATGTTTTACCAATTTGGGTGTTTGGAATTACTGTCGGTGCTATTTCAACGGTTGGTGTTAGGGAATTGTTCAAATGTACCAAAAAATGCATACCTTTAAGGATACAACTTACAACAGCTTGCATAGCAGCTATCATGCCTATTACAGCCTCTTTGGAGTTTGGTGATGTCTGGATATATGGTATATTTTTCCTTATTTGTGTATATTTATTCACTGAGTTTATGATTTCATTTCACAGTGAAACCCCACTCAGCTTCGAAGTAGTTGCAATCGGAATTAGCGGTGGATTTATGATTCCATATTTCTTGACTTCTTTAATCAAACTTGATTTGATGGGCGCTGCTTTCGTCTCACTTCCATTTTTGATTTCATTTGCTAGTGATTCCATCGCATATTTTGTCGGTGTCAACTTCGGAAAACACAAACTTGCACCACTTTTAAGCCCAAAAAAGAGCATAGAAGGCTCGATTGGTGGCTTTGTCGGAACAATTGCCGTACTTTTGATTTACGGTGTGATACTTTCATCGATTGACTATGAGGTGAATTTTGCACTTTTGGCAGTTTATGGATTTTTAGGTAGCCTAACTTGTCAGTTTGGCGACCTCTGTTTTTCGGCGATTAAACGCACTTATGGTGTCAAAGATTTTGGAAATTTAATTCCAGGTCACGGTGGGATTTTAGACAGATTTGACGGCATGATTTTTGTCGTTGCGCTGCTTAAAATTTTGCTTTTATGGGCACCTGCTTTTAAGATTTAAGAGGTAATAATTTGATTAAAAAAATTTCTATTTTAGGCTCAACTGGGAGTATCGGAAAGCAAAGTATTTCTGTCGCTAGGCGACACAATTTTAAAATTTCAGCTTTGTCAGCGTTTTCAAATATTGATTTAATTGAAACTCAAGCTAGAGAATTTAAACCCGAAATTGTTTCGGTTTTTGACGAAAATGCTGCAAAAGAGCTAAAAATACGTCTGATTGATACTGACATCAAAGTCCTATCAGGCATGGCTGGTCTACTGGAAGTAGCCCAGTGCGAGAGCGCTGACGCTGTCATCACGGCAGTGTCTGGTGCGGTTGGACTTCGCCCAACTTTGGCGGCGATTGAAGCAAAAAAACGCATTGCTCTGGCGAACAAGGAGACCCTTGTTTGTGCAGGTAAAATTGTCATGCAAAAGGCAAAAAACTTGGGTGTAGAAATCATCCCAGTTGACTCAGAACACTCTGCAATTTTCCAGTGTGTGGACGGAAAAATGGAAGAATTGCAGTCAATAATTTTAACCGCCTCTGGCGGACCTTTCAGAAATTTAACCCGTGAAGAAACCAAAAATGTCACCCCAGAAATGGCGGTAAAACACCCAAATTGGAGCATGGGGGCGAAAATCAGCGTTGACTCGGCAACCATGATGAACAAGGGCTTGGAATTTATAGAAGCCATGCACCTGTTTGCTGTAAAACCCAGTCAAATTCAGGTTTTAATCCACCCAGAAAGCATAATTCATTCGGCGGCGGAGTTTATCGACGGGGCAGTCATTGCACAAATGGGAGTTCCTGACATGGAATTGCCAATTCAATATGCTTTGACATATCCTAGGAGAATTTCACCTGGTTGTGAGAGATTGTCTCTGGCTGAAATTGGAAAATTAAGCTTTTCAAAACCCGATTTAGAACGTTTTCATTGCCTAAAAATTGCCATTTCCTCCGCTGAACGTGGCGGAACTGCCCCTGCGATCATGAATGCGGCGAATGAAATTGCAGTTTCTAAGTTTTTACAGGGAAAAATAGGGTACAATGATATATATAACTGTGTTGCTTCGGCGCTCGACAGCATATGTATTAATGATGATGACGATTTGGAAACCATAATTGAGGCGGACAGAGCCGCCCGAGAACATGTAAATGGAGAATTTTAACAATGTATTATGTAATAGCAATTTTTATGTTTGGGGTCATGATTGCGATCCACGAACTCGGACATTTTGCGGCGGCAAAAGCCTTCGGCGTGCGTGTAAATGAGTTTGCAATTGGCATGGGTCCTGCGATTTTCAAAAAACAAAAAGGCGAAACCCTTTACTCACTCAGACTGCTTCCCTTGGGCGGATTTTGCGCCATGGAAGGGGAGGACGGAGGTTCGAGCGACCCAAGGTCGTTTGAGAGCAAAAGCCGTTTAAAAAGGTTTGTGATTTTGGCGGCTGGTGCGTTCATGAACTTTGTACTTGGGCTTGTTTTGGTTCTTGCGCTAAATGCCGATGCAGAGGAGTATGGTATTCCAGTAATCGAGGATTTTGCTGACTTTTTCGCCTATGAAGGCACAGATGGGCTGATGGTTGGTGATGAATTTCATGAGATTAACGGCGAGAGAATTTACACATCTGGCGACGTCAGCACCTATCTAAATCGTAACGGTGGCGACCAAATTATGAATATTACCGTTATCAGAAACGGTGAAAAAGTTACCCTAAATGACTTTGAAATGCAACCGACTTTAGTGGAAAATAATGGTGTTCAAGCTTACAGATATGGCATTAATATGGCGGTGGTTGAGTCCAGTTTTGCGACATATTTGGAGCAATCTTGGTATGCAACTTTGAACTTTGTCCGAATGGTAAGGATTGGACTTTTTGACCTTGTGACTGGTGGAGTTGCGGTTAGCGACATGTCAGGAGTTGTTGGAATTGTCGACTTCATGGGCGAAGTCGGGGCGACCTCTGAAAGCACCTTGATTGCAATTCAAAATATTGTATTTTTCTCAGCTTTTATCTCCGTAAACCTTGCGGTTATGAACCTTTTACCGCTTCCAGCCTTGGACGGTGGACGAATTTTATTCCTTGGAATTTCCTTCATTACTGCTAAAGTTTTCCGCAAAAAACTCGACCCAAAATACGAGGGATATGTCCACGGAATTGGCTTAGTTTTGCTGATGGGACTTATGATAGTTGTAATGTATAACGATATTGCGAGGATTATCGGTGGATAGAAAACTTACAAAATCTATAAATGTTGGGGGCATACCTGTCGGAGGTAATGCCCCTATAACGGTGCAATCCATGACCAATACAAAGGCGGTTGACATCAAAAAAACCTGCGAGCAAATCGCAAAATTGACAGATGCTGGCTGTGATATTGTGCGTCTTGCTGTGCCTGATAATGAAAGTGCCGTGGCACTGGCTGAAATTGTCAAATTTTCAAAAATTCCTGTCGTTGCGGACATTCATTTTGATTACAGATTAGCCCTCGAAGCGGTGAAATCGGGTGTTTCAAAAATCCGTATAAACCCTGGAAATATTGGGGGAGAGGACAAGGTGAGGGCGGTTGTTGACGCTTGCCGTGAGAGGGAAATTCCGATTAGAATTGGCGTTAACAGCGGAAGTTTGCCCAAGGATATTTTGGTGGAATTTGGAAAACCAACACCCGAGGCCATGATAAAAAGTGCAGAAAGACACGTAAAAATCCTTGAAAACATGGATTTTGCGAACATTTGTTTATCTTTAAAAGCCTCAAATGTTCCTTTGACTATAGCTACATATAGGCTTGCTTCCCAAAAATTTGCTTACCCCTTGCACCTCGGAGTGACCGAGGCTGGGACGAAATTTTCGGGCACAATTCAGTCTGCTGTGGGCATTGGAACACTGCTTTCAGAGGGGATTGGCGACACAATTCGAGTGTCACTAACCGCCGACCCAGTGGAGGAAATTCACGCTGGAATTGCGATTTTAAAAGCCTCGGGCGTAAGACGTGGCGGTGTGAAAATCGTTTCATGTCCGACTTGCGGAAGATGTGAAATTGATTTGATAAAAATTGCCGAAGAAGTCGAAAGACGAGTTTCGAGCATGAAATTAGACATAAATGTTGCCGTGATGGGCTGTATTGTCAACGGTCCAGGGGAGGCAAAAGAAGCTGATTATGGTATCGCAGGAGGCAAAAACTGCGGTTTATTGTTCAAAAAAGGTGAAATTGTTGCAAAAATCGAGGGTGACAAACTCGCCGATGCATTGGTTGAACTTATCGAAAGCGAAAATATGGAAAAGGAATAGTTTATGGCAAATAATACAAAATTTTTAGAAATGTTTTCCTGTTGTGAAGGTCTTAAAAACATGTGTGGTGGACTGGAAAAAGCGGAAGTTAAAAATGTAAATATAAATAAAGAACGACTATATATGGAACTTTCTGTAATTTTTGAAAGACTTCCTGCACCTGCTGAAAAGTCAAATCTTGAAAAATGCATAGCCGCAGAATTTGGCTTAGGCGTCGTAAACCTAAAGGCGGAAACTGCTAAAATTGTTGCTCCTACGACGAAAAAAGTTGCGGTAAAAACAGCAAAAGAAGCGCCAAAACTGCCCGAAGATGTGCTCTATGGAAAGGCTGTAAAAGGCGATAGCATTCCCATGTCAGAGCTGACGAAAGAGTCGGGGGCTGTTGTGGTTAAGGGCGAAGTTTTTTCGGTTACCAGCCGTGAAATTACGAGGATTAACGGTGCGGTTTTGGAATTTGATATTACAGATAATACCAATTCTATGCGTGTTTCAAAATTTTTCAGAAGCGGTTCTGATAAGTCAGTTATTGACAGAATTAAGAAGGGAATGTACATAAAAGTTGAAGGAAATGTACAATTTGACCGATATTACGAAGATATTGCCATAGATCCGAAAAATATTTCCATAGCAAAAAAACCAACAAGAAAAGATAACGCAAGCGAAAAACGTGTCGAACTCCACCTCCATACACGTTATTCTTCGCTCGATGCATTGTGTGACCCAGGTGCAGCGGTTAAACTTGCCCTGAGTTTCGGGCACAAGGCAGTTGCGATCACCGACCATGGAATTGCTCAGGCTTTCCCCGAAGCGTGGCACGCTGCCGAGGGAAAAGATATCAAGGTTATCTACGGTGTTGAGGGATATTTTGTCAACGATGTTGATGGAAGACCTGCTGTTTTTGGAGAATGTGACCTAAGTTTACACGATGAATTTGTAGCTTTTGACATAGAAACCACAGGACTTTCACAGAAAACCGAGAGAATGACAGAAATTGGCGCTGTCATATTCAAAGACGGCGAAGTTTTGGAGAGATTTCAAACTTTTGTCAACCCAGAAAAACCCATTCCATTTGAAATTACCGAACTCACAGGAATTCGTGATCGTGATGTTTTCGACGCTCCAAGCGAGGGTGAGGCACTCAAAAAATTCATTGAATTTTGCGGAAATCGCCCATTAATTGCCCATAATGCCGATTTTGACACTGGTTTTATGTCAGAATGTGCAGAGAGAAATGGGCTGGAATTTGACCCTGTGACCATAGACACCTTGGCTCTTGCTAGGGCACTTTTGCCTGATTTGAAAAGGCATAAATTGGATATTGTTGCCGCGCGTTTGGGCTTGCCCGAATTCAATCATCACAGAGCGTCTGACGATGCGACTGTTGTGGTTCGCATGATGGAAAAATTCATTCCCATGCTTGAAAAACACGGCGTAAAGACTGTAAATGAAATTGAAGATGTTGTAATAAATTTACAAAAAAATAAAGGCGGTAGAGTCAGTGCAAAGCACATAATTTTACTTGTCAAAAATAAGGTCGGGCTGAAAAATTTGTATGAATTAATCAGTGCGGCGCACTTAAAACATTTTAATCGATTTCCAATTATTCCCAAAAGCCTAATCATGAAACACCGTGAGGGGCTTATAATCGGCTCGGCTTGTGAGGCCGGGGAGGTTTTTGAGTCGATTTTGCGCGGAAGCAGTCGCAGAATGCAGAAAAAACTAGCTTCTTTTTACGATTATTTGGAAATTCAACCCATTTGCAACAACAAATTTTTGGTAGCAAATGGTAAAGTTGCTGATAATGAAGGACTTCGTGACCTAAACAGGCGAGTGGTCGAACTCGGCGACGAACTTGGTCTACAGACAGTAGCCACGGGCGACGTTCACTTCTTAAATCCCGAAGATGAAGTTTACAGAAAAATCCTTTTAGCGTCAAAAAAATTCGCTGATGCGGACAAAGAATTGCCAATTTACTTCAAAACCACCGAAGAAATGATGAAAGAATTTGCATATTTGGGCAAGGAAAAATGCTACGATGTGGTAATCGGAGCGCCAAATAGAATTGCCGATGAAGTGGAAGAATTTGACTTATTACCCAAGAAAAAACTCTTTGTTCCTGAGGTTAAAAACTCAGCCGAAGACCTTAAAAAACTTGTAAATGACAAAGTTTTCGAATTATATGGCGAAAATCCGCCCGAAATCATCACAAAACGTGTAGAAACTGAACTTACTGACATTTTGGGCAGAAACTACGATGTTATCTATATGAGCGCCCAAAAATTGGTTCACGACTCCTTAGAACATGGTTATCTGGTCGGCTCTCGTGGTAGTGTCGGCTCGTCTATCGTTGCGTTTATGTCGGGAATTACTGAGGTTAACTCGCTTCCAGCACACTATCGCTGTCCGAGTTGTAAATTTACAGATTTTGACTCCGCTAAAGGCTACGGCTGTGGAGCTGATGCCCCTGATGCAGTTTGTCCGAAATGCGGAACTGATTTTATGAAGGAAGGATTTGACATTCCTTTTGAAACTTTCCTTGGCTTCGGTGGTGACAAAGTTCCAGATATCGACCTTAACTTCTCTGGTGAATATCAGGCGAATGCGCATAAATATACAGAGGAATTATTTGGAAGTGACCACGTTTTTAGGGCTGGAACTATAGGAACACTTGCAGAAAAAACCGCCTACGGCTATGTCAAAAAATATCTCGCCGAGCGTGAAAGAACTGTAACAAAGGCTGAAGAGAACAGGCTTTCTCTCGGTTGTGTTGGCGTTAAAAGAACCACAGGACAGCACCCAGGCGGACTTGTAATCATTCCTCAGGACATGGATGTAACTGATTTTTGCCCAGTTCAAAGACCTGCCGATTCTGTTGATACTGAAATAATAACCACTCATTTTGAATATCACAGCATGGAAGATAATCTCCTAAAACTTGACATTTTGGGACATGATGACCCGACAATGATTAGAATGCTCGAGGATTTAACTGGGGTTGATGCGAAAAAAATTCGACTTGACGACAAGGAAACCATGCAAATTTTCCGCTCTGCTGAACCTCTCGGACTTACAAATGATGACAAAATTATTGGTAAAACGGGCACAATAGGCATACCAGAATTTGGAACTGGCTTCACCCGTCAAATGCTTGTGGACACTCAGCCAACAGGTTTCGACACCCTCGTCAGACTTTCGGGCTTCAGCCACGGAACGGACGTGTGGCTAGGCAACGCAAAAGACCTAATTTTGAACGGAATTGCAGATATTAAACAGACCATCGGTTGCCGTGACGACATCATGTTATACCTTATTGAAAAGGGCATGGACGAAAAAATGGCGTTTGCGATTATGGAGGCTGTGCGTAAGGGTAAGATTAAATACGGCGGATTTAAAGAGGGTTGGGAAGAAGAAATGGTAAGAATTGGTGTGCCTGAATGGTATATCACATCCTGCCGAACCATTGCCTACCTCTTCCCGAAAGCCCATGCGGTCGCCTACGTCATGATGGCGTTCAGAATTGCGTGGTTTAAAGTTCACGAACCTTTAGCGTTCTATGCGGCATATTTTTACAGAAGAAGTCAAAAAGATGCCTTTGATGCGGCGTCTATGACCAAGGGAATAGACGTTTGCAGGAATAAAATAGCAGAAATACAGAAAAAAATGGAAATTCATGAAGCTTCGGTCAAAGAACAAGACTTGTTCACGACTTTAGAGGCTTGCTATGAATTTTACCTACGTGGATTTAGTTTTGCGAATATTGATTTATATGAGTCCGATGCGACAAAATTCGTGGTTTCGGGCAAGACTTTGAGAGCGCCATTCGTTGCAATTTCAGGGCTTGGAGAAACTGCGGCGCATGACCTCGTTCGTGTCAGAAGCAGTGGAAAGCAGTTTATTTCTGTTGAAGAGGTTCAAGCGAGCTGTTCAAAGGTCAGTAATACGCATATTGAGCAGTTGAAAAATATGGGAGCTTTGGGCAGTTTGCCCGAAACTAGCCAGATGAGCTTGTTCTAATTTGTTTGAAATTTTTATGTATGTGTATAAATTGTAAGGATTAATGGAGATTTATAGACAAAAAATTTCGATTGTAGTATAATGTATAATGAGAACGGCAGTAGCCGTGGAGAGTGTTTGAAAATGGATAAATTAGTAATATTTTTTCCTATAACTGTATTTTTTCTGATTATTTTGTGGTATTACGGAGCGTTTAATGCCATAAAAAGCAGCTCTTTAGGGCATTTAGAAGAAAAAATACAGCCTAGCAATTTTAAAATTACAAAAAAAGACATCATTTTAATGTCAGTCCTTACAATGGTTTATGGAGCGGTTGCTTTCACTATGTTAGGCGATACCGAGGCACCTGAAAATGTCAGAGAATACGAAAATGGTGACACTACACTCCTAGATTTTGGTGAAGATATACAATTAACCGACATGATGTACTACCCCTCCTTGCACACAGGAAATTACACAATTTGGTATGCAAAAGAGGGTGGAGAGTGGATAATTGGCGGTGAAATGACCCAAAACTACAACCAGCTTTTCAAGTGGGAGTCTGTTTTTCCTGAGGACACTGAAAGTATAGTTGCCAGATATATCCATATAACAGCCAATTCAAAAATGGATTTAGCGGAAATGGCATTTGTTGGAATTAGTGGAGAAATTTATACTCCTAAATTTGAAACAGCTGACAGCAGTCTTTTTGACGAACAGGAAAAAATTCCCACAGACCGTAAATCCACCTACATGAACAGCACATATTTTGACGAAATTTACCATCCCAGAACCGCATTTGAGCATATTCAGGGGGTCTATCCCTACGAAGTCAGCCACCCACCGCTGGGAAAAACCATACTCTCAGGCGGTATTGAAATGTTCGGAATGACACCTTTTGGCTGGCGATTTATGGGAACGCTTTTTGGGGCTTTAATGCTTCCGATTTTGTACATTTTACTGAAATATATGTTCGGAAGTACCATAGTTTCCCTGTGCGCTTCTACAATTTTCGCTTTTGATTTTATGCATTTTGTACAAACACGAATTGCGACAATTGACACTTATAGTGTGTTTTTCATACTAATTTCCTTCCTGTTTATGTATGTTTTTGTAAAAAATAGTAAGGAAAATCGGAGTTCACTAGAAAAAAATATACCGCTTGCGTTGTGTGGAATTTTTTGGGGAATTGGTTGCGCTTCAAAATGGACTGTAATTTATGCAGGCGCAGGGCTTGGTGTGATTTGGCTGGTTCATTGGATTTCTGAGTTCCACAACCATAAAAAACTAGGCGAAACTGCAAATTTCCGTCCAAAACTTATAAAAAACATACTTTTTTGCATAGCTTTCTTTGTAATAGTTCCGCTGACAATTTATTACATTAGCTATGAACCATACGGCAGAGCGATTGGACTTTCTGGAATTTCGATGTTTTTCGACCCTGATTATTTCAATCTTGTCATTGAAAATCAAGAATTTATGTTCTCTTATCACGCCGATCTAGTCGCTGAGCATCCATACTCTTCACGCTGGTGGCAGTGGATTGTGAACGCAAGACCGATTTTGTACTATTTAGACTATGTGAGCGACACTACGAAGTCCGCTTTTGGTGCTTTTAACGGCCCAATTTTGAGCTGGGCAGGATTTATTGCAATGGTTTACATGTTTTGGAGAACAGTTAAACTTCGTGATTTCAAGGCGTTCATGATTTCGGTTGGATATCTAGCTTCGATTTTGCCTTGGGTTTTTGTTACAAGGCTCACATTTGCCTACCACTATTTTCCAAGTATTTTATTTTTAGCAATAGCTTTTGCATATGTTTTAGCATTAATTGTGCAAAAATGTGCAAAATACAAACTTTATTTATACAGTGCAACTGGGCTGAGTTTAGTCCTATTTGCTATGTTTTACCCTGTTTTAACAGGAATTGAGTGCCCGATTTGGTACACAGATACCTTCCTAAAATGGATTCCGGGCTCATGGCCGTTTTAATTAAATTTTTGACTAAAAGGAATTGGTATTTTATGTTAGTAGATTTTCACATGCACAGCAGTGCGTCGAGCGATGGACATTATTCCATGCTTGAAATGGCGAAAGCCTCATTTTCGAGAGGTATCACAAAGGTTTGCTTTACAGATCATGTAGACATGTATGACTATTACACAGCGAAACCCGACCCAAATTATTACAGCAACAAGGACGAAATTTTCAGACAATGGAATGAAGCGAAGGAAAATGCACCTGAGGGAATGGAAATTTTTGTGGGAATTGAACTTTCTCAGGCAAACCACAACCCTGAGCTTGCGAAAGAAATTTTAGACGCAGAAGGGCTTGACTTTGTGCTCGGTTCGGTGCATAATTTAAAGGATACGCCTGATTTTTCGGTGTTGCGTTATATTTCACGTGAAGAATGTAAAATATACACAAAAAAATATCTTGAAGAGTCATTGGAGTTAGCGAAAATTGATAGATTTGACGTAATGTCACATATTGGATATACTCAGCGTTACATGCTTCGTGATGGATTTAATTGTCCTATAAACATGAACACTTATGGCGATGAGTTGACCGAAATTTTTAAAACATTGATTGCAAACGGAAAAGGAATTGAAATTAACTGTTCTGGACTTCGCAGTGCGGGCATAAATGACACAATTCCGGCAGCCTCGACCCTCAAACGCTATCGTGAACTCGGTGGCGAGATTATAACTGTTGGTAGCGATGCCCATATTTTGGAAGATGCTAGCGTTGGAAATGCAAGAGGGTTTGAAATTTTGAAAGAGGAAGGTTTTGAATATTTTACAATTTTTAGAAATAGAAAACCTGAATTTATAAAATTATAATTGTGGAGGAAGACTAACATGATAGCGATCGGATCTGACCACGGCGGACTTAAACTCAAGGCAGAAATTATGGATTATTTGACCAAAAATTCCATAGATTTCAAAGATTTTGGCACATACACAGAGGAAAGTTGCAACTATCCTGTCTACGCAAAAGCAGTAGCGGAAGCGGTTGTTTCTGGTGAATGTGACAGAGGAATTTTGATTTGCGGAACTGGAATTGGAATTTCTATGGCTGCAAATAAAATCAAGGGAGTTCGCTGTGCGCTTTGCCACGACTGCTTCTCAGCAGAAATGACAAGACTGCATAATAATGCAAATATTTTGGCTTTGGGTGAACGTGTAATCGGACCTGGTCATGCAATTAAAATCACCGAAACATTTTTAAATACACCTTTTGAAGGTGGACGACATGCAACTCGTGTTGACATGATTATGGAATTGGAAAAATAATCAAGTAATACGAAAAATTTCGGCTTGTCGAATTTTCGACAAGCCGAAATAATTTAATCGCAAAGGAGGAAATTTGTGGCATATAATTCTAAAGACGTTTACAGAGGGAAAATTAGGCTAAAACCATTTATAATAATACCTTTAGGCTTACTAATTTTTAGTTTTGTACTATTTTTAGCACTATTTTACGGACTTCAACGCTACGTGGTTTACGAGCAAGATGGAGTATACATTGACTTTGATAGAACTCAGGAAGAGGACACGCTTATAGTTGGCGGAAATTTTGCACCTGTTCCTGTTGAAATAATTTACAATGAACCTGATTACACCACACTTTCAGCCGATACAGGCGAAGAAATTGCACCGATTAAAGCGGTTTATCTCAATGCAAATTCAATGTCCGGCGGTGGATTGACAAATATTTCACAAACTGCGTCGAGTATAGGCGCAAATGCAATTATTTTGGAAGTAAAACCCAGAAGTGGTGCTTTGGGCTGGACATCTTCGGTTCCGCTTGCTGTTGACTACGGAACAAACGGAACTCAAAACCTAGCTGAGCAGCTTGCGACACTTTCGGAAGAGGGCTTTTATTTAGTGGCTTCTGTCAGCTGTTTGGTTGATGGATTTATGGCGACGAGAAACATTCCAATTTCCCTAAAAAGCCCTGATGGCTCGACTTTTGAAAACAATTTGGGGAAATTTGTCGACCCAACCAGCGACACTGCAAGAAAATATATTGCCGATTTAAGCCGTGAACTTTTAGCAATTGGTTTCGATGAAATTTTGTTGAAAGACTTGGCACTTCCTCAAACCGCCGAGGGGAGTGAGTACGTTTTTGCTCAAACAGGTTCGGTGGAAATCACGCCCGAGCTTGCAATTCTTGGCTTTGCTATGGAGGTCAATGAGGCGGTTGAGGGTATGGATGGAAAATTATCCCTTTATGCTGATGCGATTTCTGTTCGAGCAGGAGTGGGAGATGCGGTTGGGCAAAGCTCTGAGCTTATTGCTAACGTTTTTGACCGTGTTTTCTGGGAAACTGATGCCAATTATTTACAAGCGGATACAGAGCTGATTTCGCAGTTTATACCAACTGAGGAACTTGATGGGCGATTTGTGCCTGTTATGTATCAGACGGGGACGACGCCGTCGTGGGTATATCCTTATTCGTAAAAAATGACCCCTCGGGGGAAAAGATTTTCGTTGCGACGAAAAGAAACGAAAAGAACGAGAGAACGAAGAACGCTCTCCGAGGGCTCACTTTTTCTCGTGAA
>CAYJOS010000028.1:0-19085 GCA_964371875.1 uncultured Oscillospiraceae bacterium | reverse complement strand
CATCTAATGTCAAAACTGTGCCGTCAATTGACTGAACTGTTCCATATAAAGCGTAGTTCAATGGATATAATTGGTATGCTCCGAAGTCATTAATTGTATAAGTATACATTCCTAATGAATAATCACCAGTGTAGATTATTTCCTTGACTTCTCCATTTAACAACACATAGCCAGTTGAAATGTTGCTCGCAATTCCTTGCAGTCCGTTCAATTGAATCATCAAAGCCAATGTGTCGTCTGAAATTGTACTTTGGCTTTTTGACTCAGCATAATATCCAGACTCTTTGCTACTGTCTCCGATAAATTGCATAGCAATTAGCGCTTGGTTTAGGGTTGAAGGCGGGGTTTCATCATCGTCGTCCTCATCATCGGAAGTTATTTCCAATAAATAGAGATGGTTATAGCTTGAAACTATTGTAGGGCGGGTTTCTGCCTTTAAAAATGCAACATTTCCAAGGCTGTCAAGGCAAGCTACAATATAATCGCCTTGCTCAAAACTGTCAGGTGTTGACCAATTTAGCATACCAGTGCCGTTGATGACATCGGAAATTTTGTAGCTAATTTCGTCAATTTCGATTTCACTTTCAGATATACTTCCAATTTCACCTGTGACAGTATTTGCCAAAGTTATGTGATATTTTCCACCAATTTCGACATAATGCACTGGGTCTTTTTTGTAAATTCTACCACTCAAATTATAGTCATCGTCATCAATTTTCAAATCAGAATTGTCATTAATTGTAATTTTATCGTCCAAAAGTTCAGTAACAAAGCCAACTTCACGTTTTTCTGTAATAATAAAATCTGCAATTTCATCATTATCATTGTCAATAATTGTACGAATTTCGCCAATTTCGCCCGTTTCCTCAACAAATGAACTAATTTCGGTTTCACTTGCCATGTAGTTTTCTAAAAGCACAGTTTCCTCTGTGATTTCTATGCCCACCTCTGCGGAAACTGTTGCTAGTGTTTCTGTTGAAGTGCTTGTAACAACATTATTTTCGCTTGTTACGACTGCAATTGCTTTAGATGGTGAGTTGTCACCTTGCATGTATAGGTCGACTTGTTTTCCAATTACAGACAAATCTGTTAGTGCAGGGTAATTTTCATACTCCCCATCAACTGCTAAGGTAGTTTGTTTAAAATCGCCCATTTCGCCGTCACGAATGTCTATGTAACCGTTTGCGACAACCACGCCACTGGCAACATCTGTAAATCCAAAATATTTTTCTAAAAGCGTCATGTCATCGTCGCCCACGACAGTTGCAAACAAAACATTTTCAACCATTTTCGAAACACTGTCACGGTCGATTTCTGCTGATAAATCAATGTCAGTTAAATCTGCAAAAAGCCCCACTTCAGTTCCTAGTTTTTCAGTATTTTCAAGCCATTTTTCGCCTGTTAACCCTTCGGTTTCTGCGTCATATCCCATGGCAACAAGTAGCATTTTTGCAGCTTGTGCGCCTGTTAATTTCCCGTCTGGGAGAAAATTGTTATCATCTATTCCGGCAACAATTTTTGCTTCACTAGAGTATTGAACGAAAGGCGCTGACCAGTGACCAGCGACATCATCGAAGGTGGTTTTATTGTATTTATCGGTGTCAAGTTCAACTCCGCCTTCCATAATCATGGAAACAATTTTGCTCATTTCGCCACGTGTTAATGAGGAATTTGGATTGAATTTATTTTCATTGTCGCCACTGAAAATTCCAAGTTTTGTCAATAACGAAACTGCATCATAGTTGTCAATTTCTTCTGTATCTTGGTAATTTATTGCAGTTGCGCTTGTTCCAAACAAGGTCGCCGATGCCAAAAGCATGGCTAAAGTTTTTTTGAATTTTTTCATATTAACCCTCCACACACTCATTTTGAGTGTTAATTATTTCAATTTTAACACATATTGTAAAAATGGTCAATTTTTTTAAGGAAAATTTAATAATTGTTAAAAAAATTACAGGCAAATCTAAAAATCTGCCTGTAATTTTAATCATTTTATTTTAGTCATCATCGCCGTCGTCGGCATCATCTTCGTCGTCAGAGTCGTCATCTTCTTCGATTTCATCTTCAATTTCATCATCCAAGTCGTCTTCAAAATCGTCAATTTCATCATCAATATCGTCTTCGATATCATCAATGTTATCGTCAATTTCGTCTAAATCGTCGATTTCATCATCAAGATCATTTTGTTCGTCAATGTCATCGTCGATGTCATCAAGCTCGTCTTGATCATCAATGTCATCGTCTAAGTCGTCCAAATCATTGTCGTTGTCATCGTCATCATCGTCATCGTCGTCGTTAAATGTTGGATTTGTTGTTGGGTTTACATTTGGACTTGTAGTTTGAGTTGGGCGAACATAATTGTCGTCGTCATCATCAGCTTCTAATTCGTCGTCGATATCTTCATCCTCGTCGTCATCATCGTCGTCAACTTCGACTTGATTTTGTTCGGTTTGAACATTTTCAACTGTTGATGTTTGTGCATTTATGTCATAGTCATAATCAAATTCTTTTGTTTCAAATTCAATTTCGTAGACCATAACGCCGTTTTCCATGTCATATTCAACTTCAATTCCGCCAATAATGTCATTTTCTGTCACACCTGCGTTAGCTAAAGCGGCGGCGATTGCCATTTCAACACCGATGAATTTTCCATCGCTTGGTGTTCCGCTCGCTGTGACATCTGTTGGTGTGTTTTTGGGATTTGTTGACAGTAAATTCAGCTCATTAATTGATAATTGTGTGAGGTATTCGATTTCAAGCTCTGGGTTTTTAGTTGCAATTTCGTCAACCAAAGTTGCTTTACCTGTCGAAATTTGGTATTCTGTGGTAATTTCGTCAAAATCCTCATCAATGTATTGCGATAAAACAGAAGCATTTATCGAAGATGAAGTTAGTACAGAATTGACCTCTTTTGCAACCTTGGCTTGAAGCTCTGCTCCACGAGTTGGGTCTTCGTCCTCGATTGAAATTAGTATGGAGTTTGAAATGTCGTCTATATATCCATGGGAAATCATGGAATATACTATTGCGTCAACTGCGATATTAAGCTCTGCACCATTAACGTCAACATTTTCGACAATTTTTTCAGCATCGGCATTGTTTGCAAAAAGTTCTACAACTTTTTCGCTTGCGTCTAGCCTGATTTCAACACTTGGGTTGACGTCGAAAGCGACAACACTCGCAATTTCTGCTGGAGTTTCAGTCGGTGGCATTAACATGCTTCTTCCGAAAACTATACCGCCGATTACAACAGCAAAAGATGCCGCTAGTGCAATATATCTCTTGAAATTTATAACTCTTGGTTGTTTAATTTCTTGGCTTAATCGTTTAGCTTCATCACATCTTGCTAAAATGTTGTCTAAAACATCAGGTGTATGAGCTTCAACGGCTTTTTTAATTTTTTGTTCTAATTCACGATCTGTCATGTAGCGTCAGCTCCCTCTATATAAGTTCTGAGTTTTTTCAGTGCTCGGCTATATTTCGACAATATTGTTGATGGTCTGATGTCTAGCAGGTCTGCAATTTCACGGTGTTTAAGTCCGCCGACTGCGTGAAGCATAACAATTTGCCTTTCGTCTTCTGCAAGAATTTTCAAGGCTTTGTTTAAAACTTCCCTGTCCTCTGCCGAAACTCTGTCGTCAGGGGCTGGGATTGCTGCCCACTCTTCGGGTTCGAGCTCGTCGGTTTTTTTTCTGTCACGGATTTTCATAAGTGATAGGTTTTTTGCAATTGTAAGTAACCAAGACATCGCCGAACCTTTAGGTTGATATTTGTCCGCTGAAGTCCAAGCTTTTAAGTAAGTTTCTTGTAAAATATCTTCAGCATCATAGCCATTTTTTAGTATTGATAATGTGTAACCGTAAACTGCCGCTCGGGTTTTGTTGTAAAACTCTGTAAGTTTTTCCTTATCCCCTGCCGCCATTCCAAGGATTAGACCTTGCAATCCTTTGTCAACACGGTTATTTTCCACCTCTGTGGTCATTAGGAAAGTAAGCACTCTATCTTCCTCCCGTCATATTAGTAATGCATGAGAAGTGCGTTTTATTGCATTGATTTTTAAATTTTTTAAAATATTTTTTATTTTTCATTATTTCTCCGTAAAAATTATATGGGCGAACTATAAAAATTCGCCCGTTTAGTATGATTTTAACCTGTGACTTCGCCAATTGAATATTCATAATTGATACTCAAATTCGCCCCATTAAATGTACCGTCAACTTTTGATAACGCACGCTCAAATTCTTCACTTCCCTCTTCGTATGGGAAAGGTTGGTAATCATTATATGAAGTTGTTGAGCTTATTTGGCATGGGATTTCTTCACGTTCTGTGACTGAAATTGTTCCGTCAACATCACGCATGACAGTTACTTTCGCAATTATTGTATCGTAGTCACGTGGGTTTGTGTTTCCACCGAAGGACCAGTTTCCTAAACTATAATATATGTATCCGCCGTTATATTCTTCAATTTCTTGCAAGGTGTGGGTGTGAGAGCCGTAGACTATATGAGCACCTGCGTCTATTGCCGCTCTACCCTGTGTATACTGGGAATTATTGGGTGTGTATGAGCCTTCATCGCCCCAGTGAATTGCAGCGATAATCAGTTCTGCACCTTCGTTTTTCAGTGCTGTAACGCCGTCGATTACATCTTGGGTTGAGCCAAAACTGACAGCGTAAACGCCGACTTTTAAGCCACTTTCTGTTTCGTAAATTGAATATTCATCACGACCTGCATAGCCGATATCAACTGCATCTAGTGCCGCTTTTGTGTCTGCATAGCCCTCTTCGCCGTAGTCTAAAACGTGGTTATTTCCAAGGCTTGCAAATTCTACACTGCCTTCTACCAAAATATTAGCATATTCAGGCGGTGATTTAAACAGGAAACTTTTGTTAGAAGCGTCTGTTGACTCTGTCAAAGCACATTCTAAATTGACCATTGTAAAGTCGTCTTCATTGAAATACTCTATGGTTTTTGCAAAGGGATAGGCGTAATCTCCGCCCATTCTGCTTTCATATGAATGCTCAGAACCCTCACGGAAAGCTTCGCTTGCGATTGTCGTGTCGCCGACCATTGTGATTTCAAAAAACTCGGGAGTTGGTTCAGGCGTGGGAACTGGCGTGGGTGTTGGCGCTGGAGTTGTTGGGGTAACAGCTGACGCTTCGTTTATCACGGGTTGAGACGTTGGAATAACTTCAATTGTTACTTGGTGGTTTGAATATACAGTTAATGTACAAAATGACATCATAAGGACTACACAAATTCCACGGGCAAATTTTGAAAATTTTCTTCTTTTTTTGTTGTTTCTCATTAAAAACCTTTCCTTATTCTGCTGAGTTCATGCTCAAATATGCGTTGATAAATCCGTCTAAATCGCCGTCCATGACAGCGCTGATGTTTCCGTTTTCAAATCCTGTTCTGTGGTCTTTTGCCAAGGTGTAAGGCATGAAAACATAGGAGCGAATTTGACTTCCCCATTCAATTTTCATTTGAACGCCTTTAATGTCGGAAATTTTTTCTGCATGTTGTTGCATTTTAATTTCCGCAAGTTTTGACCTCAGCATACGCATGGCATATTCCCTGTTTTGGTGCTGGCTTCTTTCAGTTTGGCAAGCAACAACAACACCTGTTGGAATATGTGTAATACGAATTGCAGACTCAGTTTTGTTAACATGCTGACCGCCTGCACCCGAAGAACGGTAGGTGTCAACACGAAGCTCGTCGGCTTTTAGTTCAATTGTTTCGTCGTCTTGAATGTCGGGCATGACTTCAAGAGCGGCAAAACTTGTATGTCGTCTACCCGAGGAGTCGAAAGGTGAAATCCTGACAAGTCTGTGAACTCCGTTTTCGCTTTTAAGGTAACCGTAAGCGTTTTCACCCTCAATAAGAACAGTTGCAGATTTCATTCCAGCTTCTTCTCCGTCGAGGTAGTCAAGTGTTTTATAGCTAAAACCATGACGCTCCGCCCAGCGCATATACATTCTAAATAACATTTGCGCCCAGTCTTGAGCTTCAGAGCCACCGGCACCGGCGTGGAAACTGATAATTGCATTGTTATTATCAAACTCGCCGGAGAGCAAAGTTGCAAGTCTTGTTTCCTCAAGCTTGGTTTCAAAAGCGGTGTAGTCGGCTTTTAGCTCGTCGAGCATAGAGTCGTCACCCTCATCAAGTGCCATTTCGCACAAGGTCATAAGGTCTTCCCATGCATTTGTTAATTTATCAAATGAGGCACATTTATTTTTAAGTTGTTTTGTTCTTTGCAAAACCTTTTGAGAGTTTTGAATGTCATTCCAAAAGTCCTCACGAGTTGCCTCGGCTTCAAGCTCTTCAATTTCACGGCGAGCCTCTGTTAATTTCAAAGCACCTTCAACCGTTTTAAGAACAGGCTTTAAAGCTCCTAGTTTAACTTTATATTCTTCAAATTCCAGCATTGTCTTCTCTACTTTCACTGTTTTACTAAAATTGTCATAATATGACTAATTTACCATAGTTTTCTCTAATTATAATAGTATATACAATATTTCCTCGCTTGTAAATACTATTTATCATCAAAATGAAAAAATTTCGGTATAAAAACCTCAAAAAATTTGTGAAAAAAAAATTATATTGTTCTTTTAATTTTCTATATTCTTTGATATAATGGTAAATGGAAAAAATTATGCCCATAATTACATAGAAAAGAGGACAACTATTGTGATCTCACATGGCAAGGAAGTCAAAGTATTTTCCTGCAATTCAAACCCAAAATTAGCAGAAGGCATTTGCGATTATTTGCACATTGAGCCTGGCAAATCAAAAGTAAGCTCATTTGCTGACGGAGAAATTTCCGTCTCCTTACTAGAACCCGTCAGAGGTGAGGATGTTTTCATCATTCAATCCACATGTAAGCCTGTTAACGACAGCTTGATGGAACTGCTCATTATGATTGATGCGGCAAGACGTGCATCAGCAGGACGTGTTACAGCGGTTATTCCTTACTTTGGTTACGCTCGTCAAGACAGAAAAGCAAAAAGCCGTGACCCAATTTCCGCAAAGCTTGTTGCTAATCTTCTTACAGTGGCAGGCGCTGACAGAGTTCTTACCATGGACCTTCATGCAGCCCAAATTCAAGGATTTTTTGATATTCCCGTTGACAATTTGGTCGCTTCTCCACTATTTGCAAGACATTATGACAAAGTCTTCGGCAAAGGCAATGACGATTTTATGATTGTTTCGCCTGATGTCGGCTCTGTTGCACGAGCAAGAAACTTTGCTCATAAACTCGACATGAAAATGGCAATTGTTGACAAAAGACGTGAAAAAGCTAACCAATCCGAAGTTATGAACATCATCGGTGACGTATGTGGCAAAAATGTCATTTTGTTTGACGACATGGTCGACACAGCAGGAAGCCTTTGCGGTGCTGCAAAAGCCTTGGTCGAAATTGGCGGAGCAAAAGAAGTTTATGCCTGTGCAAGCCACGGCGTTTTGTCTTACCCATCTATAGAAAGAATTATAAACAGCCCTATTAAAGAGCTTTTACTTCTCGATACAATACCTTACCAAAATGATAATCCACCATGTGACAAGATTAAGTATTTAAGTGTTGCGCCAATTTTTGGCGAAGCAATTGCAAGAACATTTAAAGAAACATCAATTTCACCTCTATTCGAATAATATGTTTTTCAAGAAGAAAGAATCTGGTGTTAATTGGCTTGTGGTTTTTCTTGGCAACCCAGGCTCTAAATATGACGGAACTAGGCACAATGTAGGTTTTATGACTGCCGATGTGCTTGCAAAAGAAAAAAATGTGAAAATCAATCGCTTAAAATACAAAGCGTTGATTTCAACTTGCGATATTTCTGGCGAGAGTGTTTTGCTTATGAAACCTCAAACCTATATGAATTTATCGGGAGAAGCTACACTGCAAGCAGCTCAGTTTTATAAAATCAAGCCCGAAAATGTTCTTGTCGTAACCGATGATGTGAGTATGCCTGTCGGCAAACTTCGCATCAGGATAAAAGGCTCTGCCGGTGGTCATAACGGGCTAAAAAGCCTTATCAAATGTCTTGGAACTGATGAATTTCCAAGAATAAAAATTGGCGTTGGTTCGCCACCACATCCCGACTATGACATGGCAGATTGGGTTTTAGGTACTTTTAAAAATAAAGATGCCGAGGATATAGAAATTTCTATTCGTCGTGCAGCTCAAGCAGTTGTTGAATATATAGAAAACGGCGCTGACTCTGCTATGGGTAAGTTCAATTAGCTTTACTAGTGGGATCTTTTATATCGTGCATATTCCCGTTACATATAAAAATGTAATGTGATTTGTAATATAACTCAGGAGGACGCAACACATGAAGAAAAAATGCATAGCTATGCTACTTGCGGGCGGTCAGGGTTCAAGACTATATGCTCTAACAGTTAGCACAGCAAAACCCGATATGCCATTTGGTGGCAAATATCGCATTATCGACTTTCCTTTATCAAACTGCGCAAATTCCGGAATAGACACAGTGGGTGTTTTGACACAGTATCAACCGCTACAACTTAACAGGTACATAAGCGGTGGTCAAGCTTGGAACTTAGACAGTACAACAGGCGGTGTTTACATCCTTCCCCCTTACCAAAGCATGGGCGACAAGAGCTCATGGTTCTCTGGCACAGCAAACGCAATATATCAGTATACCGATTTCATTGAATTGTATGATCCTGAGTATGTTCTGATTCTTAGCGGTGACCACATCTACAAAATGGACTATAGCGAAATGCTTGACAGTCATATCGAACACGACGCTGACTGTACTATCGCTTGTCTTAAAGTTCCACTTCAAGACGCTACACGTTTTGGTATTATGAATCCAGGTGAAGACGGTTATGTAGCTGAATTTGAAGAAAAACCAAAGCACCCAAAAAGCGACCTTGCTTCTATGGGTACCTACATTTTCACTTGGAAAAAATTGAAGCATTACTTAACTATTGATGAAAATGACACCAAATCTTCTAAAGACTTTGGTAAAAACATCATCCCTTCAATGCTTGCTGCTGGTGAAAAAATCTGGCCTTATCCCTTTGACAGTTACTGGCGTGATGTTGGTACTATCACAAGTCTTTGGGATGCTAATATGGACATGCTTCACGACTCAAAACTTGATATGCGTGACCCAAAATGGCCTATCAAATCAAACACAATCACACGTCAGCCACATTATGTAGGCAGTGACGGCGATATTGTCCACTCCATCGTAACCGAAGGTTGCTATGTTGACGGCAAGGTTGAAAACTCTGTTTTGTCTAGCTGTGTCACCATCGAAAAAGGCGCAACTGTTGAATACAGTGTTTTAATGCCTGGTGCTGTTGTTGAAGAAGGCGCCGTTGTCAGCTATGCTATCATAGGCGAAAACACACGCATCTGCAAAGGTGCAAAAGTCGGAAATCCACCTGATGGACGTGAAGATTGGTGTGTTGCAACTTGTGGTCCTGATATCAAAATTTGTGAAAACGCCCTAATTGAAGCGGGCGCAATGGTTTATGAAAGTGTAGGTGAAGCTCAATGACAGATATGCACGGACTTGTTTATGCTTTCCACTCATCACCTGAGCTTGGAGCGCTTACTATCCCCAGAACAGCTTCTTCCCTCCCCTTCGGCGGAAGATATCGTCTAATCGACTTTATTTTGTCATCTATGACAAACGCAGGCGTGCGTGATGTCGGTGTTATCATGCAAAAAAGCTATCAATCACTTCTCGACCACATTCGTGGCGGTCAAGCTTGGGATATGGCAAGAATGGAAGGCGGGCTTACAATGCTTCCTCCTTTCGGTGCTGTCGGCAATGATGGCACAGAATATAGAGACAGTTTGCAAGCTTTGACAGCAATCAGAACCTATATCACAAGAATTAAGCAAAAATATGTTGTCGTTGGACGTGGAAATCTGCTTGCTAACATCGACCTTACAGCAGCTTATGACAGCCATATTGAAAGCGGATGTGAAATTACTGCAATTTGCGGTGAGCACGTACCAAATTTTGTTCATCACCGTTTTACTGTTGATGAGAATAATATTGCTGATGAAATTTTGTGTGTACAAACTGACTCAATCAATGGCGGAGTTACTTCACTTGAAGTTTATATCATGTCAAAAGAAATTTTGCTTGAACTTATAGACCACTGCAATGCTCACAGCTACATCCACTTCCACAGAGAAGGACTTAAATGGATGATGTCTGCTGGCAAAAAAGTTAATGTTTACATGCACAATGGATATAACAGATACATTAATACTGTTCAAGAATATTTTAAAGCAAGTACAGATATGTTTGATCGTGAAATTCGTGAAGAAGTTTTCACATATGATAGACCTATCAAAACTCGTGAAACTGCGGACGTCAGCACTTATTACAGTGATGGCGCAAGCGTTAAAAACTGCTTAATCGCAGATGGTTGTAAAATTTCTGGAACACTTGAAAACTGCATAGTTTTCCGTGGTTCTGTTGTTGAAAAAGGTGCTGTTTTGAAAAACTGTATTGTCATGCAGTTCTGCACAATTGGACAAAATTCAAATATTCAAAATTTGATTTGCGACAAAAGTGTTACTGTAACAGCAGATACTTTCTTGACAGGAAGTCCTGTTCTACCCCATATTATTCCAAAAGATACTAAGCTATAAAATTAAGGCTGTGACATTTTTTGTCACAGCCTTCTGCTTGCTCTAAACAAAGGAGTTCTTATGAAAATTATTGACGTATTTAGATCTAAAGGTTATACTGTAAGTACTTTTGTTAGTAAACCTGAGGCTTTTGATTATCTTTTTAATGCAGTAAAGGGCAAAAAAGTTGGTATAGGCGACTCTCAAACCTTACTCGACTTAGGATTATACGAAGCATTAAAAGGCAAAACCGAAGTTTATTTCCCAGGTGATTGTGCCACAAACGAGGAATTTATTGAAATTGCAAAGAAGACACTGGGCACGGAAGTTTTCCTAACTTCTGCAAATGCGGTTGCTGAAACAGGCGAAATAGTTAATATTGACAGCACAGGAAACCGCATTGCAGCTTCCCTTTTTGGGCACGAAAAAGTTTATTTTGTAATTGGAATAAATAAGATTGTTCCAACTCTCGATGAAGCAATTTGGAGAGCGCGAAACATCGCCGCACCTTTAAACGCAAAACGTCTAGGCTTTAAAACTCCATGTGCTATCAAAGCCGACAAGTGCTACGACTGCAAAAGTCCTATGCGAATTTGCAATGCAATGACCATTCATTTGAGCAAAATTGATGATATGGAGGTAGAAATTGTAATCATTGATGAAAATTTAGGTTATTAAGTTAAAAAAGGAGTTATTTTATGAAAAAATTATTTTTAGCTATCTACACAGTGCTATTCATAGGCATTTTGGCAACCCCAGCCAGTGCTTTTGAATACAATCCAACGATTTACGGAACAACAGTTCTTGCGCCAACGCAGGAGCAAATCGCAACTTTTGCCAATACTTATCCACTTGGTCAAGGTGTGCCACTGAAATATGATGTCAACCCCTACCTCACCGCACCTTACCATTCGGGCGTTTTGTCCGATGAGTCAATCGCTTATGGCTTGAATTCGGCAAACTACGTTCGTTATATTTGCGGACTTGGAAGTCTTGAATTAAATGATAATTACAATATTTATGCTCAATATGCTGCATTAATCAGTAATATTAACAATTTTCTAAGTCACTATCCAGGCAAACCAGCTGGAATGTCGGATCAGATTTATGAATATGCTTATGAAGGCACTTCAAAGTCGAACTTGGATATGCTTGAGTCATCACTCGCGCAAACATCACTTTACCACAGCGTTGTTCACCGTTTTATGTCCGATGAAGGCAATAGTAATATAGCAGACCTTGGTCATAGGCGAGCAATTATTGATGATAATTTCAAAGTGACAGGCTTTGGTGCTGTTTACAATATCAACGACCCTTCCGCTTGGCTAACAACATCTATGTTTGTTGTAGACGGATATGCAGAGGCACCAACCGTCAAAGGCATCACTTGGCCTGCGTTTAACACACCTGTTGACATGTTCAAGAACAACTATCCATGGTCATATACCTTAGGTGAAAATGCTTATGACTATATTTATGTTAAGCTCACTCGTATGAACGACGGTGCTGTTTGGAATTTTGGATATAATGGTTCTGATGGATATTTTAATGTATCAAACGCAGCTTATGGTGACCCTGGTTGTATTGTTTTCAGACCTGATAACATCGAATACAAAGCTGGCGATGTTTTTAATGTCAATATTACTGGCGGAGTTGAGGCAAACTATTTTGTAAATTTCTTTGATGTAAACGCAGTTTCTGCAAACTCTAGCTCATTTGATAGAGATGAAATGCCAGCATCTTACATTTATGAAGCTCCAGAACAAACCCCGACACCAACACCTACACCAACACCAACTCCAACACCCACAGCAAGCCCTACAGTAACAGTCACTCCACCAGTGACAACTCCTGATGTTTCGCCATCTCCTGAAATCACTCCCCCACCTGTTATCGAAGATGATGGATATTTGAATTTGGCACAGGCTTCCACTTGGGCGCAAGAGGAGATTGAGGCAGCTTACAAAAGAAACCTTCTCATGAGTGCCGACGAAATTACAAATAATTACACAACACCGATTACAAGAGCACAGTTTTCTGAACTGGTTGCAAACCTCTACATAGTTTTAACCGAAAATGCTTCTTTTGACTCTTTGCCAATTTCCGAGCTAGCATCGGATAAATTCGTTGATATTAACGAAAATCACATGGGAGTTATAATCGCTTATGGAGCAGGAATTGTTAATGGTGTGTCAGAGACCGAATTTAAACCAGATAATTTAATCACCAGACAAGAAATGGCGACTATGCTACTTCGTGCAGTTAGAATTTTCAAAGATGCATATTCAACGACAACTCTGACACAGTATACCGATGCATCAAGCATTGCAAACTGGGCATTTGAGGGTGTTTCTTATATGAACGAGGTTGGAATACTTAAAGGAACTTCAGATACTACAATTGCTCCACTTGACAATGTTACCAGAGAGCAGGCGATAGCTCTTACTTATAGAACTTTGCAAATGTTATCAAACTAAAAGTTTAGGTTGTGCATGGAATTTTCGTTTTGGCGAAAAGACCGAGAGAATTTTCGTTGCGACGAAAAGAAACAGAGAGACGCTCTCCGAGGGGGAATTTTCGCTTCGGCGAAAAGAACGAGAGAACGAAGAACGCTCTCCGAGGGCTCACTTTTTCTCGTGAAAAAGTAAGCAAAACACGTCGGGGAAACACCCCCGAACGGTGGGAACGGTTTATGGGTGCTGAATATACAAGAATAATTAGCTTGCATTAGTTAAGTAGGAGTAATCGCACCAAAAGAATACACAACGAACAAGGGCTAATCGCCCTCTGGGTAGCCCGTTGGCTACTCACTTGCAAATCCACGAGTAGGAGGGTCTATATTAAAACTTCAAGATACTAACGTTGCAGAAACTTGGTATCTTACAGGTTTAAATAGACCCTCCTACTATTTTTTTTGCAAGTGGGTAGTCCAACGGGCTTTGAACAGGCGACAGCCGTGACGATGCTCTAACTTAGTGCGATAGTAACTGGTTCGGGGCTTGCCATCTAATTATTACTGTATACTCCGCACCATTAACCGTTCCCACCGTTCGGGGGTGTTTCCCCGACAAGTTTTTGGTGACTTTTTTCTTGAAAAAAAGTCACTCCCAACGAAGTGCGTTCCCCTCGTTTTTTTGCCGAAGCAAGAATCCTCCAGTGAACTTATGTTGGAAAAACCCTGCTAAAAAATTTTTTAGCAGGGTTTTATTATTAAAATTATTCAAATCTAGTGATTCTTTTCATCAAATCTTCTTTTCCTGTCCCTTTTTCGGCAGAAAATGGAATAATTTCAGTTTCTTCCCAAATCCCTAATGTTTCGCGAATTAAGGCAAGATTTGGTTCGATTTCACTCTTTTTCAGTTTGTCAACTTTGTTTGCAACTATCACCATAGGGCAACCAGTATGCATAAACCATTGCGCCATTGTGACGTCATCGACTGTCGGTTTGTGCCTTGAGTCGACTATCATAACTCCAAGCGAAATAAGTCCTTCCTCAGCGAAGAATTCTTCCATGAGTTTTCCCCAGCGTTCTTTCTCGGTTTTCGCAACTTTTGCATAACCATAGCCAGGCAAATCGACAAAATATAGAGTTTTATCAATATCAAAATAGTTAATATGAATGGTTTTTCCAGGTTGAGCACTCACACGTGCAAAACTTTTGCGGTTTAAAAGTCTATTGATAACAGAAGATTTTCCGACATTTGACTTACCAGAAAAAACAATTGTAGGTCGTCCATCTCTTAAAAAATCCTTCTTATTTACAACAGATTTCATAAAATTTACATTGTGTATATTCATTATAATTTCCTTATTTTACTATTGTGTTAAGGTTACAGCACTGTTTCCGTCCAAGCATTTTGGTAACAATTCGGAAACAAAAGTTGGTTTCCCGTCAATAAATCTATTAAGAGCAATGTCCAAAATTTTGTCAATATGGTCAGTTGTGACAAATTTCAGTGCCGCTGCAACTGCTGGGTCGATTTCCTCTATGTCTTTTGCGTTCGCCGCTGGAATTATCACAGTTTCAACCCCTGCACGCAAGGCAGCCATGGTCTTTTCACGGAGTCCGCCGATGGCTAAAACTCGTCCACGTAAAGAGATTTCACCTGTCATCGCAACAGAACGACGAACTGGAATTCCAGTCAATGCAGATATTAGCCCTACACACATTGTAATTCCTGCCGAAGGGCCGTCTTTGGGTATTGCGCCCTCGGGAAAATGTATGTGAATGTCCTTGGTTTTGTGGAATTCTGGGTCAATTCCCAAAATCGCCGCACGACTTCTAATATATGTCACAGCTGCTTTTGCCGATTCCTTCATTACATTGCCAAGATTACCAGTAAGTTCCAATTTTCCAGTGCCTTCAACTACGCTAACTTCAAGCTCCAGCACTTCACCACCGACTGAAGTCCATGCAAGTCCTTGTACTAAACCAACTTCATCCTGTTTCATCATATTCGAGTCTTTATATCTAGGAACACCTAGTAGTGGCTCGACTTCACCAGCACGAATAGTTAAAGAATTGAATTTTTCTTCGACAATTCCAGTCGTTACTTTTCTACAAATTGCAGCAATTTGGCGTTCTAAACGTCTAACGCCAGACTCTCTGGTATAGTTGTTTATGACCTCGCGAATTGCGTCGTCGCTAATTCTGATTTTATTACCATTTAAGCCGTGCTTTTTTCGTTGTTTTGGAAGTAAATGCCTTTTTACAATTTGAAGTTTTTCTTCATCGGTATAGCTGGAAACCTCAATTACTTCCATTCTGTCGAGTAGCGGACGAGGTATAGTTTCGGTTGAGTTTGCTGTTGCAATGAAGAAAACGGAGCTCAAGTCGAATGGTAATTCTAGGAAGTGATCTCTAAAGGAGTGGTTTTGCTCTGAGTCTAGTGCTTCGAGTAATGCCGCAGAGGGGTCTCCCCTGTGGTCTCTGCCGAGTTTGTCAATTTCATCTAAAACTAGTACAGGATTGTTGCTTCCAGCTTGTTGCATTCCGCTAATAATTCTGCCGGGCATTGAGCCAACATAGGTTTTTCTGTGACCTCTGATATCTGCCTCGTCGTGAACACCGCCAAGCGAAATCCTAGCAAGTTTTCTGCCAGTTGCGTGAGAAATGCTCTGTGCAATGCTGGTTTTACCAGTTCCCGGAGGGCCAACAAGGCATAAAATGTCGCCTTTAATATCGGGTGCTAATTTTTTAACAGCTAAAAATTCAATAATGCGATTTTTAACTTTTGTTAAGCCAAAATGCTCATCGTCAAGCACTTTTCGTGAGCGCTCAATGTCAATTATATCCTTTGTTCTGACACTCCAAGGAAGCTCAATACAAATATCAAGGTAATTTCGAATAACCGAAGCTTCGCTGCCTGTTGGGGGCTGTTTTGTTAAGCGGTTAAGTTCTTTTAAAAGTTTATCCTCTACGTCTTTCGGTGCGCCAATGCTTTGAATTTTAATTGCATACTCTTCAAATTCTTCCAATCCGTCTTCGCCGTCACCAAGCTCGGATTGAATTGCCTTGAGTTGTTCTCTTAAGTAGTAATCTTTTTGATTTTTGCTCATTTGCTCAAGAGCACTTTCTTGAATAGATTGCTCAATATTTAAAATATCAAGTTCTTTTGTAAGCATTTTATTCAAGGTATTTAGTCGTTTTGACTGGTTTAGTTCCTCTAAAATTATCTGTTTTTGGTGATATTTAAGGTAAATGTTTTGAGCAACATAGTCAGCCACATAGCCAGGATTGTCATGTGACATAATATTTACAATCATTTCAGGCGTGCCAATTGATGACAATTGCATATATTCTTCCAGTAAAGAACAGCATTGTCTAATCATTGCCTCTGTTTTAGAGGTGCTTGCAAATGATTTATTTTCAATAATTTGGTCTATTTTTGCATACATACTCGGTGTTTTGGTAGTATATTCAATAATTCTACCACGTGTTTCGCCCTGCATCATGACCCTAACCGAGTTCGTCCCTGGTATTCTTAAAATTTGTTTAATTTTGGAAATTGTTCCTATTGTATATAAATCCTCTTCCTTTGGAACACTTGTTGCCATGTCTTTTTGTGCGACCAAAAATATTTTTTGGTCTGATGCCATGGCAGAATTTAGTGCCGCAAGTGAAATTGGTCTTTCCACGTCGAAGTTTATTAACATTCCCGGAAAAACGGAAATGCCCCTAAGTGGCAAAACTGGTAGGATGTCGTTTTCTAATTCATTAATTTCTGTATTTATAGTATTTTCAATCATAGTTAATCCTTTCGCATAAACCACAAACTAAGTAAAGTTTTCAGTTATACATTTAAGCATTTTCAACAAAATTGAGTAAAAAAATATTTATTTCAAATATTGCCAAAACGAGCCGCATAAATAGGTGCGGCTCGTTCATGCTTTATGATGCGCTTTTAGTTCCGTCCGTTTTTCTGTAAATTATTGGCTCTGTGCCATATTTTACAGCGTCATTAGTAATGACAATTTTTTCGATTGTGTCGTCTGATGGTACTGTAAACATAAGTCCAGTCATAACAGATTCCATAATACTGCGAAGACCTCTGGCGCCAATCCCCATTTCTAAGGCTTTATCCGCTATTGCAGTCAACGCATCTTCTTCAAATTCAAGCTCTACTTTGTCAAATTTAAACAAAGCAGTGTATTGTTTTGTCATAGAGTTTTTAGGTTCTTTCAAAATTCTGACAAAATCTTCGCTTGTTAATGAGCTGAGTGGAGTTATAACAGGGAGTCTTCCGACAAGTTCTGGAATAATTCCAAATTTAAGAATATCATGAGCTTGTACATCTTCGAGAATTTCGCCGATGTTACGTTCTTTGATGCTCTTAATTTCAGCGCCAAATCCTATACCTTTGTTTGTGACGCGTTTTTCGATAATTTTATCAATTCCATCAAACGCACCACCGCAAATAAATAAAATATTTTTTGTGTCGACTTTTAAAAATTCTTGGTGTGGATGCTTGCGTCCGCCTTGAGGTGGAACGTTTGCAATTGTACCTTCCAAAATTTTAAGAAGTGCTTGTTGAACACCCTCACCCGAAACATCACGAGTTATGGATGTGTTTTCACTTTTTCTTGAAATTTTGTCCATTTCATCAATATAAATGATGCCATGTTCCGCTCTTTCGACATCGAAATCTGCAGCTTGAACAAGACGGAGTAAGATATTTTCAACATCTTCGCCGACATATCCAGCCTCAGTCAATGTAGTTGCATCGGCAATTGCGAAAGGTACATCAAGAATTTTCGCAAGAGTTTGAGCAATTAAAGTCTTTCCGCTACCTGTTGGACCAATCATGAGTATGTTGCTCTTTTGAACTTCAACCTCTTCGTCGTTCCCAAGCATGATACGTTTATAGTGGTTATAAACTGCAACAGAAAGTGCAATTTTCGCTCCGTCTTGACCTATGATGTATTCGTCTAGATAGGCTTTAATTTCAGCAGGCTTAGGTATTCCGCCTAAATCTTTTGCTAAAAGTGGAGTATTTGTACCCTCTTGCACTTCGTTGTCTAGGACAATATCCATGCAAAGCCTTACGCAATCGAAGCATATATATGCTCCGTTGCCTGCAATAAGTGTTGTCATATCTGACTGCACTTTACCGCAAAAGCTACATCTTATAATTTTTTTGCTTTCATCATTTCTGGCCATAATCCTCCTGCGCTTTTACTAGCGTTTCTCAATTACCTTATCTACTAGACCGTATTCGCATGCTTGCTGTGCTGTCATAAAATTATCACGCTCACAGTCATGTGCGAGTGTTTCGTAGGGCTTACCGCAGTTATCTGCAAGTATTTGGGTCAAATTCTTCTTAATAAGAGCCATTCTATCGGCATGAATTTGGATATCTGTCGTTTGTCCACGGAAGCCACCCAGAGGCTGATGAATCATAATTTCAGCATTCGGAAGCGCCATACGCTTTCCTTTTGCGCCAGCTGAGAGCAAAAATGCACCCATGCTCGCCGCCATTCCTATGCAAATCGTTGCAACATCGCATTTTATATACTGCATTGTGTCATAAATTGCCATTCCCGCAGTTACAGAACCACCAGGGCTGTTTATATAAAATTGAATGTCTTTATCAGGGTCTTGTGACTCAAGATAAAGAAGTTGTGCAACAATAAGACTTGCTGTTGTGTCGTTTACTTCCTCAGACAGCATAATAATGCGGTCGTTTAGAAGTCGGGAAAAAATGTCGTAAGATCTCTCTCCCCTTGAAGTTTGCTCTACTACATATGGTACTAAGCTCATAAGAATTCTCCTTTTCATTTTAACTATTCATGAGAGCATATCCAATTGAGCAGTAGCTTAGTCTAAATTAAAAATTACTCAGCAAGAGCAATGCCGGTTTCGTAAAATGCATCATGAGCTTTTAGCTAGCCGATTTCTTTCTTGATTCCATCTTGGGGAATGAGCTCCTTAACCTTGTCAAGCTCCATGCTGTATTGCT
>CAYJOS010000027.1:0-19109 GCA_964371875.1 uncultured Oscillospiraceae bacterium | reverse complement strand
CGTCGGAGTCTCGTCTCCGAACACGAGTGACGAAAGCGGGTGCGGAATATACAGACTATCTCAACTGGCAAGCCCCGAACCAGTAGCAATCGCACGAAAAAATACTGAGTTTACGGCTGTCGCCTGATTTCTTCCCGTTGGCTACTCATCTGAAAAACTTTATAGTAGGAGGGTCTATTTAAGCCTTACAGATACGAAGTCAAAGCAACGCTTCGTATCTTGAAGGCTTAAATAGACCCTCCTACTCGTGGGTTTGCTAGCTAGTAATTTACGCTCATACAGGCGTTTAGCCTGCCGAAAACCTCAGATTTGGTGAAATGGCAATTGCTTGAAATTATACAATCTTATTATTTTTGTATATTCAGCACCCTAAACCGTTCCCACCGTTCGGGGGTGTTTCCCCGATGAGTTTTTTCCATACTTTTTTTCTCACTAAAAAAAGTATGCCCTCGGAGAGCGTTCTCAGTTCTCCACGTTCTTTTCGCCGAAGCGAAAACCCATCTTATCTACAATTAAAATAAATTTAATCAAATTTTATCTTGATAAATGTCTAAAAATGTGGTATAAATTTATAGTATTGTTGCGAAGATCGGAAAAATAACGGTTAAATTTTTATCAGAGATGGGTAACTAGGCTGAAATTACCCTTAAAAATCCCGTTTGGTTCGTCCGTGAGCTTTCGGCTAATCCCCGACGTTTGGGCACGTTATCGCCCATTAGTGCAAACCTTTTTGGTTTGAATGTGGGTGGTACCACGGAAGTTTTAGCTTTCGTCCCTGTTTTTGAGGGATGGGAGTTTTTTTATTTTTATTTTAAGGAGAATTACCATGAAAGAAAAGCTTATAGAGCTTAAATCGTCATTCGACGCTTCGGTTTCAGCAGTTTCAACAATCGCTGAACTTGAAGAACTTCGAGTTCGTTTCCTCGGAAAAAAAGGTGAACTCACCGCTATTTTAAAAATGATGGGTAAACTGTCGGCGGAAGAACGTCCTGTTATGGGTCAACTTGCAAATACTGTCAGAGAAGAAATCGAAGCTTCACTGGAAAGTACAAAACTTGTCCTTGCTGAAAAAGCACTAAAAGTGCAAATGGCTGAGGAAACACTGGACGTTACCCTCCCTGCAAAGACTTATGAAGTCGGTCACAGACACCCTATGTATATAGTTTTAGATGAACTTTTCGACATTTTTGTCGGAATGGGATTTGAAATTTTGGATGGCCCTGAAGTAGAGCTTGCCGAATATAACTTTGACAGACTAAACGCTGAAGAAAACCACCCCTCACGCGACTGGACTGATACTTTCTATTTTGATGACGACAGCCGTGTTATGCTTCGTAGCCAAACAAGCCCCATGCAAGTTCGTGCTATGGAAACTCGTGAAATTCCAATTCGTGTAATTTCACCTGGTCGTGTTTATCGTAAGGACGAAGTTGACGCAACTCACTCACCAATGTTCCACCAAGTTGAGGGTCTTGTTATTGACAAAAATATCACAATGGCTGACCTTAAAGGTACTTTAAATACATTCGTAAAATCACTATACGGCGAAAACTCTAAAACACGTTTCCGTCCTCACCACTTCCCTTTCACCGAGCCTAGCTGTGAAATGGACGTTCAATGTCACCGCTGTAATGGTGTTGGTTGTGGAACTTGTAAGGGTGAAGGCTGGATTGAACTTCTCGGAGCGGGAATGGTTCACCCAAATGTTTTGAAAATGGCTGGCATTGACCCTGATGTTTACTCAGGCTTTGCTTTTGGACTTGGACTCGAAAGAACTGCTATGCGTAGATTTAAAATTTCTGACCTTCGCTTGATTTTTGAAAATGATGTACGCTTTTTAAGCCAATTTTAAGGGGGAATAATAGATGAATATTTCAAGAAAATGGCTAAATGAATTTGTTGAAGTCACAAACGAAAACCGTGACTTTTCTGAGGAAATGACCCTTTCAGGCTCAAAAGTTGAAGCTTTTGATGATTTATCTGAAAGTATAGAAAATGTTGTAATCGGAAAAATCGCAAAGATGAGCCGTCATGAAAACTCTGACCATATGTTTATCTGCCAAGTTGACATTGGTAAGGCTGAACCTGTTCAAATCGTTACAGGTGCTCAAAACGTTAAAGAGGGCGACTTAGTCCCTGCGGCACTTTCAGGCTCAACTTTGCCCAACGGCATGAAAATTGAAAGCGGAGTTTTGCGTGGTGTTGAAAGCCATGGTATGCTCTGCTCCGTTGCGGAATTAAACCTAACTGTCAATGATTTTCCATATGCAATCGAGGACGGAATTTGGATAATTGACGAAGCTGACGCTGTTGTCGGCGCTGATATTAAAACTATCACAGGACATGACGACACAGTTGTCGAATTTGAAATCACACCAAACCGCCCAGATTGCCTATCAGTTATCGGTATAGCACGTGAAGCGGCGGCAACATTCAAAAAAGAGCTTAAATTACACACTCCTGTTGTGAAACAAGAGGCGGATTGTGACATTTCTGCTCATTTGACAGTTGAAGTTCCTGATAATGACCTTTGCCCACGTTACACAGCAATGATGGTTAAAAATGTAAAAATTGCCCCCTCACCACGTTGGATGAGAGAGCGTTTAAGAGCTTCGGGCGTTCGTCCTATAAACAACATTGTTGACATCACAAACTATGTCATGCTTGAATATGGCCAGCCTATGCACGCATTTGACTACCGCTATGTCAAAGGTGGCAAAATCATAGTTCGCCGTGCAACTGAGGGAGAAACCCTAACAACACTTGACGGCAACGAGAGAAAATTAACTCCCGAAATGCTAGTCATTGCCGATGCTACAAGAGCTGTTGGTCTTGCCGGTGTTATGGGTGGAGAAAATAGTGAAATCGTTGAAGATACTGTCGATGTAGTTTTCGAATCTGCAAACTTTGACGGTGCATCTATCCGTAAAACTGCAATTGGTGTTGGAATGCGTACAGAAGCTAGTGCGAAATTTGAAAAAGGTCTTGATATTCAAAATACAGTTCCTGCTGTAATGCGTGCTTGTGAGCTTGTTGAAATGCTTGGAGCAGGTGAAGTCATGACAGGCATGATAGACGTTAAAGGTGAGATTGCAGAGCCTACAAAACTAGCCCTCGATGCTGATAAAATCAACGCACTACTCGGAACAGAAATTCCTGTAACAGAAATGCGTTCAATTTTAAAAACACTAGGTTTTGAACTTGATGGAAACGATATGGTAACAGTCCCCTCTTGGCGTTCTGACGTTGAACACTATTCTGATATAGCTGAAGAAGTTTGCAGAATTTATGGTTACAACGAAATTCCGGAAACACTAATGCGTGGAGCGACAGTCCGTGGATTTTACACAGACGTGCAATTGGCGGAAAAGAAATTAGGCTTAACTGCTAGAAATATGGGATTTGATGAAATCATAACATATTCCTTCATCAGTCCATCATATTATGATAATATCCGTATGGCAGAAAATTCACCACTTAGAAAATCCATGCGTATTAAAAACCCATTAGGTGAAGATACTTCTATTATGCGTACAACAATTTTGCCATCTATGATGGAAATTTTGACTAAGAATTTCAATTTCAGAAACAAAAACGTGAAACTTTATGAGATTGGACGCATATACTTTGAACGTGAGGACGGTCTTTGTGACGAACCTCGTGTTTTATCACTTGGAGCTTTCGGCGACGATGTTGATTTTTATTCAATAAAAGGTGCAGTTGAGACAATTTTGACCTCAATGAGAGCCGAAAATGTTAAATTTGTAGCAGAAAAAGAAAATCCATCATACCATGAAGGACGCTGTGCAAAAGTTTTTGTCGGTGACGAACTCATTGGTGTTTTCGGACAAATTCACCCACTAGTAGCACAAAATTACGGCATTGATGTGCCTGTTTACGCTGCTGAACTATCATTTGAAGCAATGTTCAAAGTTCGTGGTGGAACTGCGGTTTATGCTCCCCTACCACGCTTCCCAGCGGTCACCCGTGATATTGCTGTGCTTTGTGATGATGCAATTCCAGCGGCTGAACTTAGTGAAACTATCATGGCTTCAGGTGGAGAATTTTTACGTTCTTGTGCTGTTTTTGACGTTTACAAAGGCGACAAAATTCCACAAGGGAAAAAGTCTATAGCTTTCTCATTAACCCTTCGTGCAGACGATATGACGCTTAAAGATGAACACGCGGAAAATGCGGTTTCTTCAATACTTGAAGCTCTTGAGAAAGTTCATGGAGCGGTAATGAGATAGGTTTTATTAAAAATTAAGGAAACGGGAGAACGGGGAGAGTTTCCTCTCGTTCTCTCGCACTCTCGTCTATTTTAACTATGCCACCTAGTCAAAAGTATATAATTATCGCCAACATTTGGTAATAAATGCTCAAAAACGACCCTTTATTGCAAACTGTAACTGAATAGTAATATTAAACTACTTTACAGTCGTAAATTTTTTGGTATAATATATAGTAGATTAACTTGAATTATTAGAGGAGGGAAAATTCATGGAGGACATCACAAGAAAGTTTGATACAGTCGAGAATGGAATGCAGATTAAGGATATACTATCCTCTGTGTACGATTCTCTTGTCATTAAAGGTTACAACCCAATTAACCAAATAGTTGGATATATTTTGTCTGAAGACCCAACATATATTACCAACTATAACAACGCTCGTAACCTTATTTGCAGAATTGACAGAGATGAAATTTTGCAAGAACTGGTCACTACTTACTTAAATAAATAAAAAATTTCCGCTGATATTTCGGCGGAAATTTTTTTCATTAATCTAAAATCTAAAAAAGTCACTATCTAAGCCTAAGCTTAAATAGTGACCATTTATATGGAGCGGGAAACGAGATTCGAACTCGCGACCTTCACCTTGGCAAGGTGACACTCTACCACTGAGTCATTCCCGCAATTAACTGCAAGAATTATTATAGCAAAACAATGTACATTTGTCAACAGTTTTATTCAATATTTTCTAAATTTCCTGAAAAAGCTTCGCTCTCCCCTGTCAAAGCGTCTTCTGTAAGCTCTTCGGAGGGATTTAGATTTCCGGCTGGCTCAAATGGCGCAAACAAAGGAACATCACTGCTTGATGGGTACATAACTGTGTCCCAACGATAGTTTTTAAACATTTCCTCGTCGTTATTTAATGTAATATCCGAAGGTGCTCGATTTGAAATTTCTGTTATATCAATATGATACCACAAGTCATTCACCTTAACCAAATTCCAATAATGTTCATTATCATTAAAAAATCCAGAAACAACTATGCTCTCTATCCCCTTTGCCTCGCAAAGTGCGCTATAACCCATGGCGATTGCACGGCTGTCGCCATATAAGCCCACCAAACTATCATAGGCAGAGCCTTTTGGTGCTGTGCTGTCATATTCGCATATTTCTAAAATTTTTCTGATTGTGGAAATTGCGGTGTTATATTGATTGTCCGAAGGGATTTCAGAGGCTAAAACCCGAATTTTTTCAGTGAGCTCACTGCTCATTTGGTCTATTATTTCGTCTTCATAGGCATAATTGAATGTTATATCAAAAATATGGTTTAAATTACTGTCAGCAAAAAATTCAACAGTAACATCAGGAACAACAGGTATTTTAGCAGGAGCATTTAAAACAGCGGATTTAACTTTTCCGTCCATAACTGCACCATCTATGACAGATGTGTAAACTTCAAGAGTTAAGTTTTTCTGCTTTTCAGAAACTGCTTCTATAACACTTTCATCTATCAAATTTGTTGAAATTGTGTCGATTGAAGATAATTCCTCTAAACTATGCATGTAATTTACATACACGGTTGCATTATAATAGGAAACAATTCGGTTAATATCATAGGAAATATAGTCTATCATATATGAGCCAATAGCAGTGTTTGATTTCACCTGAAAGCAAGCCTCAGCAAGGTCGTCACTGACGTTTCCCTCATAACTGTTAAACTGAAAATCGGCGGTTTCTTGCCTGTTTTCAATCATCCCATTTAGAACACTGTTGAGCTCGGCATAGCTTGAAATAGAGATAATTTCAGGAGCTGGGGCTGTATATGCAGTTGCGTCGTAGTCGGTAACGCTTAGGTATTCATTTTCAAAAGAAGTTGAGCATCCGCACAAAAATAGAGCCGAAATGGAAAATAAAAATACAGCTTTTTTCTTCATGCGAATGCTCACCTTTCAAAATAAAATCATAAGTACTAACTAGTCGTTATTCATAATATCTGCAAATCCTTTACCGAAAACCTCACGAGCGTCGGTAACGATTAAAAATGCCGCAGGGTCGATTTTTCTTGCAATAGTTCTAACTTCAACCATTTGGGTTTGCTTAACGGTAAGTAGAATAACTCTCTTGTCCTTGCCGGAATAGCCACCATGACCGTCAAGCAAGGTTACTCCACGGTGTAAATGGTCTGAAATTGCTTTGTTAATTTCATCGCTTTTATCCGAAATTATATAACATAGTTTTGCGTTTAAACTTCCGTATAAAATGACGTCAATAACTTTTGAAGCGACATACATAGAAATTATTGTATACATTGCTTCGTTGTATCTAGCGAACAAAATTGCATAAGTCATAACAATTATAGCGTCTATAGTTAGCATGATAGTGCCTATGTTCACATAAGGATATTTTCTTCTCAAAAGTCTAACGCTTATATCTCCGCCGCCTGTGGCAATTCCGAGAGAGTAAACCATACCAAGCCCGACGCCTTTAATTAGACCACCGTAAAGCGAAGCAAGTAAAATATCCTCTGTGATTGAAAAGGAGAAAAGACCGTAAAAGTCCATCAATACGTTTGCAACAACCATTGCAATTGATGAGTTAATCATAAATTTTAAGCCAAGAACTCTCCAGCCTAAAATAAAAAACGGAATGTTTAATGTAAGCGTTGTCATACCTATGGGCACGTCAACATATTGGTTAATAATCATGGCGACACTTGAAGTTCCACCGCCAAGTAAGTTGTGGTCATATTGAAAAAATCTACTTGCAAATGAAAAAATTAAACAACCAACAACAAGTTTTAAATAATAGTAAAAAAATTTCTTTGCTTTCATTTCAGCTTCTCCTAAATTGGTATTTCAAGTTGCTCAACACCCTTGTCTTCATCTCTCAAAATCGCGCCCACAGCAGGGATATTTTTCATGCGATAGCGTGAGTGATTTACAATTTTAGTGTTTTCAATGAAATCCACTTGGCTTAGTTGATATTTTGCCTTGATAGTCATAACATTAACGCCTTGAGTGCTTCTTGTCGCCTTAGGAGCAAGACTTGCAGAGCTGAAAATCACCGCTCTTCCGTCTGAGGAGAACATTGCAATTTCACGCTCTTCATCAATCACCATGACCGAAATTAATGGACTCTTATCACTGTAAGCACCAGTTAATTTTTTGCGGTTTGTCTTGGTTGCATAAACGCTCATTTCAATTCTTGCGACCTTACCGTTTTTATAGAAAAGCAGTAGGTGTTTTTTATAATCACCAGGGACGATGATATCAAAAACATTTTCATCTTCGTCAAAACCGAGATGTGAGGGCAAATAAGTTCCCAAAAGTGAGGCTTTTGAGTCAGCAAAATCGCTGAGTTTCACTTTATAAAGCTGTTGTTTATCGGTGAAAATTAAAAGTTCGTCACGGTTTGACGCTTCGATACTTTTCTTAAATCCGTCGCCGTCTTTATACTTTTGCTCACCACTCATGCGGAGAGATTGAGGCGTAATTTTCTTGAAATAGCCCTCGTTTGAAAGGAAAAGATTAACAGGATAATCCTCAGCTTCGTCAATTTCTGCAAATTCTTCAATCTCATCTGAGTAGATAATGTCGGTTTTTCTGGGTGTGCCATACTTCTTTTTGACGTCTTTTAGTTCGGAGATAATAACCGACTTAATTCGTCTTTTACTTTGCAGTAAATCTTCTAAATCTTCAATTTCCTCTTTTAACTTGGAAATTTCTTCAACACGCTTTAAAATATACTCACGGTTGATATTTCTAAGCCTAATTTCCGCAACATAATCAGCCTGAATTTCGTCAATTCCAAAGCCAATCATAAGGTTTGGAATAACGTCTGCTTCAAGTTCTGTTTCACGGATAATTGTGATTGCCTTGTCAATATCAAGCAAAATTTTGTTCAAACCGTTCAATAAATGAAGCTTATCACGCTTTTTATTTAGGTCGAAAAACACACGTCGTTTAATGCATTCGGTACGCCAAGCAGACCATTCGGTTAAAATTTCAGAGATGCCCATAACACGGGGATAACCGTTAATTAGCATGTTAAAGTTACAGGAAAAACTGTCTTGCAAAGAGGTCATTTTAAATAGCTTTTGCATTAGTTTATCTGGGTCTGTGCCACGTTTAAGGTCAATTGCAAGTTTAAGACCAGACAAGTCAGTTTCGTCACGCATGTCGCTTATTTCACGAATTTTTGTGAGTTTTACAAGCTCAGAAACTTTATCAATAATCGCTTCAGTTGTGGTTGTATAAGGAATTTCGAAAATTTCTATGATGTTTTCAGATTTTAAATATCTCCATTTTGCCCTGACCTTAAAAGAGCCACGACCTGTTTTATAAATGGATTCGATTTCTTTTGCATCATATATAAGCTCACCACCTGTTGTGAAATCAGGCGCTGAGAGTGTTGTCATAATATCGTGGTTTTCATCACCCAAAATTGCGATTGTTGTGTCGCAAACTTCGGATAAATTAAAAGAGCAAATTTGGCTCGCCATACCAACAGCAATACCCGAGTTTGAAGCTACCAAAACATTAGGAAAGTTAGTTGGGAGCAGGGTTGGCTCTTTTGTTGTGCTGTCGTAGTTGTCAACAAAATCGACAGTATCTTTGTCGATATCTTTGAAAATTTCGTTGCAAACAGGCATCAATTTTGCTTCGGTATAACGAGAAGCAGCGTAAGCCATATCACGAGAATAGGTCTTACCAAAGTTACCTTTTGAGTCTATAAAAGGCACTAAAAGTGCTTCATTTCCCTTGGTTAAACGCACCATGGTTTCGTAAATTGCGCTGTCGCCATGAGGGTTTAATCTCATGGTTTGTCCGACAATATTCGCACTTTTTGTGCGTCCGCCATTCAGCAAATTCATTTTATACATGGTGTATAAAAGTTTTCTGTGTGAGGGTTTAAAGCCATCAATTTCGGGGATTGCACGTGAAACTATAACGCTCATTGCGTATGGCATATAGTTTTGCTCAAGCGTTTCGGTGATAGGCTGGTTTAAAACCTCGGCTTTAAGTCCCAAAACATTGGGATTGTCTTTTTTTGTGGTATTTTCTGATTTTTTTCTGGGCATAGAAACCTTCATTCCTTCGTTTTTTATCCACCCACATAAAAATGTGGGTGGATATTTTTAAGTATTAGCTATTGCAATTAGCCGACTGCAACTGCAATTTCAGGCACAGCTGTAATGCCCATAATTGAGTAGTTTTCCATTAGTTCGCCATATAGGTCGATGAAATCTACAACTGTTTCGCCTTCAGCTGGAGCTGTTGGAACTGTTGCGTCGCTTTCTGCAAGCTCGCTTGTAGCTGTGAACATAACATCAACAATGTCAGTCATTGAGTAAGTCATTTCAACCATAGCTTCAGTTGCTGTTGACTCAATGCTTGCTGTGAAAATCATAGGAGTTGGCATACCAAATTGTGCTGGCATGTTAAAGCTGATGTCAGCTGTGATTTCTTCAGCAACATCATCTTCAATAACAACTTCACCGCTGATAGCGATTTCAGCTTGTGTATATTCATCAGTAGTTGTGTATTCAAAGCTGTAGCCGTTTGAAGTTTCCTCAAAAGCGCTGTCGCTAAGAACATTCATAGTTTCAGCACTCATTAACAAGTATTCGTAAGTGTAAATTGGAGAATAAGTCAATTTTGATGAATACATAAGGTCACCCATAGTGATATTGCTGTAATCCATGTTCAAAATGTTGCCATAGTAGTCTGCCATATTGTAGCCGACAAAATCATTAAGATTTAGTTCTAACCATGAACCTTCAGTCCATTCAACGCCTTGTGACATGAATGCCATGTCGAAAATTGCCGCTTTATAGAAAACGATGTAATTTGATAAATCCATGATGAATTCCATGCCATCTTCTTCCATAGCTGCCACTGCTTTTTCAGCAAGTTCATATTGATCTGCTGGCATGAAAGTTTTTGCTGTTGCGCTGTCTAAAAATCTTGTGACACCTGGTAGGTCAAACTCAAAGTCAGCATACATTGATGTTGCGTTAGTGAGAACATCAGCGTTTGCAGTCATTGTGTATGTACCTGCGTTGGGGTCGATTGACTCGTAAGTTTCAACTTCAACTTCCATGTCAACTGTGCCTTCGTAAACTTTTGTCATGTCAACATCAGAATTCATAGAAAGGATTTTATTTACGATTGTGTAATTTGAATTTAGTTCATCAATGATGTTTTGTGAATCTAAAATAACCGCTGTGCGGAATTCTTCGTCCCAAAGTAGTTCGTAGCCAAAAGCTTCACCAACGTTACGAACAGGAACATACATTCTGTCATCTTTGATGTATGGAGCTGAGTCAAGTTCCATTTCAACTTCTTCATCACCGTTAATTACAGTATAAGCAGTTGCGTCAACTGTAATCAAAATTTTTGTTTCATCTAGTGTGATAGAAGCAGTTTTTTCAGCTGAATCATATTCAACTTCAGCGCCGAAAGCTTCAGTAACCGCACGTAGAGGAATCATAGTTCTGTCGTTTGTGATTTCAGGAACTGCATCTTCAAAAACAACAGCAGTGTCACGGAACATGACGTTAATGTCGTTTACAAGACCCAAAGCTGCTTTTTCCTCAGCGATGTAAGCTGCATATTCAGCTTCCCAAATTGCCTCTTGTTCAGCGTAATAAGCATCCCATTGCTCGTCTGTCCAGTCTTCAGTTTCCATCCAAAAACGCTCTTCGTCTATCCACATTTGATAAGTTTCTTCGTCAATTCCTTCGACTTCGTACATTTCTTCAATTGATTCATAGCCCCATTGTTCCCAAAGTGGTGGGTCAAGGTCGTCGACAGCTAGGACAGAGACGGAAAGTCCCATAAGCATTGCAAGTGTTAGAGTTAAACTGATAATTTTTTTCATAATACACCTCTTCAATTTTTAAGAAATATCAGCCAAATCAATATATTTATGCCCATTTTCGGCAATATGCGTTTTTCTTCCCTGTAAATCTTCGCCAAGTAGTAAATCAAACACCTGAGAAGTTTTTAGGGCATCTTCGGGCATAACTTTGATAAGGCGGCGGGTTTCGGGATTCATGGTGGTTAGCCACATCATATCGGGCTCGTTTTCACCGAGACCTTTGCTTCGGCTAATTTTAACCTTTTTTTCACCAACTTTCTCTAAAATATCGGACTTTTCACGTTCCGAATATGCAAACCAAGTCTTGTTTCCGCTCTCGATTTCGTAAAGTGGAGATTCAGCGATATATACA
The DNA here is from genome assembly GCA_964371875.1 of uncultured Oscillospiraceae bacterium. Taxonomy (GTDB): domain Bacteria; phylum Bacillota; class Clostridia; order Oscillospirales; family Oscillospiraceae; genus Heteroscillospira. The sequence continues at coordinate 7,643 of CAYJOS010000027.1, read as the reverse complement.
AATCCCTCTTGAATAAGAGTGGGGACAAGCCTGTATAGCATCGTTAAAATGAGTGTGCGAATTTGGAAGCCGTCAACGTCGGCATCGGTGCAAATTATGACCTTGTTCCAGCGAAGTGAATTTAGGTCAAAACTTGATAAATCAGCAGTTTTTTTGTTTTGAACTTCAACACCGCAACCTAAAACTTTTAGCAAATCAGTGATAATTTCACTTTTGAAAATTTTAGCATAATCTGCTTTCAAGCAGTTCAAAATTTTACCACGAACAGGCATAATTCCTTGAAACTCAGCGTCACGACTGAGCTTACAAGCGCCTAGCGCAGAGTCACCCTCAACGATGTAAATTTCACGTTTATCTAGGTCTTTTGTGCGACAATCGACAAATTTCTGCACACGGTTTGCAATGTCAACACTGCCCGAAAGCTTCTTTTTAATGTTAAGTCTTGCTTTTTCTGCCTGTTCACGACTGCGTTTATTTATGAGGATTTGCTCGATAATTTTGTCGGTTTCTGCCTTGCGTTCTATGAAATAAACCTCAAGTTGTGCCCTGAAAAATTCAGTCATAGCCTCTTGTATAAATTTATTTGTAATCGCTTTTTTGGTCTGATTTTCATAAGAAGTTCTGGTTGAAAAACAGTTTGTTACCAAAATTAGGCAATCTTGAATGTCCTGAAAGCTAATTTTGCTCTCGTTTTTTTGGTATTTATTCAGCTTTTTTATTTGGGCATCAACTGCCGAAACGAAGGCACTTTTTGCTGCTTTTTCGGGTGCTCCGCCGTATTCAAGCCAAGATGAATTGTGGTAATATTCAATCATATTTACCTTATTTGAAAAGCAAAATGAAGCTGAAATTTTAACCTTATATTCAGGCTTGTCCGCCCTGTCACGACCCAAACGCTCAGCTTCCATAAAAATTGGAGCAGTTAGTGAGTCTTCGCCTGCGATTTCGGCAACATAGTCTAAAATTCCGTTGATGTAGCGGATTTCAGTGGTTTCAAATCTTGAACCATGCTGTTTTTTGAAAATGAACTTAACACCAGCGTTTACAACCGCTTGACGGCGTAAAACGTCGAGGAAATATTCCTCGGGTATGTTAATATCTGTAAAAACTTCAAGGTCAGGTTTCCAACGAATGGTAGTTCCTGTATATTTTTTATCAGTCGGTTCAGAGCTTAAACCGCCGACATTTTCGCCTTTTTCAAAGCGTAGAGAATATTTTTTTCCATCACGGCGAATGGTGACATCCATATATTGGGAAGCGTATTGGGTAGCACAAGAGCCGAGCCCGTTCAGACCCAGAGAGTATTCATAATCTCCGCCCTCGTCATTTTTATACTTACCGCCTGCGTACATTTCGCAGAAAACAAGTTCCCAGTTAAAACGTCCCTCGGCTTCGTTCCAGTCAACTGGACAACCACGTCCCATATCTTCGACTTGAATTGAAGCATCTTCAAAAAGTGTGACTGTAATCGTGTTTCCGTGGCCTTCACGAGCTTCATCTATTGCGTTTGAAAGTATTTCAAAAACTGAATGTTTGCAACCGTCAAGCCCATCAGAGCCAAAAATAACTCCTGGGCGTTTTCTAACTCGGTCTGCACCTTTCAGCTGGGTAATACTGTCATTTCCGTATTCTGCTTGTTTGCGTTTTGACATTAATTGTAACTCCTAAACTTAAATAGCCTATTTATCCATTATTTATTATCTCTATATTATAACCCAAAATCTGCTTAATTGCAATACAATAAAAAGGGTATCAGCTTGTCAAAAAACTGTTGTTTTTGACAAGCTGATGATTAAAATTCAGTTAAATTCCAAGTCTTTACATCTACCCCACCGTTGATTTCATCGAATTTAGGGTCGAAAACCTGATGCAAGTTTACTATGCTTTGTTCCAGTGATTTATAGACATCCTCGGTCATGAAATCATACATCCCATTGTTATAATCTTCCATCATTTGCCTTGTGTCGCAGGTTTTAATTTCCCAATCAGCATCATAAATGCCAAAGGCATTTAAGTCGACAAAGACCATGGGCTTGTATGAAATGTGCTTGATATAAGCCTCGTTGGTGAGATTGTCTTTTTCAAGCGTGATATCAAGACAAGCGGTCAAAATTTCAAATTCACCGTCCATATTAGCAAGTAAATTTCCCATGCTGTAAACGATAAAACCTGTTTTTGTTTCACCGTTTAAGTCTGTAACTTCCCGAAGTTCCATGGGTTGAGGAACGTGGGGATGACCGCCTAAAATTAGGTCAACGCCCTGCTCAAACATGAAATTTGCAATCTCATTCTGATAGGCAATCGGCTCTAGCATATACTCATAGCCCCAGTGAAGCTGAACAGCGATGAAGTCTGTATTTAGCTCTCTTGCCTTTGCTAGGTCGGCTCGGAGTAAGTCGTAGTTAATGCTAGTTGGCGGAATGCTTTTGTAGTCATGAAACATGAGATTTACAGCATATGGAAAACTATCAGTGTCCATGCCGTTTGTGCCGTATGTATATGACATGAAAGCGATGCTAATGCCGTTGATATTTTTTACCAAAATGCCGTTATTTTTATCCCTCTCCTCTTGTGAGCGATAAGTCCCAACATGGTCGAGTCCGTTTTCGTCCAAAATATCAAGCGTTCTGTAAATTCCATCTTCAAAGCCGTCGACAGAGTGGTTATTTGCGGTGTTAACCAAGTCAAATCCAAGAGATTTTAGGTTAGTTGCAAGATCACCCGAGGTTTTAAACATGGGAAAACCTGTAAACTCAGTGACATTCGGGAAGGTGGTTTCCATGGTGCAAATGGCGTAATCTGAATTTGCGATAGCTTCTCTTGTGCCGTCGAAAAATGCCGAAAAATCATAGCCGTCTTCGGTTTTTGCAAGCTCGTTCATTCTGTCATGGATTACAATATCGCCAAAAAGGCTGATTTTTGCTGTACTTTTAGTCTCGTTTTCAAGCGCCTCTGCAACAGCAATTTCATTCACATTACCGCTTGAAAATAACATCACTGTTAATAGCATTATAAATGCCAGAATGGCTCTTCTCTTTATTTTGTCATTCATGTGCATTTCCTCTGTGAAAAATTATTTTTTTAATGTAAATTTTCCTACTAAATGTTTTAAAGTTTGAACTTGTCCAGATAGTTCTTCGCTAATCGCTGCACTTTCTTCGGCTGTTGCGGCGTTTGTTTGAACAACTGTAGAAATTTGGTTGATGCCTGAGCTTATTCCTTCGACAGATTCCGCCTGCTCCCCTACCGCTGTAGCGATACGGTCAACCAAACCGCTTAGCTCGTGTGCATTGCTGTAAACAAGTGAAATTGACTCAGAAGTTTGGTTTGCAATTCTATTACCATTATTTACAACAGCTAGTGTTTCTTCGATTAGGACAGTAGTGTCTTTTGCAGATTGAGCCGATTTTGCCGCAAGATTTCGCACTTCGTCGGCAACAACTGCAAAGCCCTTACCAGCAGAGCCAGCCCTCGCCGCTTCAACTGCGGCATTAAGTGCAAGGATGTTTGTTTGGAATGCGATGTCGTCAATTGCCTTGACTATATTGCTGATTTCGGTTGCTTTATTGTTGATTTGTTTCATCGCAGAAAGCATTTCTTGCATTTGGTCTTGACCTTGTGAAAGTGCTTCCTGTGATTTTTGGTTAGCAATTTTTGCGATTTTTGAGTCGTCGGCTGTTTGAACAGTTTTCTTAGAAATGTCATCAATTGACATTGCGAGTTGTTCAATAGCTTCATTTTGTTCCGTTGCACCTTGTGCAAGCTCATGAGAACCAGCCGCCATTTGAACTCCGCCCTTGCTTACTTTTTCTGTTGCAGTGCTTATGTGTTCAAGGGTTGAAGATAGGCTTTCTGTGATTTCAATGACAGAAGAGTACATTGAAGCATAGTCGCCAATATAGATTTCTTGTTTGTCAAATTTGAAGTCTAAATTTCCTTTTGAAATGTTTGACAAAGCATGTTGCAAGTCGAAAATGATTTCGGAAAGATTTGCGATAATACTTTGAGTTGAGCTTGCTAATTGACTTGTTTCGTCTTTGGTGTTTATGACAGGCACGCTTGATTTTAAGTCACCTTGAACAAGTAGATCAAGTCTGTCGACGCAGTCTGTAATTGGTTTGCTGATTGAAGAACTGACTTTGAGAGCTAAAATAACTCCCAATACAATCATCACTGCACAAATACCCAAAATTAGGTAAATAGACTGCATAGTATCTTCAAGAAGTTCGCTTTCAGTTGAAGTTACTGCAATGCTCCAGCCGTTTGTTCCGTTAATTGGCGTGTAAGCTTGGTATTCGTCAACGCCGTTGAATTCATAAGAAGCAAAGCCTGTTTTACCGTTAATCATATCTCTTTCAATTGCGGCAAGATCTGCTGTTGCTTTATCCGAAGGGTTTGAGGCTGACTCAGCAATTGCATTTGCTTGAGTAAGAACCAAATCAAAGTCATTATAGGCTATGGTTGTGCCCTCGCTGTCGAGTATGTAAGCTGTTCCTGTTTCGCCTATTGAAACATTGTTTACTAGGTCTTGCAAAACAACGGTGTCACACTGAAAATACAAAACTCCGTCAAATTCACCGTTTTTTGTAATAGGCGCTGAAACAATAATATAAGCGTCTGTTCCGCTATCGTTGATTATTGGTTCGGAGAAATATGTTTCACCGTTTTTGGAAGCGTTGAAAAAATCGCTGTTTGAAAAATTTTCATCAGAGAAAATATCCACACCTTTAGCATCAAGCATACTACCGTTTTGCATGTAATATTGAGAAACTTTTTCGTCGATGAAGTCTTTTCTTAAAGCGTCGGTAGATTCGTCAGCGCTTAGGAAAGGATTTTGCGCTATTTCGCTGACAGCGGTTTTGTATGAAGAAATTGCACTGCTTGCATTTTGCGAAACAATGGAAGCCATTTCAATCATGTTGTTTTGTGTGGTTTCTTTTGATGATGACAAAGTTGTGTTGACAGATACAACACTTAAAATTCCAGCTGTTAAAACAATCGAACCCAAAATAATTAACAAAATTTTGTTTTTAATCTTTTTCATAACTTCTCCCTAGTACCTTATAAATGTCTTTTTTAGTATTTGTCGTTTACTGGATATTGCATTGGCTGATATGAATTTTCATAAACATCGGAATAGTTTGCAGTATTTGATGAATAATTAGCTGTATAATTATTGTAACTTGAGGCTTCGGTTTTAACATCATCGCTCAAAACAAATTTTGAAACAAGCGCTTTCATAAGGTCTGCTTGGCCTGAAAGTTCTTCGTTTGCAGCAGCACTTTCCTCGGCGGTTGCAGCGTTAACAACGACAACTGTTGAAATTTCTTCAGTGTTCTTGTTGATAGAGCTGATTGCATCGGCTTGTTCAGTAGATGAAATGGCAATTAGGTTTACAAATTCGCTCATCTCTTCTGTGATTTTTGTTGCTGTTGCGATTGAATTAGAAGTTTCGTTTACAATTTTATTTCCGTTGGACACAGCAGCTAGAGTTTCTTCGATAAGTGCCGCAGTTTCCCCAGCGGATTTTGCAGATTTTGTCGCAAGTGAGCGAACTTCATCTGCAACAACAGCAAAGCCTTTACCAGCAGAACCAGCCCTTGCAGCTTCAACTGCTGCGTTAAGAGCAAGGATGTTTGTTTGGAAAGCGATGTCGTCAATAGCCTTGATGATTTTACTGATTTCGCGAGATTTGTCGCTGATGTCTCTCATAGACTCCATCATCTCGCCCATTTGTTTATTGCCGATTTCTAAAGCTTCAGAAGCTCTTACAGTAGCATCTTTTGCATCAAGTGAATTTTTAGCGGCTGAATTAATTTGAATGGTAATTGCATCAACATTAGCAGAAAGTTGTTGAACTGAAGCTGCTTGTTCTGTTGCGCCTTGCGCTAGGTTTTGAGCGCTGGAAGCAACTTGTGTTGCCCCAACTGAAATTTGGTCTGAGGAAACTGAAACTTGTGAAAGTGCGTCATTGACGGACTTAATCATTTTTTCAACAGATTCTTTTAAAGTAACCCAACTACCAACATAGCAACCGCTATTGCTAGGAGTTACATTCCATTTTCCTTTTGCGGCACTGCCAAAAATGTGGTTCATATCTTCGCTTATAGCGGTGATATTGTCACGCATTTTTAAGAAAGAATCGTTTAATGAACTGATTTCGTCGTTTTGATTTACTTCATTTATATCAATTTTAAAATTACCGCTTGCGATTGTATCAGCAGCTGTCACGACTTTGTTAAGACGTGTTGTAATTTTATTTTTAATATAGAGGCTTGTTAAAATAAGTGAAATAACAAGAAGTATAACACCGATGACTACAGTTAAAATAATTTCTTTTTGTATTGTTTCGCTGATAAACGAAGATTTAACACCAGCGAATAACACGCCGGTCGTTTCACCTGAACTGTCTATTAATGGAACATAAGCGCACTCATGCTCTTCGCCTAAAATATCAGCAACACCATAGTAAGTTTGACCACTTCGTAAAACAATGTTTGCTATATCGCTACTCAATTTTGTTCCGACGGCACGTTTGCCACCGTCAATAATCGTGGTGAATGCACGAACATCTTCATTAAAAATTGTAAATTCCATGCCTGTCAGCCTTTTTAGTGCATCAACAAGTTCTGTTTTATCAGAGTCGAAAACATCTTCATAAGCTTTAACTTCTTCTTGTAAAATTGATACACCAATATTAGCTTGTGACTTGTATACCTCGTGCATAGTTGCTGATAATTCAATGGCATTAAAAGTCACAATAACAGAAATTGTGATGGCGATTATTGCTCCAACCATTAAATTTAATCTTGTAGAAATGCTGTTTTTTATGCTGATTTTTGTACTCATATAAATTTCCTTCTTTTCACAGTAATAAAAATACTTGCTCAAAATTTGCTTATTCTATCACTCCTTATTATAACAAAAATTTTGGATAAAGCAAGTGAAAATGCTTATTATTTGCGTTAAATATTTAAAATTGTCATTTTTTAAACAATTTAGAAAAAGAACTTTGATATTTGACTGTTTTGCTCATATTTTGTCACACTAAGGCAATTGCTATTTGGTTATATTTTTTTATCGTTTATCATTGATAAATATAATTTTTTCTGGTAAAATATATAGATAGGCGATATACCACATGATCGGAGAAACCTGATGGATCAATTTTTATACATATCTATTTTTACTATACATTCTTTCCTATGTTTTACACTAGCAAGGCGTATCATTCAATATGAGCGTTTTCATAGGCTTGCTTTGTATGTGTTGAGTTTGGTAAATGGTTTTTTGTCAACTCAATTGCTCCAACTATTCGGTAAGCAAGAAGTGCTTGCATACCTATTAATTATACTTGTGCTTTCTGTTGAACTTTTTGTTTTGCTCAAAGGTAAAATTAAGGCAATTGGAATTGTGGGAGTTGGATGTTTTCTCCATCTGTTCACAATCAGAGCGGTTGTTATTGGTGCAACTTCGCTAATTAATGATGTATCTATGTATGATATTTTGAATAATAGTGAGAGTTTATTTCAAAATACATTAACTGTTATCGGCGTACATATTATAATATTAATACTATTCATTGTGCTAATTCCACCAAAATCAGTTTTTCTCATCCCAGAAAATAAAACTTTGTTTATACC
>CAYJOS010000026.1:0-19598 GCA_964371875.1 uncultured Oscillospiraceae bacterium | reverse complement strand
CGACAAGTTTTTGGTGACTTTTTTCTTGTTAAAAAAGTTACCCCAGCGGAGCGCGCTTCTCCTCGTTCTTTTCGTCGCAACGAAAATTCTCCGTTCTTTTCGCCGAAGCGAAAATCCCCCTCGGAGAGCATTCCTTTTCGTCGCAACGAAAACGCCCCCCTCAAGCTCCCCCGAAGGGCTTATTAATCATTTCTATTCCTTGCAATCAAAACCAATCTTAACAACTGCAAAAGCGAAGCCGCAACTGCCGCAACATAAGTCATAGCCGCCGCACTCAAAACTTTGCGCGTGGGTTGAATTTCATCTTGTGCCAAAATTCCTGATTTTCCGAGGATTTCAACCGCACGACTTGAAGCATTAAACTCAACAGGCAATGTCACGATTTGAAACAAAACAGCCGCAGAAAAGGCGATAATTCCTAGATTTATTAAAAGTACTGAAGTTTCGCCTGTCATGAATAAACCTATGATTATAAGCGGCATAGCCGCCATACTACCAAAATTTGCAACAGGCAAAATTGCAGTTCTCATATTCAATGGTGCATATCCTAAACTGTGTTGCAAAGCGTGTCCACATTCATGAGCGGCAACGCCAACAGCGGCGACTGAGGTTTGATTATATGTCGCATCAGAAAGATTAACCATTTTGGTTCTTGGGTCATAGTGGTCGGATAAATTCCCGCTCACATGCCCAACTCTCACGTCATGCAAACCGTTCGCCCTTAAAATTTGCTCTGCCGCCTCTCTGCCTGTCATTCCTCTTCTGTTTCTAACTTTTGAGTATTTGTTGAATGTTGAACTCATTTTCATCTGAGCTCCCAGTGTAATAACTATACCTATTATAATCAATATATAAGTTGGGTCAAAATAAAAAAATGGCATTTTAATTCCTCCTATTTAATTCCATTAAGTCTATATCCAGCACCCCAAACCGTTTCGATAATCGTCGGTTTTTTGGGGTCATCTTCAATTTTTTCACGAATTCGGTTTATATGAACCGTCACTGTTGCACTGTCGCCAATATAATCATACCCCCAAATCCTCTCAAATAAATGGTCTTTTGAAAAAACAATATTTGGGTTTTCGGCAAGGAATAAAAGTAATTCAAACTCTCTGTTTGGGAAAGCGATTTCACTTCCGCCTTTTAAAACTTTCCAGCTTTTAGTCATAATTGTGACATCTTGTATTGTGATTTTCTCGCTCGAAGTAGAAACCTCACTGGAAGTCAATCTTTTATAACGTGTTAAATGCGACTGAACCCTTGCAACAAGCTCGGCTGGGTCAAAGGGTTTTGATATGTAGTCATCGGCGCCAAGCCCAAGCCCACGAACTTTTTCAATCGACTGATTTCTTGCAGTTACCATTAAAATTGGAATGTCAATTTTATTTCTTATGGTTTTACAAATTTCATATCCGTCAACATTTGGTAGCATTAAATCAAGCAAAATTAGGTCAAACTCACCCGACAACGCCCTAGTACAAGCAAGTGCGCCATCGGCGACAATTTCCGACTCAAAGCCGTGAATTTCTAAATAATCCTGCTCTAAAAGAGCAATTTCTCTGTCATCTTCCGCTATTAAAATTTTAGCCATTTTAATTGTCCTTTCTTGGGAATTTCATCACAAATTTAAGGCCATTGTCGTTAAAAGCCTCTATGCTTCCGCCGTGCGACTCTACTATATATTTGCAGATATAAAGCCCTAAACCGCTACCTTCTGTTTCATTTCGGGTTTTGTCACCTCTCCAAAACCTGTCGAAAACATGGTTTAATTGCTCGTCAGAAACGCCGTTTCCGTTGTCAGAATAGGTGAGTTTTACTGTATTTTCGTCATGTTCAAGCTTGATTAAAATTTTAAGCTTTTCAGCGCCTGAATATTTAACCGAATTTTCTGTAAAATTGGAAAGAGTTCTCTGGATTTGTCCGTAGTCGAGGTGTAGCATACAGGGTTTTTCGGTGATTTCTGTCGAAATTTCTGCATTTATTATTTCAAGTTCGGGCGTTGTTATGAAAACATAGTCTTCAATTATCTGCGCAAAATCGACAAATTCCTTATTTATAGGCAGTGTGCCCGAGTCAACTTTTGAAACATAAAACAAGCGTTCAAGCAAAATATCCATGTCGCAAGCTCGTCTGTAAGCAGTTTCTAAATAGCGCTCTCTTTTTTCGGGAGTGTTTGTAATTCCATCTTGAATGCCTTTGATATAGCCCTTGACGGAGGTTAGTGGAGTTTTCAAATCATGTGAAATATCGGCAATCATTTCAGTTCTGGCTTTTTCAAGCTGATTTGCCCTCTCTTGTGACTCCAAAAGCTTTAGTTGCATTTGATTAAACGCTTGGCAGACTTCGCCAAACTCGTCCTTACTATTATAAACTATATTACTTGAAAAATCACCCTCACCAATTCGCTTTGCGCCCTCTGCAAGTTCAGTAAGCGGAGTGGTGATTTTTTTTGAGGCAAAATAGGTAAATATAAAACTCAATGCTACAATTATTATAATAGAAGCAACAGCTGCGCCGATAGAACGCTGAACAGCATCAACAACTATGTCTTCGCCGTCTTCAAACTCCCTTCGCACAGGGATTAACCTTATATTATACTTTTCAAGCTCTTTATCAATCGCTTTGAATTCTTCACTGTTTTCGTCAATAATATCTTGAATTTTTACATTTGGCTCATGCACATCCTTTGTATTAACTCTAAATATCGCAGTGCTAAAACAAATTATCGCCGAAATGGCAATCGCAACCAGTGCCGCACTTGATATAAGTATTTTTGTCCGCATTTTCATATGGAAAATCTCCCCTGTTTACAATAATACTATTATAATAGATTTATTGCATAAACGGCAAGTGTAAATTTCGTTAACAAAATATAAACAGTTAAAAATTAGTTTAGCTTTTGTTTATATTTTATAATTTGCAAGTTAAGATTTGGTAATTATACTGAGTGCAAGTTGAATTTGAAAGGACTAAGTCAAAATGAGTAAGAAATTTCCGATTAAAAAAATAGTTATCGGCACAGTTATACTTGCAGTAGTTGGAGGCGGAGCATATTATTTCCTATCGCAAAAGCAAAGTATGCCATCAGCCACCGAAATAGAATATACAACCGAGAACCCAACAACACAAACGCTAACCCAGTCGATTTCGGGAACAGCGGCACTAGAGGCGGCAGACTCTTACACCATCACCCCGCTGGTTGAGGTAGAAATTTTGTCAAGTTATTTCGAAGAGGGTGACGTTGTTGAAAAAGATATGATTCTATATGAACTTGACAGCAGCGATGCTCAAAGCACTATCGAAACTAACACAATCTCACTTAGTGCCAGCCAGAGAAGCTATCAAAACGCATTGGAAGATTTATACGACCTCACAGTCACCGCTGAAGCAAGTGGCTCACTCGTTTCTCTGGATGTTGAAGTTGGCGATGATATAAATGCAAATCAAGTAATCGGAACTATACGAGATGATGCTGTGATGACTATTGAAATGACATTTCCCGCTGACGATGCTGATACTTTTTCAGTCGGCATGAGTGCAAATGTAACTTTGGACGGCTCTTTTGAAACAGTTCAAGGAACAGTCACAAACATTTCCCAAACAACGACAATAGGCGTTGGAAACATGGTTCAAAAGCTTGTCGAAATTTCTGTAAACAACCCTGGTGGAATAAATTTCGGTCAAGTTGCAACAGCTGATATAAACGGAGTTTACAGCAGTGCAAGCGGAACTTTTGACTATAATGCAGAACGTGACATTTACGCCAATGTATCAGGTACAGTTTCATACATAGCAGTAAACGAGGGCGACATGCTTTCTGTTGGAAATACTATTTTAACACTAACAAGTGACCAATTGCAAGACAGTGCTCAAAGCCAGTATGAAAATTTACAAAAATCTCAAATTAACATGGAAAATGCACAACAAACCCTTGAAAAATACATAATCACCTCACCAATCACAGGAACAGTTGTTGAGAAAAACTACAAAACAGGCGAAACCACAGAACAAGGCTCTCCACTTGCTGTAATTTATGATTTAAGCTATTTGAGCCTAACTCTAAATATAGACGAACTTGATATCTCGGATTTAGCCGTAGGTCAAGCGGTTACTGTAACTTCCGAAGCTTTAGAAGGTGCTACATACGATGGCATTATCACAAAAGTCAGCGTCGTCGGACAGACAAACAGTGGTGTTACAACTTACCCTGTAACAGTAGAAATCAATGCTCCCGACGGACTTCTCCCCGGAATGAATGTTGACGCTGAAATCGTACTAGAAAGTGCGGAAGACGCACTGACAATTCCGGTAACAGCATTGGAGAGAAATAATCTTGTTTTGATAACAGCTGACTCGCCAAGTGCAAAAAATGCAGTTGAAAACGAAGCTCCAGAGGGCTATGTTTACGTTAAAGTCGAAACAGGACTTGCAACAAACGACTCAGTTCAAATTATTTCAGGCTTAACAGCAGAAGATACAATTGCTTACAGACAAGCGATGGCTTCAGGCACAGAAGAAATGGAAGGCATGATGATGCCAGGCATGACAGGCGGAATGCCAACAGGTGGCGAAATGCCAACAAGCGGAGGAATGTCAGGCGGCGGTGGCCCACGTGGCTAAGAAAGGTTGGTTTATTTTATGAAGAAGAAATTAATTGAATTTGACAATGTTTCAAAACACTATCAAATGGGTGACACACTTGTAAAAGCAGCAAACGGAATTTCCTTTGACATACATGAGGGTGAATTTGTTGCAATCGTCGGCTCTTCTGGTTCAGGTAAGTCAACTTGCATGAATATTATTGGTTGCCTTGATGTGCCTACCATGGGTAACTATCGCCTTGGCGGAACTGAAGTTGGCGAAATGTCACAAAATGAACTCGCAGGCATTAGAAATAAAATGCTAGGTTTTATTTTCCAACAATATAACCTACTACCTAAATTAAATCTAATTGAAAATGTCGAAATTCCACTTATGTATGCTGGCATGACTTCAAAAGACCGTAAGAAAAGAGCGCAAGATTTGCTCGAAACTGTCGGTTTAGGCGATAAAAGCAAACATAAACCAACTGAACTATCAGGTGGTCAACAGCAAAGAGTTTCGATCGCAAGGGCACTTTCGGCAAACCCTCCTGTGCTACTAGCCGACGAACCAACAGGTGCGCTGGACTCTAAAACAGGCAGGGAAGTTCTTGCAATGTTAGTTGACTTGCACAAAAAGGGCAGTACTGTTGTTTTAATCACACATGATAACGACATTGCAATTAAAGCCGAGCGAATTATAAGACTAGAAGACGGCGTTGTGGTCTATGACGGCCCTTCAAGCAATCCACTAGCACTGGTTAAACACAGCCAAGTAGACGAAAAAGAGGAGTTTGCATCGTGAAATTACATGAGGGTTTTTCACTTGCGGTTAGAAATATTCTCAGCAGTAAAATGAGAGCACTTCTCACCATGCTTGGAATTATAATAGGCATACTTGCGGTTATAGTAATTGTCGGTTTGGGTAACGGGCTTACAGCCTATGTTGAGAGCAGTTTTGCCGAGATGGGAACTGATGTTTTAACTGTAAATGTCATGGGACGTGGTTCGTCCACTAGAACAGTTTCTGACGATGATATGTATGAAATTGTTGCAGATAATCCCGAGTATTTAAACTTAGTATCACCGACAGTTACTGTGAGCGCAAGTGCAAAAGTTGATACTGAAACACTTGAAAGCTCTATAATGGGTGTTTCTGAGGACTATTTTGATATTAAGAGTTATGAAATCTCACAGGGCAGAGGTTTAACTTATGCCGATGTTGAAAACAGGCTTGACGTTGTTGTTATCGGCGAATATATAAATCAAACATATTACAGCGGTTTCGCTACAGGTCAAACAATCAGAATTAACGGCGTTCCATATGATATCATAGGCGTTATGGAGGCTACCACCGACGAACTTGAAGAAGGTGGAACTGACGACGCAGTATTTTTACCATACACCACAGCTTCAAGAAGCTTAGGCAACGGCGTTATTTCTTCATATTCCGTCACCATGGTAGACGAAAACCTTGCAACAGAAAGCAAAACTCTTTTAGAAGATGAGCTTTATACTTATTTTGAAAGTGACAGCGCTTATCGTGTTTCAAGCATAGGCGAAATGCTAGACACCATGACATCTATGATAGACATTTTGGTTTATGTTCTGGCAGGAATTGCGGCTATATCGCTTTTAGTTGGCGGTATAGGAATTATGAATATCATGCTAGTTTCGGTTACTGAAAGAACAAGAGAAATCGGTATTAGAAAATCCCTAGGAGCTAAACAATCATACATCATGCAACAGTTTGTAATTGAAGCTTCATGCATAAGTGCAATCGGCGGTGTTATTGGTGTTGGCTTAGGCTATGTGCTTTCAGGCGTTGCAAGTACAGTTGCAACCGCATTACTTGAAACAGAATTTACAGTTGACCCAGGTGTTGAAGCTTCGATTTTAGCTTTTAGCATATCGGTCGGCATAGGAATTTTATTTGGATATCTACCGGCGAAAAGAGCTTCGGCGCTTAATCCCATAGATGCTCTTAGATTATAATTTGGAGGAAAGAAACATGTTTAAGAAAATCACAGCTATATCATTAGCTGCAATAAGTTTAGTATCAACTTTTTCGGTGGCGGCTTCAGCAGCGTCAGAAAATACAGCAACAATGCAAGCAATCGGAATTATAGACAGTGGCGATAGCCTGACAGCACAGCTAACAAGGGCTGATTTTGCTGAAATGCTCGTTAACGCTTCAATCTATGCGGATAATGTCGGCACTGGATATGGATATTCACTTTACACAGACGTTAAAAGTGACCACGCACAAAGTGCTTACATAAAAGTTGCCGTAGAAAATGGCTGGATGACAGGTTATATCGACGGCTCATTCAGACCAGACCAAACTATGAAACTTGAAGAAGCTGTTTCTGCAATTATCAAGCTACTTGGCTATTCAAGCACTGATTTAATCGGCGCTTATCCCTACGCTCAACTTTCAAAAGCTTCTGCTTTGGGACTTTTGGATGGAATTGCAGTTTCACAAGGTCAAACTATAACAACAGGCGATGCAGTTGACCTATTATATAACGCAATGCTTGCTCAAACACAGGACGCAAAAGTTTACGGAACAGTTTTGGGTTATACAATTACAGGCGATGATATTGACTATTCAAGCCTTGTAAATGAAGGCACAAAAGGGCCATTTGTGACATATAACGGTCAAGTTTACGCACCGTTTTCACTGGATAATGCTACAATTTACGTAAATGGTGAACAATCTGACGTATCTTCAATTGACGCTTATGATGTTTATTATTACCACACAGATATGAATTCTGTTTGGGTTTATGACGACAAAATCACAGGAACAATTACATCACTTTCACCCTCAGCAGTCGCACCAACAGCGGTTACCGTTGCAGGTCAAAGTTATAACATAGGAACTTCAAACGCAACTCATCAACTTTCAAGCCAAGGTGAATTCAAAGTTGGCGATACAGTAACATTGCTACTAGGCATGGACGGATCAGTTGTTGAAGCGGCGAGTGTTGCCGATATTAACTACGAATATTACGGCATGGTAATCAGCAGTGAAACCTCACTTTCGGCAACAGGCGGAACTTCACAAATTTCGACAAAAATCGCTTGCACAGACGGCACTGAAAGAACATTTTTGCATGACGGCTCAAGCTATGACAATGGTGATTTGGTCAGTGTGAAAATCAGTGACGGCGGACTTAAAGTTTCAAAACTTTCAAGCAGTAGCCTTTCAGGAACTATGAACAGCGATGGAACAAAAATCGGTAGCTATGAATTAGCATCAGATGTTCAAATTTTGGATATAGACGACGATGGAAACTTTGCAAAAATCTATACTTCAAGCCTAATTGGTATGAAAATTGACAGCTCTGATGTTTCATTCTATCAAACAAACGAAAATGACGAAGTTACACACATAATTTTAGACAACACAACAGGCGATACCTACACTTATGGCTATCTAATTTCCGAAGAAACTAAGGGTAGCGACATGAGCACAAGTGCGGTTTATGAAATACTTCTAAATGGTCAAGTACAAACGCTAAACTCCACAAGTATTTACAGTGCAGACGTCGGCGGTGTGAGCTTCACACTAGATAGCACAGGAAAAGTCGATGGCATGAAATCTCTAAAAGAAGCGGATATTGACGAAGTTAGCGGAAATATCGCATATGATGGCAGTAAAAAATACACAATTGCTGAAAATGTTCAAGTGATTTTAGAGGATGGATATATTGTTACAAATCTAAGTGATATCAACATTGACGACTATGAACTTACAGGATATTATGACTCAAGTTCGAGTAAAATCAGAGTTATTATAGCTGAATAAAAGGTAAATTTAATAAACGGGGGTGTGGCGAAATGATTGCTACTCCCTCGTTTTTTCTTGGGTAAAAAGAACGAGAGGATTTTCACTTCGGCGAAAAGAACTAGGGGGAGTTTTCGTTGCGACGAAAAGGAGACGCGCTCCGCTGGGGTAACTTTTTCACGTGAAAAAGTTACCAAAAACTTGTCGGGGAAACACCCCCGATGAGTTTTTTCCATTTTTACAAAAAAACGAAAACCGCAAAATCCATAATGGACTCTGCGGTTTTCGTTGTTAACCTATAAAGGTTGGCGTCTACAGCATTGGAGCATCTAAGCAGATTCGAACTGCTGACCTCATCCTTACCAAGGATGTGCTCTGCCTCCTGAGCTATAGATGCAAAAGTGGCGACCCAGAACGGGCTCGAACCGTCGACCTCCAGCGTGACAGGCTGGCGTTCTAACCAACTGAACTACTGGGCCACAAATTAAATGCTATATTAGTATACACAATTTATATGTTTTTGTCAATACTTATTTTCAAAAAAATTATGAAATTTTTTGAACTGTTGCAACAATATACTTTTTGTGGTAAACTAGGAAATAGCAAAAACATTTCAAGGCGGTGAATTTTTGAAGAAATTTATAGCATTTTTAGTCATCCTTACTATTATATTAAGTATATTTTCAATTTCAGCTATAGCTGTTGATGTAAACTTCATTGCGATAAACGACAAACTTTTAAGCCTAGACTCAATGCCGTATTTTTTTGGCTCTGCCTACGTTCCCATTGATGTATTTACCCAGTTTAACGACGACGGCATTGGCTTTCACGTAAACCTTACCTATTTCCAAAGTGGAAACACCTATTCGCTTTACACCTCAGAAAAGCAACTATATTACAGTGTTAGCGACGGCACGGTTTACGACCACGAAGATGTGCGTTATTACACTCCAACAATTCTCAGAAACGGCGAATTATTCGTGTCGGTGCAATTTGTAAGCCAATTTTTTGGTTTAAGCTGGTCTAGAATTCAGGGCAGTGGCTATGGCGATGTCGTTAGAATAACCGACGGAAACCAATTTTTGTCCGACAGCGATTTCTTAGCTGCGGCGGAAAGCCTTATGAAGTCACGCTACGAAAGTTATATGAGCACAATTCCAACCCCAACACCTGCTCCGACTGCAACTCCAACTCCTTCAGCCGAGCCTGAAGAGGATGAGGAGGAAGAGGAAGAGGGCGGAACGCTTTACCTAACTTTCGAGGGTGCTCCTTCAGAAAATCTCATCAACTTGCTCGACACCTATTCTATAAAAGCCAGCTTTTATTTAACCGCAGATGAAATAGCAGAAAACGCTGATTTAGTACGAAAAATCGTCGGAAATGGGCATGTTTTGGGTGTTTTATGTACAGAAAATCCTGAAGAAGAATTTGCACTCACCTCAGAAATAATGTATGATGCCTGTGCATTTTTCCCACTTATCGTTTCATCTTACGGCGAAAATCTAATAACAACGAACGAATTTGCAAGCGAATTTGGCTATAAATTTAATAGCTATGACATCTATGCAGGAAGCAAACTTGACTCGAATATAAATTCAAATAGAATTTTAGAGCAAATCGAAGATGCCGACGAGCCTGTTAAGCTCCGACTTGGAGCTGGCAATGAATATGTCAGTTTTTTGAATTCGCTACTATATTATTTGAGAAATAATGAATATGAATTTTTACTCGAAAGAGAAATTTAGGAGGACAAAATGGGCAATATAAAAGCATTAATTCTCGCCGCTGGAAAAGGCACACGTATGCAAAGCGACGGCGATACTTCAGCAAAAGTTATGCGTAAAGCGTTGGAAAAACCACTGCTTCATTACGTCGTAACAGCACTGGATTTTATAGAAAAAAAGGACACTGTGATAGTTGTTGGTTATCAAAAAGAAACCGTAATCGAAGCTTTTAACGGCTACGCTTTCGCCGACCAAGACAAACAACTTGGCACAGGCCATGCTGTTGCGTGTGGAATGGGTGCTGTTGAAAATTTTGACGGAGATATTTTGGTCTGCTGTGGCGACATGCCTTTAATCGAAAAGGCGACATACGAAGCACTTTGCAAAGCTCACAGCGAAGATGGAAATGACTGCACAATTTTGACAGAAGCTTGCGGTGAAAATTTACCCTACGGCAGAATAGTTAGAAACGAAAATGGCGAATTTTCTGCAATTGTCGAGGAAAAAGACGCAAATGATGAACAAAAAGCGATTAAAGAACTCAACAGTGGAGTTTACATTTTCAAGGCAAATGCACTGCGAGAGTCGCTTAAAGAACTCAGTTGTTCAAACTCTCAAAAAGAATATTACCTAACCGATACGCCAAAAATCATCATGCAAAATGGTGGAAAAATCGGAATTTGCAAAAGGGATTTGGGCATACAAATTTTGGGTGTTAACACTCCCGAACAGCTTTCGGAAGTCGAAAAAGCGTTAAGTGGGCGTTAATATAATTTAAATAATAAGAGGAGCTGAAAACATGGCAACAGTTAAAGTTACAAGCGAAAATTTTGAAAAAGAAGTTTTGCAATCCGAGCAAACAGTTTTGGTCGATTTCTGGGCATCATGGTGCGGTCCTTGCAAAATGATAGCACCAACTTTGGAAGAGATTTCCGAAGAGGGTCACGACTTCAAAATCTGCAAAGTCAACGTAGACGAAGACGGCGCATTAGCACAAAAATTTGGAGTTATGAGCATTCCAACGCTTATAGTTTTCAAAAACGGCGCAATAGTCAAGCAAGAAGCAGGACTAAGACCAAAGGCTGAAATTTTAGAAATGGTTAAGTAGAAATAAAAAAATCCGCCAGATGGCGGATTTTTTTCATATCAGTCTATAATTATTTTTTATAGCAAGGCTCTGGCAAATACCCCTCAAAAATGATGGAGTCGTGCATAGCCTCATTACCTGGCTCTGTAGAAGTCCAAGCAAAGCGCATAGCGCCCATTTTTTCGGCAATTCTAACAGCCCAAGTTTTCTTCTCAAGTCTGTGAGCGATGAAATGTGGTCTTGATAGACAGTTTAAGAAAACATTGCTGATTACAAAACTCTTTGCTAGAGCATAGCGCATATTTTTCTCTTGTTTTCTTTCCCAACGTGCAATTTTCGCACTCAATTGACCTCTCACAATGTGAGGGGCATTTTTTCTAAACCAACAAAGCGCAAAGGGGTCAAAACTTTCTATGCAAAATTCGCCCTTATAATTTTTGATTATGTCATATGTAGCGACACAAAGCTCATCTCTACGCAAAACGGGTTTCAGCTCAATAACTAGCGGTTGTTTTCCGCCCATGACTTCCAAAACCTCGGATAGCAAGGGTATATGCTCGTCTGTATCGCCTAATTTTAGCTCACGTAGTTCGGCATAGGTCATCTGGTCGATTTTTCCCGACACACCGCACATTCTGTCGATTGTATAGTCGTGGAAAACCACAACTTGTCCGTCCGCTGTGATTTGTAAATCCATTTCAATTCCAAAGCCTTGTTCTCTAGCGGCGCGGAATGCAGAAAGTGAATTTTCAGGAATTTTATTTTCCTCTGAGTGTAGTCCACGGTGCGCATAGTTTCTGCCAGAAAAGGCATGTACTTTTTCCCTGTCAACTCTAGCAGGTGCAATCATAAATGCGGTGGCTAGAGTAAGGAAGCCGGCACCGATAGCAATGTCTACCATCAAATTTCCTCCAGTATTACTATAGAAAATTGAGAATTTATCTCATGCTGATAGTTTACACCATTTAGGTGTTAAAAATCAAGTCTAAATTGTATTAAATTTTCATAAACAAATTGTGAAAATAGGCTAATATTTGTAAACTTTTCTATATTTTAGTATAAATCCTGCCGCAATGAACACTGTGAGCAGTTCTGCAAGCGGAACAGACAGCCAAATTCCAACTTCTCCCATGACAGTCGGCAAGAAAAGTATTGACCCAACTAGGAACAAAAATGTCCTCAAAAACGAAATCATAGCCGAAACAAAGCCGTTTGAAAATGCGGTGAACATGGACGAAGCAAAAATATTTGTCCCCGAAAAAAGGTAGTTTATAGAAAAATATAAAAACGCAATTCTCGAAATTTCAAAAGTCACAGGCTCATCAGCGAAAAACATCGCCGAAACAGGGCTTGCCAACGCCATGGAAAGCACGACAGAAAGCACCGAACTCACCAAAATGAATGTAAGTGAAATTTTGATAATCCTTTTAAGTTGGACAAAATTTTCTGCCCCGTGATTGTAGCTGATAATCGGCGCAACACCTTGTGAAAAACCTAAAAATACTGCAATCATCAAAAACTGCGAGTATAAAACTGCTGTAATCGCCGCAACTCCGTCCAGTCCTATATAGTCATAAGTTGCCTCGTTGAAAAGGTAAATTGTAATCGCCGACGCTAGATTTGTGACCATTTCCGAAGAGCCGTTTGCACAACTTTGGGCAAGCATTTTTCCGTAAAATTTGGTTTTCACAAAATATAATTCTCCGCTTTTGTTTGTCGAAAAATACACAAGTCCCCAAATCGCCGGAACAGCATAACCCATAACGGTTGCAATCGCCGCACCCTCAACCCCCATGTTTAAGGGTCCCATGAAAATATAGTCGAAAGCTATGTTCAACACTCCGCCGATTGCCGTGCTGACAAGTCCTAAATTCGGTTTTCCTGCTGTGATAAACAAAAACTGAAACATCATTTGCAAAACCGCAAAAGGCGAGCCTAGGGCTATTAAAAACAAATAATCTTTGCAATAATCATATGTCAAAGGGTCCGAGTTTAGTGCAGTTATAATTTCATCAATAAAAAATGTGCCTAAAAACGCCAAAAGCAAGCCGACAACTATGCCAACTGCTATCAAAAACGTAAAGTGTTTTTGTGCAAGTTCTGTGTTTCCCTCGCCCAAGCCACGGGCAATTATTGCACTTCCGCCCGAAACGAGCATGATTGAAATTGCAACAACGACGCTCATAATAGGGTAGACCAAATTAACCGCCGCCAAGGCATTTTGGTCTATAAATGATGACACAAATATACCATCAACCATAGTATACATTGATAGAAAAATCATCATAACTATGGTTGGTAGTGTGAATTTAATTAGTGACAGGAATTTAAAATCCTGTGCAATTGGGTTCATAAAGTTTCCTCGTACTTTTTGTTATTTGCTTAATTTAGTTTTATAGACGTAAAAACTCCGTCTTTATCCGCTGTGAAAAAGTTGTCGTATTGATGGTATACATAGTCGTATTCAAATGGCACTAGAACATTTCCCGATGCGTCCAAAACACCTGAATTCATGTCGAAATTTCTGACAGCGAAAGTTCCATTGCCTGCGTTGTGGATAGCAAAATAAATCGGCTCTATAACATAATTTCCGCTTTGGTCAATAACGCCGTAAAGCGTGTCAAGGTTTTCGTCTTGAATTGCAACAACA
This sequence comes from uncultured Oscillospiraceae bacterium, assembly GCA_964371875.1. Classification (GTDB taxonomy): domain Bacteria; phylum Bacillota; class Clostridia; order Oscillospirales; family Oscillospiraceae; genus Heteroscillospira. Next base: position 5,764 of record CAYJOS010000026.1, on the reverse strand, counting down.
GCAAAACCGCCTGAGAAATCCCCAGCTTTGTAGTAAATATTAGGTATTACCATGTCGCCGTTGGTGTCTATATATCCGCTTCTTCCCGCTCCGTCATAGGTGAAAACAGCAGCCAAGCCCTCGGAAAAATTGCTTGCCCAGTCATATTCAATTTCAGTTATAAATTCGCCGTTTCCGTTGACAAATCCGATTAATTCACGGGGAGGAAGTCCGCCTTCAGACTCACCTGAATAGCCAACGGCGGCAAAGCCCCCAGAAAATTCTCTTGTTAAATCATATTCAGGCTCTAAAATCAAGTTTCCGTTCATGTCTATATAGCCTCTGACACCGCCGTCGCCTACTTCCGCTAAGCCGTTTATGAAATAGCCAATGTAGCCAAAGGTTTCGTTTCCGATTTTATTTCCTTGAAAATCAGATAAAATTGCAAAATTGTTTTCGTCATAAATCGCAAGTCGATTTTCGCCTACTATGCGTAAATATCCTGTATCGACTTCCAAAATCGTATTTAGTTCAGTGTCAATAAGCCTACAGCCAAAATCACCGTAAACTGTCGCATAACCCATATTAAAGCCTGTCGCATCGGTGTATTCAAAACCTGTGAGCATAGTTCCGTCACTTTTCAAAAAGCCAATTTTATCATCTTTTTGAACAATGGCAAAGCCTTCTGAAAAGGCATGTGCAGAGTCGAAGTCATAGTCGGAAATATAATTTCCGTTCACGTCAATGTAGTCATATCCACCGTCATTTGGCTCTTTCACAGCTGCAAATCCATCATAAAACTCAAAAGCATCTTCAAATTTATATGGAGTTACAAGCTCTAAATCAGAATTTACATATCCAAATAAGTAGTTTGAAATGGCAAGTGCCGGATATTCTTGCCCATCCTCCTTGCGGAAAACATTTCCTTCATAAGTGAACACAATGCTCCCCTCTGTTGGAACAGCAGGCACTTCGGTCGCAGGGGTTGCTGGTGAAAAAATCGAAAAAAAGCTCAATAAAATCGCCAAGAAAAAAGAAGTTTCCATAGTAATGTCCTCCCTAAATTTGGTATTTAAATTCTACCATGACAAGTATTTTAAGTCAAGCCCATAGGCTCGACAATAGTTGCATTAAAAAGCTCCACTTCATCATAGTCGTGGGTTGAAAAAATTATGCGTGGAAAGGCTTCCATAATTTTGGGGACTATGCGGATTTTAAGTTCTTCGTCCAGTCCTGTGAAGGGTTCATCCATCAGCAAAATTTCTCCGCCGAAAGCACAAGCACGGGCGATTGCAACTCTCCTCTTTTGACCTCCAGAGAGGTTTTTCGGTTTTTCGTCAAATTTTTCAGACAATTCAAAAGCCGACAGCCAATGTTTTGCCGTTTCTTCATCGGAAATTATGCTCACGTTTGAAAGTACAGAAACCCAAGGTAATAGTCTATCATCTTGAAACAGCACGCTCTTTTTAATCTTTGAAAAGTCGGAAATTTCACCCGAAATGGGCTTAATCAGGTCTGAAAGTGCCTTTAAAAGCGTGGTTTTTCCCGAACCCGAACTTCCCATTAGGGCATATGCTCCGAGTTTTGAAAAGTCGTAACTAAAATTTGAAATTATGGTGTTTTCATCGTAGGCAAGGGTTAAATTTTTAACATTTAAATCAATCATCTTGCGTACTCCTCCTCACCAAAATTCTAACTCCACGCTCTGCAACAAGGCTTAAAACCACCACAACCGCTGTCCAAGCGAACAAGTCCGCCGTTTCTAAATACAGCCTTGTTTCGTAGACCATGCGACCTATGGCAAATTTGGGGCGTGTTAAAACCTCAGCGGCAACTCCAGCTTTCCACGCAAGCCCAACACCCGACTCACAGGCGGAGAGCATGGCACTTTTTAGCGAGGGAATATAAATATACCTTATTTTTTTGATTTTTCCGAAATTATAAACCTCAGCCATTTCCAAAAGTCCACGGTCGACAGACTCTATCCCTCTGCCTATATTCGCCCAGAAAATCGGAGCAGTCATCAAAACCGCCGCTACAAGGCTTACAGCACCTGAGCTTGGTATCCATAAAATCAAAAGTATAATAAACGATGCAATCGGTGTTGCACGTATCACTGTCATAATTGGGGAAAGCAGAGCTTTCAAAGTTTTTGAAAGGAAGGCTAAAATCGCAATAAAACTTCCCGAGATTGCCCCTATTATAAATGCAAGCAAAATTCTAGCTAAACTTGAAAAAGTTGTTTGCCAGAAAAACATGGTTTGGACAAGTTCGACCAAACGCTTAAAAACAGTAGAAGGGTACGGAAGCAAAAGTTCCGCACCCTCTATGGTTTTCGACATTTCAAACACTGTGAAGTGCCAAATTAAAAGCCAAAAAAGGGCGGCAAATAAATTTCTCAAATATTTAGAGATTTTCATAAGCCACCTCTTTCTGTTTTATTTCTTATTTATAATAAATTTCGCTATCGGGTATAGCTCCGCCGATTGATTGCGGATTTGCTTCAAACAAAACTTCAAACATTGCATTTGCAGATGCTTCCATTTCGTCGCCTGCAATGAAAACAATATTGCAGTTTGGAATTGCTTTTTCTGCAACAGCAGCGTCAGCAATAATTCCGAATTTTGAAATTAATTGAGCTGCTTCTGCGTGGTTTTCGTTTACGAAGTTTACGCTTTCTTCATAGTCCATCATGAAATTTTTAACTGCTTCTTCATTTTCTGCCAAGAAATCAGCATTAACGATTACGCAGCCTTGAACAAGCTCTGTTTCAGAAACTTTGTCCCACTCCGCTGTTAGGTCTAAAGCCAAACGCAAATCTGCATTTTTGCTCATAGCTGTTGAAGCATTAGGCTCTGGAATCATAGCCATTGTGCTACCACCAGCTGCAAGTTGAGCTGTTAGTTCGCTGTGTTCTGTTAAATATTCAACAGTAACAGAGTCGGTTAGTTCGTTTTTCGCAAGAATATAGTTTAGGATATATTCAGGAGTAGAACCTTGACCTGTTGCTTGAATTGTTTTGCCTGAAAGGTCTTCTATACTATTAATAGTATCACCGTTTTCAACAATATGCAATACTCCAAGTGTGTTAATTGCAAGCATTTTTGCATTTCCTGTTTTTGTATAGATAGTAGATGCTAGGTTAACAGGAACTGCTGCAATTTGGATTTCGCCACTGATGAATTTTGCTGAAACTTCACTTGGGTCTGTTGATAGAGTGATTTTATAATCATTTCTAGCTTCGCCAAGTTCGTTCATTTCGCCCAAGTAGCTCATGCCCATGCCTGTAGGGCCTGCAAGTGTCGCCATTGCGATTTCTGTTTTCTCTGCTGGTTCTTCTTCGGGTTCTTCTGTTGGTTCGGGAGCTGGCTCTGTTGAGGGTTCAACTGTTGGCTCGACTGTTGGAGCAACAGTTTCTTCGACTGTTTCGCCACCGCAGGCAACAAGTGCCACGAGCAAAACCATTGTCATTGCAAGTAAAAGTATCTTTTTCATAATGTCCACCTTTCAATTGTTAAATTTTTGAAATGTTAGTCATTTCTATCATAATACCCTACAAAGAAATTGTCAATATTTTATTTATTTTTAATAAAATAAACTTTTCTATTGTTTAGCAAGCAAAAGTGTTGTACAATATAATAATCATAAAGTTAGAGGTGATTTGCTATGTATCATATGTACAATCCTGAAGTTGAGGCTATGCCCCGTGAGGAGCTTAAAAAACTTCAAGGCGAAAGACTTGTTAAAACAGTCAAGAAAGTTTATGAAAATGTCCCTATGTATAAAGAGCGTTTTGACGAAATGGGAATTAAACCCGAGGACATAAAATCAATTGACGACCTTGTAAAACTTCCCTTTACATACAAGCAAGATTTGCGCGATTATTATCCCTATGGACTTTTTGCTTGCCCTATGGATGATGTTGTCAGAATTCACGCATCTTCAGGCACAACAGGCAAGCAAACCGTCGTTGGTTATACAAAAAACGACATGGGCATCTGGGGTGAAGTTATGGCTAGAACTCTAGGTGGCGGTTCGGTTACTAAAAAAGATATAGGACATATCAGCTATGGTTTCGGACTTTTCACTGGCGGTTTGGGCGGAAGCTTAGGCTCTGAAACTATAGGCTGTGCGACTATTCCAGCTTCTGTCGGCAACACTGCAAGACAAATGACAATTTTGCAAGATTTTAAGCCCACATTTTTATTATGCACACCTTCATATGCTCTTACTCTTGCTGAGTATATGGAAGAAAATAACATCGACAGTTCATCTTTAAGTTTAAAAGCTGGCTTTTTCGGTGCTGAACCTTGGACAGAAAGCATGAGAAAAGAAATTGAGAAAAAGCTAAACCTTAAAGCATACGATATTTATGGTTTATCCGAAGTTATCGGCCCTGGTGTTGCCTATGAGTGCCAATGCCAATGCGGACTTCACGTTGCTGAAGACCATTTCTTCCTAGAAATCATAGACCCCGACACAGAACAACCTGTTCCCGACGGAACTGAGGGTGAAATTGTTTTCACATGCATCACTAAAGAGGCACTGCCATTAATCAGATATCGCACCCGTGATATAGGCATTAAAATTTCAGATCCATGCGCTTGCGGAAGAACTTCAGTTCGTATGACAAAACCTGCTGGTAGAACTGACGATATGCTTATCATTCGTGGCGTTAACGTTTTCCCATCACAAATTGAAACCGTTTTGATGAGCATAGAAGGCGCTTCACCTTTCTTCCAAATGCTTGTTGAGCGTGAAGGAAATCTTGACACATTAACAGTTTTGGTCGAAATGACAGAAGAAATGTTCTCCGACGAAATTAGTGTTCTGGAGCAAGAAAAACGCAAAATTCGTGCGGCAATACAGTCTATGCTTGGAATTTCGGCTGATGTAAAACTTGTTGCTCCAAAAAGCATTCAACGCTTTGAGGGCAAGGCGGTTAGGGTTATAGATAAGAGAACACAAGTAAAATTTTAGGAGGATTAGATTTATGTTCATTAAGCAAATTTCGGTTTTTCTTGAAAATCGCACAGGTGCGCTGGTTGAAATCACAAAAACTCTTAAAGAAAATTCGGTAAATCTTAAAGCATTATGCCTTGCAGATACGGCAGATTTTGGAGTTTTGAGAATTATTGTTGATAATTCCGCAGAAGTTCTTAAAATTTTGAAAGACAACGGTTTTGCAGCAAAGGAAAACCGTGTATTAGCAGTTAATGTTGCCGACGACCCTGGGGCTTTCCATAGAATTTTGGAGGTTTTGGAGGAAAAAGGACTGTCGGTTTCTTATAGCTATGCATATGTCGCACCCGATAAAGGGGCAATTGCTATTTTGAAATGCCGTCCAACGGAAGTTGCGGCAGAGCTGTTAATACAAAATGGATTTGAGCTACTTGGATAGGGCTTTGCTTTGCTAGGTGGATTTTCGCTTTGCTCGTAGGAAATGGTCTTGACCATTCCAAAAGATTTTCGTTGCGACGAAAAAAACGAGAGAATTTTCACTTTGGCGAAAAGAAACGAGGAGAGACGCGCTCCGCTGGGGTAACTTTTTCACGTGAAAAAGTCACCAAAAAACGTCGGAGTCTCGTCTCCGAACACGAGTGACGAAAGCGGGTGCTGAGTATACAGGCTGAATTAGCAAGCAAGCCCCGAAATAGTTACCATCGCACCAAAAGAAAAATAATCCACGGCTGTCGCCTGATTTGCTCCCGTTGGCTACTCACTGGCAAAAACTGCGAGTAGGAGGGTCTATTTAAAACTGTTAGATACGAACGTTGTGCAGAGT
>CAYJOS010000025.1:0-20145 GCA_964371875.1 uncultured Oscillospiraceae bacterium | reverse complement strand
CCTGCCGATTAACTCCGAGCTGGTGAAATGGCAACTGCTTAAAATTATACAATCTTATTATTTTTGTATATTCCGCACCCTAACCGCATCCCACCGTTCGGGGGTGTTTCCCCGACAAGTTTTTGGTGACTTTTTTCTTGAAAAAAAAGTTACCCCAGCGGAGCGCGTTTCTCCTCGTTTCTTTTCGTCGCAACGAAAACTCCCCTCATGCTTTTCTTAAAAATTTTGTAAATATTTTTGAAAATATGGGAAATGATATGTGTACAACTCTGAAAGGAAGGCACACATCATGAAAAAAGACTTTATTGATACCAACGATTTTTCAAAAGAAGAACTGCTAAACATGGTTAACATCTCTCTAATCCTGAAAAAATGCATTAAAAACGGCTATTACCCTCAAATTCTAAAAAACAAAAACCTCGGTATGATTTTCCAGCAATCCTCCACTCGAACAAGAGTTTCATTTGAAACAGCCATGGAGCAACTCGGCGGTCACGCTCAATACCTCGCTCCAGGGCAAATTCAGCTCGGCGGACACGAATCTATAGAAGACACCAGCCGAGTTTTGTCACGTCTTGTCGACATTTTAATGGCAAGGGTTGACAGGCATGAAAGCGTTGCAAATCTTGCGAAAAATGCCACAATTCCTGTATTAAACGGCATGAGCGACTATAACCATCCAACCCAAGAACTGGGCGATCTCATCACCATGATGGAGCACAAACCCAAGGGCAAAGACATCAGTGAGTGCAAAATTTGCTTCGTCGGTGACGCTACCCAAGTGTGCGTTTCTTTGATGTTTATTTGCACTAAAATGGGTATGCATTTTGTTCAATTTGGGCCAAAAAGTCACCAAATCAAGGGCGATTTACTGGAAATTGGCAAGAAAAACTGCGAAATTTCTGGCGGTAAAGTTGAACTTACAGACAATGAAGAAGAAGCCCTTCGTGACGCCGATTTCGTCTATACCGACGTTTGGTATGGGCTTTATGATGCCGAACTTTCAAAGGAAGAGCGTAACGCAATTTTCATGCCCACCTATCAGGTCACAAGCAAAATGCTTGAAAAAGCCGCAAGCCACGTCAAATTAATGCACTGTTTGCCAGCTACAAGAGGTGAAGAAGTCACCGATGAGGTTATAGATTCCGAGCGTTCAATCGTCCTCGACGAAGCGGAAAACAGGCTGACCGCCATGCGTGGTCTTTTGGTCTATTTCTTGTGCCAAAATTGCAAAATGCCGAAAAAAGAAGAGGTCAAAGAGCTTGAAAAAGAACTTGAAAAGGTAATGACAAAAACTTTTGGTGACTGTTGAGCTTGTGACACAATGCGCTGACCGCAAAACTGTTATTAAATTTTAAAAAATTGTGTTTTGACTACGACTCAAATTTACCACTCGACGTATACACGATACGCCGTCGGGTAAATTTTATCCGTTCAACGCTATTGTCTCGCAAGCTGCTAGAAGGGGTGTTTCGATTTTTCTTTTCGTTATACCCTTTTACATATTTTTGTCTTGTAAAACCCTCAAAAAAACTGTATAATAATATGTAGAAACTTAGCAAAATGAGGAGAAAAAATGAAAGCTGATTTACATATACATTCAACCATGTCAGACTCTAGTCACAGCAGAAAAAAGGTTTTGGAAATCGCAAAATCCAAGGGTGTAACGCACTTGGCTTTCACCGAGCACGACCTCACAAGAGGTGCAAGCGAGGGTGTTGAGCTTGCTAAAAGCTATGGGATACATGCGTTTAAAGCTGTCGAAATTTCCACTTTTGACCCTGAAACAGGCAAAAATGCGCATATTTTGGGCTTTGATTTCAGGAAAAGTGAAAATATAGATGCGCTGGTTTCGGTGACGATTAACAAGCGTCACAACAACGGAATTAGGCAAATTGGAATTTTAAAAGAGCTGGGTTATAAAATTGAAGTTGATGATATTTTGAAGATTTCAGAGAGTGGCTATGTTTATAAACAGCACATTTTAGACTATCTCACACGCACAAATCAGACCGAAAGTCAGTTCGGCGATGTGTATAAAAACATATTTAAAAACGGTGGAAAATGCGATTTTGACATTGATTATGTGCCTGTAAAAGATGCGATTGAGGCGATAATTTCTGACGGCGGTGTCCCCTGCCTTGCCCATGCAGGACAACAAAAATTGTTCGGCGATGTTGAAAAATTTGTCGAATATGGTTTGAGTGCAATTGAAGTTGAGCACCCCTCACACTCAGAAACTGATATGATTTCTGCCCGTGATTGTGCCGAGAAATTTGGCTTATATATCAGCGGTGGCAGTGATTACCACGGCACTTATGAGCAGAGAATTAGCGAAATTGGCGGATTTACTGCTGATGAAAAATTTGTCGAATTTTTATTATCAAGGTAGGCTATTTACATTATTTAAACACTGTGTTACTATTAAAATATTAACGAAAAATATCGGAGGAAATTTTATGAACTTAGAAAAAATGATAGACCACACCATGCTAAAAGCTGATTCTAGCCGTGAAGTAATTGTCAGATATTGTAACGAGGCGAAAGAACACGGCTTTGCTTCTGTCTGCGTAAACACTGGTTTTGTGACAGAAGTTGCAAGCCAATTAAAGGGCAGTGATGTCATGACTTGCTGTGTTGTTGGCTTTCCTTTGGGTGCAATGTCAACTGTTGCCAAGGCTTTTGAAGCAGGCGAAGCGGTTAAGGCAGGGGCGCAGGAAATCGACATGGTTATCAATGTCAGCGCTTTGAAGGACAAGGAATATGACATTGTTGAAGCTGATATTAAGGCAGTTGTTGATGCTTCAAAACCAGCAGGTGTTAAAGTCATCATCGAAACTTGCTACCTAACAGATGAAGAAAAAGTTAAGGCTTGCGAGCTTTCAGTTGCGGCTGGGGCAGCATTTGTCAAAACTTCAACAGGCTTTGGCACAGGCGGTGCGACTGTTGAAGATGTTGCACTTATGAAAAAGACAGTAAATGGAAAAGCCTTGGTCAAGGCAAGTGGCGGAATTCGAACAAACGACGATGCTATGAAAATGATTGCAGCAGGGGCTGATAGAATTGGCGTTGGTAATGGAATTGCTTTGTTAGTTAAAGACGCTGGGTCAGCGGATTATTAATAAATAGTTTTTGCTTTGGTGAACTGCCCTTCGGGGGAAAGAATTTTTGCTTCGGCAAAAAGAAGCGCCCTTCGGGGGAAAGAATTTTCGTTGCGACGAAAAGGAAACGCGCTCCGCTGGGGTAACTTTTTCATGTGAAAAAGTCACCAAAAAACATCAGGGGTTTCGCCCCCTGAACGACGGGAACGGCTTAGGGTGCTGAATATACAAGAATAATCAGCGAGCAAGCCCCGAAACAGGAGCAATCGCACGAAAAAAGAGCACAACCAACAAGGGCTAATCGCCCTCTGGGTTGCCCGTTGGCTACTCACTAGAAAGATTATATAGTAGGAGGGTCTATTTAAGCCTTAAAGATACCAAGTTTATGCAACGTTAGTATCTAGCAGATTTAAATAGACCCTCCTACTCGCAGTTCTTGCCAGTGGGTAGTCAACGGGCATTAATCAGGCGCCAGCCGTGACTTTTCTTCTCTTTTGGTGCGATAGTAACTGCTACAGGGCTTGCCAGCTGATTATTTTTGTATATTCAGCACCCTAAACCGTTCCCACCGTTCGGGGGTGTTTCCCCGACAAGTTTTTGGTGACTTTTTTCTTGAAAAAAAAGTTACTCCCAACGAAGTGCGCTTCCTTTTTTGTCGCAACAAAAAATTCTCCGTTTCTTTTTGCCGAAGCAAAAATTTCCCCTCGGAGAGCGTTCTTTTTCGTCGCAACGAAAACTCTCCATGCTTTTCCAAAGCAAAAATCCCCCCACAGAAATCTTAATCGAAAGGCATAAATCAAAAATTTTTGATTTATGCCTTGACTTTTTTGCCTTAAAATAGTAAAATGTTTAATATCAACAATTTTTGATATGATTTTCTATTAAAGCGAGGACGAATTAATGCAAAGCAAATTACCAAAAATTCTAGTACCGATTTTAATGGTCGCAGTCGTGGCTGCAATATGGTTCACGCAGAGAGAACCTGAAGTGGTCGAAGACCCAACAGTAGCGTTTCCGCTAAACATCTCAGAGGTAAATTTGGAAGAACTTAACGCTCAAGAAATGCCCATAATCATAGATTTTGGCGCTGATGAATGCATTCCTTGTAAAGAAATGGCGCCTGTTTTGGTCACTTTAAACGAAGAAATGCAGGGAAAAGCAATAGTTCAATTTGTCGATGTCTGGAAAAACCCAACCGCTGCACAAGACTTCCCTGTACAAGTTATTCCCACGCAAATTATTATAAATTCCGACGGAACACCCTATGTTCCCAGTGAAAATATCGGCATTGAGTTCATCCAATACATGAGCATCGAAACCGAAGAGCACATTTTCACCGCTCACCAAGGCGGACTTACAGAAGAACAAATGAGACTGATTTTAGCGGACATGGGGGTTAGCTGATGGACGCTATGCTTCAATCAATTTCAGAGCTGATTGTAAACAGCACTTGGGTCGCACCACTGCTTGCCCTCGTTGCAGGAATTTTGACATCTTTCACGCCGTGCGCCCTTTCAAGCGTACCTTTAATCGTTGGATATGTCGGTGGAACAGGCGAGAGAACCACGAAAAAAGCTCTCTCACTTTCCCTCACTTTTGCCCTAGGTTCGGCTATTACTTTCACCGTTTTGGGCGTGGTTGCGACCATGGCTGGGAGCTTAATCGGCACTTCGGCTTCGTGGTGGTACATCGCTCTGGGCGTGCTTATGATGCTTATGGCACTGCAAACTTGGGGACTTTATGAGATAATTCCGTCTAGTTATTTAGTGTCGAAAAATAAGATAAAAGGCTATTTGGGAGCATTAATTGCAGGGATTTTGGGCGGAATTTTCTCCTCACCTTGTTCGACTCCTGTGCTAATCGCATTGCTTGCAGTTGTCGCAAGTCAGGGCAGTATGCTCTGGGGAATTTTGCTTCTGCTCTTGTATTCAATCGGTCATGGAATTTTGGCTGTTGTGTGCGGAACATCGGTTGGTTTTGTGCAAAAATTGTCGCAAAATGAAAAGTATGGAAAGCTAAGCAACGGACTAAAAATCGTCATGGGAATTATGATGACGCTAATCGGATTTTATATGTTTTATCTTGGATTTTAAATTATATTGTAAATAAAAAACAGCTTACTGAAAGCCATTCAAACTTTCGGCAAGCTGTTTTTTTAATTTAAGGTTTATTTCGCACATACGCACGTCATATTTTTGGCAACATCAACCGCTTCAACAGTCATATCTTTGCCGTCATATTGAAACATTTGATTTTTAAATTTCACTTCTCCGTTCAACGCAATTCCAATCGCAAGCGAAGCCTGCATAGAACCGATAATTCCTGCTGTTGCACCCAAAACAGGGGTTTCGACCTTTTTCATGCCTTCGTGATAACCGACACATCTAAGGCAAGCGCTGTCGTTTGTAATGCACATGCCGTAACCATAAAAACTGTCAATTCCGCCCTCAACTAGGGGCGTTTTACTCCTTATGGCATAGTCGTTCACAAGCAATCTTGTGGCAATATTATCCACACAATCAACTATAATATCCACGCCCGAAAGCATGGTTTCTATGTTTAAATCCGTGAGTTTTTCAACAATTGCAACTGCACTTATGTCAGAATATTTTTCAGAAATAAGCTCTTTTGCAATGACTGCTTTGGGCTTGCCTAGGTCTTTTTCGCCGTAAAGAAATTGGCGATTTAAATTTGTAATTTCGACAATATCCATGTCGATAATTGTAATTTTTCCAATTCCCGCCGCCGAAAGATAGGTCAAAACAGGAGAGCCAAGCCCACCTGCTCCGACCACAGCAATATGCGTATTTTTAAGCCGAGCTTGACCGTCAAGTCCGATTTCTTTCATCTTAATTTGACGGTCAAATCGTGATTTTTCCGCAAAAACCATGCCTATTAGCCCCCTGCAACAGGTGGGAAAAGTGAGATTAAATCTCCGTCCTTAACCTCGTCTTCGGGCTTTGAGTGCATACCGTTTATGAGTGCGATTGCAACTTCTTCAACAGGGATATTGAGTTCTTTTAAGATGTCGCCGATGGTTTTAACTTGTTCAGTTGTAAATTCGGCGCTCTTTCCTCTGCCTTCACGGAAAAGTGCAAAAAGTTTTACTTCTATCATTATAAGCTCCATTCTGCCACTATTTTGGCTATATAAATTATATAAAATGGCAGAAATAAGAATTACTATTTGTAATCTGCCAGTCCTAAACGTTCTAGTGTTTCATCTTTAGGGAAAGCATTTTCCCAGCCACGAACTTCATAATATTCAGGAAGTGTGACAGGAAGTTTGCTTATCATGCCCTTAGATGGGCCGTCGGGAATTTCCTCTTCAAGCAAGCGTTTTGGAAGTTTGTCGTCTTCGGGTTTCATGCCTGCTTTTTTGTTGAATTGACGCTCGATATTATAAATTCTTTCGCCAACTTCAAGGAGTTGTTCCGGTGTATAATTTGTGCCTGTTGCAGCATTTATAAGGTTTGCATATTGAGGCGCTCCAAGTGCAAATGACGAGAATAGGCAAAGACCCATGCTGTCGATTACAGATGTAAGGTCTTGGAAAATTTTGCACCAAGTTGCCTTGCCTTCTGTTGTTGTGCGGTCGATTTGCTCTGGAAGTCCTAAAACTTCAGGAGAAATCAAATATCCACGAACGTGGCAACCACCACGGTTACTTGTGGCGTAAGTGATGCCAATTCCTTGAATTGCACGTGGGTCATAAGCTGGTAATTCTTGCTTTTTAACACTCATAGAAACTTCAGGGTGACCATAATACTCGCATAGTCTATAGCTACCGTCAGCCATGAGTTTTGCAAGTGGTGAATTTGCTTCACCCATGCGTTTTGTCCATTCGATGATAGCCTTTGAGCTACCCCACTCTAGTGGAACTCCGTCGCACTCTTCCTCTTTAATCGCCCCAAGTTGGTATAGTTCCATAGCAGCAGCTATAGTACATGGAGTTGAAATCGCATCAAGTCCATATTCATTACACCAGAAGTTTGCTTCGTTAATCGCCGCAAGGTCATTAATATTACAGTTTCCGCCATATGCCCACAGTGGTTCATACTCAGGACCGCCGACAATTTTGCCGTTCATATCAATAATACGTCCGCAACCGATGGGGCAACGGTGGCAAAAACCTTGTTTTACCAAGTGTTCATCTTTTAGTGTTTCACCTGAAGTGTCGTCAGCTGCTGGGAAATGTGCTTCTTGCCAGTTACGAGTTGGGAAAGCACCTGTGCTGTTGATGATATTAACAAGAACAGCTGTTCCATAAGTTGGAAGACCTTGTCCTGTAACGCCGTTTTCACGAATCATTTTAATGCAATCAGCAGTTACAGCTTTAAGCGCTGTGTCGTCACCTGAAGGAACAACAGAGCGACTTGCGGTTACGGTGATAGCCTTGAAATTTTTGCTTCCCATGACAGCACCAACGCCACTTCGTCCTGCTGCACGGTGTTTGTCGTTCATGATACATGACAAAAGTGATAGGTTTTCGCCTGATGGCCCGATGTTCAAAACGGAACATTTTGGATAAATTTCTTTCAATTTATCGTCAATTTCTTCACTTTTCATGCCCATATATGCGCTTGCATCTAAGAGCTCGATTTTGTCGTCTTCAATGTTTAGGTAAACAGGTTTTTCTGATTTACCCTCGACAATAATTCCATCAAAACCTGCATATTTGAGCTTTGCACCCCAAATTCCGCCTGAGTTTGATGAAGCGATCATGCCTGTCAGCGGTGATTTTGTGACAACCATGTAACGGCAAGCTGTTGGTGAGGCTGTTCCTGTCATAGGCCCAGCTAGAAATACAAGTTTGTTTTCAGGACTTAATGCGTCTACCGTTGGGACGCCCTCATCCATCAAAATTTTTGTTCCTAAACCACGACCGCCGATAAATTTAACAGCGTCATCTTGGTTTAGAGCCTCAATTTTGATTGACCCGTCAGTGAGATTTAAACGTATGATTTTTCCGCAATAAGATGTTGACATAAAAATACCTCCTCATATTTTTTCATAGTTTCGGATTGCATACTAATTGATCCGAAATCCTTTCCAAAATACGGGAGGTATCACAATGACGGCGGATACCCATCGGCTTACTTCCATATCAAGCAAGCTCGGATTTCTATACTAACATATTAACCTAAAAATGTAAAATTGTCAATTTTATTAACCGCCCATTGTCATGTGATTTATGAGGAAATTCATATAGAATTCTTGTCTAATTTGCCCATTACCCACCATTTCAAGTGATGCTCTGTGAACAGGAATTGAAAATTTTTCGTCAAGCCCAAGGTCGGTCACACGCAAATTTATGCCCTTATAGGTGAAAATATTCTCCGCCAAAGGGAAAATTCCCTCTTTTTCATATAAAAACTCTATCAGCTGAGCTTTAGAATAGGCAAAAATCCTTTTTTCGGACTGTTCTGGGTCGAAATCCGACATGTAAAGCAAATCTTTAACATCAGTGTAAAACTGCATTGCATTTTCCTCGAAATCAGAGCCGAGTTTTCGCCTATAAACCATGGCAGAGATTTCATTTTTGAACGTTTCTTCGATAAGAGAACCATTGATTTTTCTATCAGTAAACGCACGGATAAGCATGGCACAAGCCCTCTTTTTATTGTCGGAAAAGCTGGGAAAATAGGTGGCTGTAAACGCAACAATTTTTCCACAATCTTCAGAAATATCACCGATTTTGGGGAGAGATTCGAAGTCAATCCCGACACAAGAATTGTCGCTTTCTCTGAAAATATAGTTTCTTAAATTGTTATCAACCCTTAAAAATCCAGTGACATCATTAAATTTACAGAGCCAATCCGCAAGCGCATTTGCGTGAATTTCGCTCATATTTTCGACCAAATCACTGTATAAAATTCCGTCCACGTGCTCGTACAAAAGCGTGTCATCTGTTTCTGCAACGAGGATGGGAACTTCAATTTCATGCTCTTTCAGGCTTAAAATCATCTTTTTTTCACGCCTGAAATCTGCCAAATCAGAAAAGCATTTTTCGACAATTTTCCCGTCACCCGTGACCGTATTTCGCTTAGAAATATAGTTTATGAATTTTGAATTTTCAGACATCAAATTTTGCCCCCACGCTTGAATGTGATTTCAATATCACCGTCAGATGTGTAGCCGTTTAACTCCTTTGCAACAGATAAAACCGCATTTTTCAAGATGTTTTCCACAAAAGGAACCATCTCGATATTATGCCCACCGATTTTGAGTTCTATGCTTGGATTTTTAAGCACACAGTCCTCAATTTTTGATTGTTTTTTCAAAATTCTACCTGTCATCTCCCTACATGTGTAGCCACATTCACCGCAACATTTTGGATCCATATTCGGCATGGGTGAAATTGCGTGTTGCATGACAAATTGCACGAGTTTTTCTGGCTCTTCCAGTGCGTGAATTACAGGGTAATCAGCAAAACTTTTTCGTCCGTCGTTGGCAAGAACACCAGAAATTCCGACAACCCTTTCGTCCAGTCTTTCAAGCACCTCTTCCTCACAGTGGGCGGTGATAATTCTAGGTACATTCAGGTCGGTAACACCTTCTAAAATGACAAAATCATGGTCATAATGTTTCAAAATATCCTCAATTGGGAGCATTTCTTGGTATAAAATATCAGTTTCAAACATTCCCCTAGCCGTGACAAGTTTCGAGCCTGCATCCTTGTGACGGTTTGTATTTGAGGTTTCAACAGGGTCAATTTTGAACAGTTCAAAGTGAATTTCTTTGACCGAACCAACGCTGTAACCGAGCTTTGTGAGACCGCTGATTATGGTTTCGCAAACTGTGGTTTTGCCTGATTTTGTGATGCCGTTTACTGCAATAACTTTCATGGTTTTGCCTCCCTAATTATAATAAAAAAACATCGTTGCACCTGAAATTGCAACTAAAAAAATGACTGCAAAAACATCTTTTGCACACATTTTAACTTCAATAAAACTTGTGCGTTTTTTCATCGCGCCAAAACCTCTCGCCTCCATCGCCATCGCCAAATCCTGCGATTTTATGACGGCATCGGCGACAACAGGGGAGAGCAAATATCCGTATAATTTTATGCGTTTTCCGAAGGGGATTTTCTCAACTTCTATGCCCCTTAATTGAATGGAAACCATGGCATCTGTGAAGCTTTCCATGAAAAACGGGATAAATCTCAGAGTCAGCATTATCATAAACGAAAAGGTGTATGGAACGTGTAATTTTGATAGGGAAGCTATGACTTTTCGACTGTTTTCGCTCTCCATAATCGCCGCCGAAGAAATCAGTGTGAAAAATCTAAGTCCCATGCTCACACCACGGAAAAATCCGTCGCTGTAAACGAGAGTATAATCGCCAACAGTGAAAACAGGTTCGCCTGTTCTGACGAAAATAATTTGAATAACACAAACACCGATTAGAAGCTTTATAAACCGCTTTAATTTATTGAAAAGAAACTTATAATTCGCCCCAAAAACCAGAGTTAAAACGAAGGAAAAAACCGCAACTCCCAACAAAAATATAACATCTCTAAACAGAATTGACATCGAGGTGCTGAGCATAATTGCAAGCAGTTTTACCCTTGGGTCAGCGTTTTTCATTGCTCGACGCCCCCTTTCGACACCTTCTCAATTCTCGCCTCGGGGAAGCGCGAAAAAAGTTCATTATCGTGGGAAATCACGGCAATTCCAAGCCCTGATTTTGCGAGCTCGTCCATGACCGTGTAAAGCGTTTGTCTATTTTTGGAGTCAAGCCCCGTCGTCGGCTCGTCCAGCATTAAAAACTTTACATCTTGCATTAAAATTGAAGCTATGGCAAGCCTTTGTTTTTCGCCACGGCTTAGCCTGTAAGTACTGCGTTTTGCAAGGTGTTTTAAGGAAAATTTATCTAAAAGACCCATGGCTTTTTGTGCAATTTCCTCGGGGTTTTTGTCTAAAATCGAGCCAATAAAGGTCATTTCGTCCCAAACCGTAGCTGTGAAAATTTGCTTTGAAGGCTCTTGAAAAAGATAGCCGACATGCTTTCCGATTTGCCCAAGAGAGTAATTTTTAGCGTCATTTCCAAGCACAAAATGCTCCATATTATCCGCTTTTAAAATGCCTGCACAAAGCTTTAAAAGGGTGGATTTTCCGCTTCCGTTGTTGCCACGAATTAGACAAATTTCGCCTGTTTTCAGACTAAATTCTTCAACAGAAAACTCAAAAGAATTTCTTGGATAGCGAAAGCGGACATTTTTCACGGTGATTGAATTTTCACTCATTTTCGCCCTCCTCCGCTGTCATTTTGTAGCACGAGTTTGCCCTCGACAAAGGTATAAACCCTGTCTGCAATGAACAAATTTTCCTCGTCGTGCTCCACCATTAAAATTGCTTTTCCTCTTTTTTTCAGCTCAGAAATGCACTGCACTATTCTCTCTGTGGCTTCGCTGTCGAGCTGGCTTAAAGCTTCGTCGAAAAGCAAAACTTTCGGGTCTAAAGTCAAGACCGCCGCAAGTGCGACCAGCTGTTTTTGCCCACCTGAAAGCCTTGTCGGGCTGTGAAATCTATACTCTTCCATGCCGACAACTTTTAGTGCATTGTCTATTCTTTTTGCGATTTCTTCCCTCGGCAAACCTATGTTTTCAGGCCCGAAAGCAAGTTCATCTTCGACTGTCGGCGCAAAAAGTTGTGCGTCGGGATTTTGGAAAACTATGCCGACTTCTTCCACGACTTTTCGCAATGGCATTTCGGAAACTGCCTTGCCCGAGAGCAAAATTTCGCCCTTTAAATCGCCCTCAATTGTTCTGGGGATAAGCCCCGAAATTATAAGGCAAAGGGTGGATTTTCCACAGCCAGAAACCCCTGTAATCGCAACACATTCACCTGAATTTACAGATAAATTTGCCTCAATTATTAGCGGTTTTTGACTGTCATATGAGAAGCTTATATTTCTCGCTTCTAGCTGTTTCATTGAACCACAACTTCCTGTACAAATTTACACCAACGCTGTGAAAATTCTGAGCTTTTAATAATCATCAAATATGGTCCCATGCCACCTTCGGACTTTGGTGGAAGTGGCTCTTCGCCCATTGCAATGCAGATGTAGACATTGTCGTCTTGCATGATTTCTTCTTTTGTGAGTGCCGAAGTATAGCCGTCGAGCGAGCGGACTTCTATGGTTTCGCTGTTAATTTCAAGCCCTGCAAAATCGAAAATTTTCTTTAGTTCAACGCCCGAAAAACTCACATCCGTGGGGTCTGTATTGCTGGTGTCCATAACTGCATCTATATTCACAGGATCTAGTGACAGCATGTCGTCCATGGTGATTTGTGCGGTTTCTTCGCCGACTTTTAGTTCAAAAATTGCATTCATTTCAAGTTCTTTTTTATAACTCACATCGCCTGCGTTTAAATAGGCAAAAACTGCGACTATTACCACAAGTACAGCCACAATTATTCCTATAATTTTTGCTTGGTTTTTACTGTTTTGCATCGTTTTTTCTCCTCTAATTTATCGCCATAAATGGTATGCACATGTCCTCATATCTAAACTCGCCGTGATCACCTTTTTTCTCGCCTATAGTAGTGTGGTGTTGACCGTGGTCAGAAATTATATATGTTGTGCCTGAAAATTCGGCTATCATTTCGTCTACATAGCCCTGAATTTCAAGTAGTTTTTCCTTCGCTTCGTCTGTGTAAGTTCCGTAGGTGTGGGAAACATCATCATAGCCGTGGAAGTGTACAAAAGTCAGCTCGTTCCCCTCAGAAATTGCTGTCATCGCAGAGGCAAAGACCTCGTCATCTGTTGAGTCATCAGCATTTTCGTCAGCGTTTAAGATTGGCGAAAGACTTGAATTTACTAGCTTTGAATTGCCTTCGACAAAAATTGCGTCCACATTTTCAAACATGTCGGGCACTAAAAGTTCACGCTCTGAACGCTCTGTAACTCCATTGATATCGGGAGTTTCACCTGTAATCATCGCCGCAAGTGCAACGTTTGAAATGCTAGGCATTATTGTCCTCATCGGTGTTAAAGTATGCTCTTTTACAAGCTCAAAACCGTGCATTTCATAGGCTTCAATTCCAAGTCCGTCTATGTGGATTACCAGTACATCGCCTGCTGTTTCTTCGACTATATTTTTAAGGTCTGTGATGGATGCTTCGGGGGCATTTGCCCAAACCCCGATGATGTCGGGAATTCTGGTTTTTCCGTCTGCGCCAAGGTAGTCGGCGGAATTTCCACGCCACTCAAAATAGCCGTCTGGGGAAACCATTTTTTCTGATCCATCACCGAAGTAGGCAAGCACTTCTTCCTCGTCTGTTGTCAAATAATTTGAAATTGGAACTAAGGGTTTGCGTGTATATGCGTCAACTTTAAGCTCGTTTTTTTCTGCACTTCCCTCTAAAACAGAGCCTATAATCCCGTCTGCCATGAACAAATTTCCGTATGAAATGGCAGTGTCAATATCGCCGTCTATCACTCGAAGGCATGGCTGTTCTGGGTGCAAAATTTCGGCTTCTAAGACTATATAGTCAATATTTCTAATCCCTGCCTGTGGCGGAAAATCGGGGGCAAAAAGCGAAAATCCGACTTCCTCGCTCCAATAAAGCAGAACATTTTCGTCAATCATATCCTTTTCAATTTGCGCCATAACTCCGTCAGGTGAGTGGAAAATCACGTTTATATCACTGCCCAAAGGCACTGCTTGATTTAAAATTTCAATGAGGGGAACAGCGGTGTGTGTTTCCTCGTCTTTTTCAATTGTTGTGGTTTCGAATGTCGAAAAACCTGTCAATTTAACCTCTGTTTCAACATCGCCTGTAATCGTAATTGGGCTTCTTACTGCCGAAACAAAGGAAGTTTCGACCGTTGCAACTTCGGGTGTTGCTTGTGCTGGGTCGTAGCTGTTTTCTGAACATGCGACAAGTGAAAGACAGGTCGCAATTGATAATATTGTAATACTAATTTTCTTTTTCATCTAATTTCTCCAATTCCTCGGGCATGGGTACTGAAAATTCATTTTTTCTCGGTTTTTCATAGGTTTTCGCTTGACTTCCTTGCAAAATTCCAAGTCGTCTTACATTTGAGCCGATAGCATGGGCAACCAGTCCGCCGAGTCCGCCTGATAATGCCGAAGCGGCAAGCGATAGCATTAATGGCACAAAACTTAGGTTGAAAATTGCAAGGTTAACCGAAAAACTACCCGCCATATTAGCAACAACTCCGCCGATAAAACAGCAAATTGCACAGTCTGCCCTGTGTCGCATTAAAAGGTAAACAAGGTCAATTGCTAGCCCTGGCATGGTGTATGTCAAAATACTTGCTGCACCGTGAGAGCCAAGCGCACCCGTAATTGTCACAACTGCACCTTGAATTAGTGCAACAACAATTGCTGTGCCCCATTTTCCTGTTATGCTCTCACCCAAAACCAGAAAAGCCATGTAAAAACCGCCGGCAACAACACCACCGGGGATAAACAAAGGCCCTGTGATTATTTGCGCCAGCGGTACTATAATTGCCTTGATTGCAATGCCCATAGCCGCAACCATGGACATGATACATATGTCTGTTAAAGTGAAATATGGTTTTTTCTGTTTCATAAAAATCCACCTTTATTACAAAGAGCGGATACAAACGCATCCGCTCTATTATTACATCTTTATTAGTCTACTATGATTGAAACGATAAATTTCGCCCAGTTATTTGCTGTGAAGTTTTCGCTTACTGCAAACCAAACACGACCGTCGCCGTCGCTTTCGATATATTCGCCGTCTTGGTATAGTGCGAACATTGATTGCTCATCGTTTAGCATGTCGGGAGTTAGTTTGATTTCATATCCGTCAGAAGCAATAACTGTGATTGTGCTTTCAGCATCAGCGCCTGCAAAGTTTGCAATTTCTGTCCAGTGAACGCCTTTGTAAGTGCCAACAACAGTTTCGCCGAAAGAGTTTGTACGTGAAATTTCATGTTCAACTTGTGGTAGAGCCATAAAATCTTCTTCTGTGATGCCAACTGTTTCGCCACCAACTGTGATTGTTAGAAGTGCGCCGCTGATTGGAGCTGAAGTTTCTTCAACCACTCCACTTTCAACCATTCCACCTTCAGGTGCGCCGATTTTTTCACCAACAGGGGCAATAGAAGCTAGATATTTAACTTTTCCGCCACCTTTTGCGTCGCCGAAGTCATAACCGTCGAAAGAAGCTCTGATATAGCCTTCTTCTTCGTCTGGGTAAATCATGCCAAATTCAATCGCCTCAACTGGGATAAGTGTTTCATATCCGTCGCTTGCGATGAAGTTATATTCAGCATAACCTGTCATTCCAAGAGTTTCTAAAAGTGTAGCAACATCTGTTTCAGTTCCGAAATAAATCGCAGTTGTTCCTGCTTCGATAATGTCAAGTTGTTTAACACGCATACCGAGGTTTAGTGTTTCTGAGAAATATTGAGGAGCATTTGTTTCCATGTCTTCGCTACCTTCAAGTTTTGAAACATAACATGTGAAGAAAACATCAGCATTTTCAGTTTTTTCATGTCCATCACGAGCAGTTAAAGTGAAAACTTCTGCTTCGTTTTCTGGAAGAAATGCGTCGAAATATGCTTGTAGTGAGTATGATTCAACCATAGTTCCGTCATAATCAAGAGTTTCAGGAGTTAAAGTTGTAGCATTTTCAAAGAAAAATTGAACTTCTGAAACTGCCGCTTCAACTGTTTCGGAAGCTGTAGCACCGCCGCCTGTGCCAAGTTCAATCATAGATAAGTCTTTAACCCAGAACATAGCACGCTTGTCAGGAACTGCACTTCTTGGAGTTTCAAGAATTTCATCGTTATAAGTTACGATGATATATGCACCGCTTTCGGCATATTCCTCAGCAGGAACATTCATGACATAGCCGTCTGCCGCTGTGAAAGTAAGTCCGCCCACGTCAGCAATGTTAACGCCGTTTGCTTCTAAAATTGTAGCAATATTAACACCGTCGAAAGTAACTTCTGTAACTTCGCCTGTTGAGCTTACAGAGCTTGTTTCAACAGTTTCAAGTTCCATCGCTTTAAGGTCTGCGCCTGTGATAACAATGTCAACACCTTCGCCTTTGATTGCGATTTCATAATCGTCAGCAATAGCGAGGTCACTGGTTTCTCCACCTTCGGGAGCTGATGTCGCTTCAGCTTCTGGTGATTCTGCTGGTGTTTCCGTTTCTCCACCGCAAGCCGTAAAGACTAGTAGCATTAGAACGAGCAAGAGGGATACTAGAGTTTGCTTTTTCATAAATAAATCCATTCCTTTTTTCTTTCTTTTATGTTTTGCGAAAAACACAAATATACCAAATAATTTTACCATAAAATTGCTTTTGGTGTCAAGAATTTGGTTTTTAATTCAAATATTTTTTTGAAATTTTCATATTATAAAATATATATGGCATTTTTTGCAAATTAGTATTATAATAATGGTAAGCAATTGAATATTATGAGAAAGCGAGGCGGAAAAATGAAATATACATGCAGAATTTGTAAGTTTGTTTTTGATGAGGAAAAAGAAGGTAAAAACTTCTCAGAAATTTCCTCTTGTCCTTTGTGTAACCAAGCAAAAAACAATTTAATTCCTGAAAAAGCAGGCGAAAAACCTGAAAGGGTTGACCTTAGCGAGCGTTATATGAATGAAATTCACCATATCGCAAAAACGGGTAAATCGCTCCATGCTGCCATGAGCACAAAAATGAAAATGCCAAATTGGGATGACATTTTGTTTTTAGGTGCGCAATTAAATCCTCCGCCTTTAGACGATTTTGCCCCTGTAAACACCCAAACCGTGATAGGCAAAAATGCGAAAAAACCCATGGTTTTGGAAAGCCCAATTTACATTTCGCACATGTCCTTCGGCGCTTTGTCCAAGGAAGCAAAAATCGCCCTAGCTTGCGGTGCAAACAAGGCGAAAACGGCTATGTGTAGCGGTGAGGGCGGAATTTTGCCCGAAGAAAGAGATGCTTCACACAAATATATTTTTGAATATGTACCCAATAAATACAGCGTTTCCAAAGAAAATTTGATGCGATCAGACGCAATCGAAATCAAAATAGGGCAGGGCACAAAGCCCGGAATGGGCGGACATCTCCCCGGTGAAAAAGTCACAGCGGAAATTGCCGAAATTCGTGGAAAAGCACAGGGACAAGAAGTTCAAAGCCCTTCAAAATTTCCAGAAATCAACTCAAAAGAGGACTTGAAATCCATGGTTTCCTACTTGCGTGAGGAGTCCGAAGGTCGTCCGATTGGCATAAAAATCGCCGCTGGCAGAATTGAAAAAGACCTTGAATACTGCGTTTTTGCCCAGCCTGATTTTATAACAATTGACGGTCGTGGCGGTGCGACTGGCTCTAGTCCGCAGTTTTTGAGGGACTCGTCCAGCGTTCCGACAATTTTTGCATTACACAGAGCTAGAAAATACCTAAATTCTGTAAATTGCACAGCTGAACTTGTGATAACAGGCGGACTTCGAATTTCGTCAGATTTCGCAAAAGCCCTAGCCATGGGTGCTGATGCAGTGGCGATTTCGACAGCGGCGTTAATCTCTGTCGGATGTCAGCAACATAGGGTCTGCGGTACGGGGAATTGCCCTTGTGGCATCGCAACGCAAAACGAAAAACTCCGTGCGAGCTTGAATATTATGGAAGCTTATGAGAGGGTTTATAACTTTTTGCATATTTCGAATGAGGAAATTAAAACTTTTGCACGCATAACAGGCAATGATGATGTGCATAAAATTTCACTTGACGATATGTGTACTATCAGCGCTGAAATCGCAAAATATACAGACATTCAACACGCATAAATCTAACATAAAACAAACGCAAAAAACTGCAATTTAAATCTAATTCACATGGTATAATATGCCAAATGAAAAATGATAAAAATTGCAGTTTTTTGATTGAAACTGTAAATAATTCTTAAAAATCTAATGAATTAGTTTGCTGCTGTTGCGTTTGTTAGAATGTTTTTTAGTGAAGAAAGTGAGCTTGAATGAGCTCTCTCAATGCGTGCTTTACAGCGTTTTGCTTCACAGTTAGCACATGCAACAAGCTTGTGTGAAACGGTGTTTGTAAACAAAATTATAAGGTCTGGTGAACCAAATTTGCTACGGATTTCACCGTTCATTTTTGTAAAAATTTTTGCTTTACAGCCATATTGCTTGCACGTATCTATGTAACGTCTCTCCATACATTCGTTACCACCGACAATTACTACACTCATGGAAATACCTCCAAATTTATTAGTTGACACTAACTTAATAACAGGATATTAACAGCAAATATTAAGTTAGTTATTATTAACTAACATGATTATATATCAGATTGAAATAATTGTCAAGACCTAATTTGAAATCTTTTAGCTTGTACAAATAAAAAATATAGGGCTGTCACAAATGATTTTACTCATTGCGACAGCCCTTTAACTTTATCCGTTTACAAAATTTTTAATAGCGTCAAGTGTTTCCACGCTGATAATATGCTCGATTTTACATGCATCTTCGTCAGCCACTCCCTCGCTCACGCCAAGCTTTATTAACGCTTTTTTAAGGTAGGTGTGACGCTCTAGCATGTCCTCAGCAATCGCCAAACCTTTTGGCATAAGGCTTAACATTCCGCCTTCGTCGACTGAAATGTATTCATGTTCCCTTAGTTGTTTTAGAGCAACACTAACACTTGGTTTTGAAAATCCAAGCTCGTTTGCAATGTCGACGGCTCTTACAAAACCTTTGCGATTTTTCAAAATTAATATAGTTTCTAGATAGTTTTCAGAGGATTTTAAAATTTTCATTTGCACACACCCCGTTTAATTTACTCCAAAACAGTATACACCAAATTTAGTTATTGGTCAAGTACCTTGTACATTTTCCTCTTTGTACCAAACGTAACTTTTATAAGATGTCAAGGAAACACAAATCACCATTATGGACATTATTGTCACAAAAAGCGCAGTTTCTTTTAGCAAAAATGCCGAAATTACCATTAAAATTCCACTTGCAAAAAACATCTTACCACCAAAACGCTGAGTTTTTTCCCAAACTCTGGGATTTGATAATGCCCACGGTGTGCGAATTCCGATAAAATAATTACTTTTAAATTTTGGCATCATGTTTCCGATTAAAACAAAAAGTAATCCAACAAAAATTGTTACTACCAAAGCAATGTCGATTTGGTTGGGGTTTAGTGCTTCGGAAATCGTAACACCCACCGTGAGATTTATAAAAAAAGCCATAATTACCTTGTAAAAATTATAACTTCCCTCAAATCGCTCGTAGTTTTTCTTTCTTGGGTCTATTTTGGGTAAAAATTCAAATGTAATTGCCAAAAATGGCGCTAGTGCTGCTATGATATAAAGTTCGCTTTTGGGGCTGTATGTTTCAGTTCCGTCATAACTCCAGTGCATGACAATTTCCGACGGCATTTGCTCGTAAAAATAAAACACAAGCGCAAGCGGTAATAAAATTAAAATCCAATATGCTATATTTTTAATTGTTTTCATCACTTTTCCTCCTTAAATCCACTAACCCAGCCGATTATTTCGTCCATAACCGACATATTAAGCTCATATAATATATATTTTCCCTCTTTTCGACTGCTTATCAGCCCAGCTTCACGCAAAATTGTAAGATGGTGAGAAATTGTTGCACCAGTCATGGAAAAATTATCGCAAATCTCACCTGCACTTTTTTCTCCGTTTTTGAGTAAATCTAAAATTTCACGGCGTGTTGGGTCTGACAGTGCTTTGAAGCTTTTGTGGAAGCTCATGATTTCACCGCCTTTAACATTTAGATAATTATCTAAATATAGGATAGCACTAATTTAATTCGTTGTCAAGAACATTTAGATGATTTTCTAAATGTAAAATTTGGATTTTCGTTGCGACGAAAAGAAACGAGGAGAACGATAGAACGCTCTCCGAGGGGAAAGATTTTTCGTTGCGACGAAAAAGATACGCTCTCCGAGGGGGATTTTCGCTTCGGCGAAAAGAAACGGAGATACGCTCTCCGAGGGGTAACTTTTTCACGTGAAAAAGTCACCAAAAAACGTCAGGGGTTTCGCCCCC
>CAYJOS010000024.1:0-20466 GCA_964371875.1 uncultured Oscillospiraceae bacterium | reverse complement strand
AACACCCCCGAACGGTGGGAACGGTTAATATGCTGAATATACAATAATAATTAACTGGCAAGCCCCGAACCAGTTACCATCGCACGAAAAGAGAAATAAACCACGGCTGTCGCCTGAAAAAAGCCCGTTGACTACCCACCAGCAAAAACTGCGAGTAGGAGGGTCTATTTAAATCTGTTAGATACGAACGTTGCAGAAACTTGGTATCTTTAAGGTTTGAATAGACCCTTCTACTATATTTCTTTTCAAGTGAGTAGCCAACGGGAGAAAATCAGGCGACAGCCGTCAAATTTCATATTTTTTCGTGCGATTGCTCCTGTTTTTGGGCTTGCTTGCTAATTCAGCCTGTATATTCCGCACCCGCTTTCGTCACTCGTGTTCGGAGACGAGACTCCGACGTTTTTTTGGTGACTTTTTCACGTGAAAAAGTCACCCCAGCGGAGCGCGCATCCTTTTCGTCGCAACGAAAATTCTCTCGTTTCTTTTCGCCGAAGCGAAAATTCTTTCAGTTTGTCGAAAAAGCCCTTTGGGACTTTTCGAGCAAACTGCCGATGATAATTTTTCTGTGAAAAATTATGCCTTACGGCTCATTTTCGTGTATGCACACATTGAAAATGACATCGGTTTATCCAATTCGAGGAGGGATACCCCCTCGAGCTCCCCCTCTCGGGGTACAGTCCTTTTTTGCGTCTTGTTCATAAAAATTGCGTCTTGTACATTTCATATTGCCTCTTTTTTAGTTCTATGTTAAAATTTAGTAAAAAACTGAAAAGGGGATCTTTATATGAAAAAATTAAAAAAACAAGCGACCCTACTCCTTGCAAGCACCTTGCTACTCAGTGCGATGGCAATTCCTGCAATGGCAGAGGAAACACAAACACCTTCGAATTACTATTCAGACCTTGACACTGCTGTTTATACAGATGAACTAGAAATCATGTCTGCACTGAACATCATGGAGGGTTATGAAGACGGAACTATTCGCCCAGAAGCAACTGTAACTCGTGCGGAAGCGACAAAAATCGCACTTGTGACAAAATTCGGAAATGAAGCCGTGGAAGAAATGATTGCTGAGTTAAACAGTGAAATTGCCAGCGGTGAGGCTAAACAAATGTACAGAGATGTCGCCCTAGATGCGTGGTATGCACCATATGTTCATCTTGCAAGCGAGCACAAAATGGTTTCAGGCAGAGGCGACGGAACAGAAACCGAACTTCCAAGCTTTGCACCTACTAGCGAAGTAACAATCGCAGAAGCATATAAACTAATTTGCACAGCTATTGGCTATGAAAGTGCCGACATGACAGGTGATGAATGGGTTGATAAGGTTTTCACATTTGCCGGAGCTAGCGGAATTCTTGCTACCAAAGAAAGTGTTTCTCACAGCCTAGAAACATCTGCAGAACACAGCTCACAAACTTCTGAAAAATCCGGCTCAGAAATAACCGGCAAAGGCGTTGATTATGACGGACGTTTATCCGACTTGTATGACAGAGCGGAAACGTTTTCTTCAATGAGTGTTGACGAATTGTTAGCATGGAAGTCCGACTTAGATACTCTGTACAAGGAGCTAGGTCCTATTGGCATTAACTTTGAAGTTAAGATTGGCGATATGTTGACGAAGAAAAGGACTGAGTTGGAAAAGCTCTACACGGATTATATAGAAGATAATAACCTCTTCGTTCAAACTACAGTTTCCCATATCCTCTACCAAGACATACCTTTTGTATCAGCATCGCGTGAGGACATGGCAAATCTCGGCTGTTTGGGTGTTTTGGCACCTACTGTTATAAAACCTGCTAATACAAGCAATGCGAGTTCTTCACTACTTAATTCATACTTCTTTGCAAATCCTGACGGTGGTGCAAGTAGTGTGCCTGTAAACAGCCTTCTACGACCAGAACAAAATACGCCATTAGATTTTAAAATATCAAATCTTCTCGGAACATCACATTCAAGCAGCGGAGCTGTTCTTGAAAAAGGAACAAACCTACTGGGCGCGCCTATCAACAATGTAATGTTAGGTGATAAAGTTTGGCTGTTTGAGTGTGCTCCAGCTGTTTCAATTACTCCTACAATTTCTACTGGGGCAGTTTTAAGTACAGAGCTTTGGAGCGGAATAGTCTTAGAAAGCTCTATGTTCCCAGTAATAAACGGTGTTCCTTCAAGCGAAGGCATCGGAACAACTGAACAACTAAAAGCGCTTGTGGAGTCTTCGCAGGGCGAAGTTTCAATTTACACAGACCCATTCGGAATTGTCAGCAACATTGTTGTAGTTGACTTTGATGTTGCGACGGTTGAAAAAAATGCGCAAGGTAAATTTGTTTTAAAAGTAGTCGGAGAGCCAATAGGTGAAGCTGAATACGAAGTTGATGCTTCTGCACTAGAGGGTATTGATGATTTTCTCAAAGTTGAATACATAGGAATAGTTCCTGTATTGGCAGATGGAATATGGACAGTTGATAGTTATTATACTTTTGAAAGTGTAGAGGGTGTTTGTAGTGGCTTTACAGACGAGGAGATAACTATAGACGGCACTTCATTTAACCTTACAAACAAAATTGACATTGACTCCCTAAGTGATTTAGAAAACAAAGAAGTTATAGCCTATTTGTGTGATTTTGTGACTGTTTTTGATTCGGACACTTTAGTGGCACACATCGAACTCGCTTCAACAGCTGGCGGTGGTTCTTCAAGCACAGATGAAGGCGAAACTGAAGACGCTGACGAAAAAACAGTAGAAGGTGCTATCACTATCCACAGCAATACAAGCATGACTACGGGCAAGTACTATTTGCAAGTGGACGGTAAAAATCGTTTTGACTTCACAAACGCTGTTGTCATAGATAGCCGTTCGGAAGAAGATAAAGAAGAACGTGGCTCTTTCGACACACCTAGGTTATTATATGTTTTTGTTCTTGCGCTGGAAGATGTTGTAGCCAAAGTTACTTACGATGATGACTATGTGGTTTCAAAAATTGAAGTTATCAGTTCAGGAGAGCGCAAAGGTTCATCTGATGGTGGTGGACTGCCAGATGGTTACACACCTGAGGATTATCCCGACTAGACGGGCTTATAAATCGAAGCAAAACTAAACACAAAAATTCCGCTCAATCGAGCGGAATTTTTTTGCAAGGTGGACAAAAATCCACGAATAGAAAATACTAAACCTTCATAATTTCACGGACTTTAACTCCGTCAACTTCCGAAGTTTTGATGCCTTCTTTTAGTGAAAGCACAGTGGCAACCGCCGCCGCATGTCCATATTCAAAGCATTGTGCCGTAACACGTGCCGAAGCTAGTGCCTCGTGTTCTGCGGATAAGCAACGTCCTGCGACTAAAATATTGTCAAGTCCAGTTGGTTTTAAAGTGTCAAAAGGCACTTCGTAATAGTCATTTGTCAACCAGTGAAGTTTTGGAAATTCGCCTTTGTGAAGCTCTATAGGCCATGAACTTTTGACAATTCCGTCAGGGAATTTTCGGCACATTTCGACATCTTCGTTGGTCAAAGTGTACTTGCATTTTATGCTACGAGTTTGACGAACACCAACCTCACAAGCAGTTTCGCCGACATACGAATTTTCACAGCCTGGGATGCAGTCCTTAAAAAAGTTTGCATAACTCATAAGTTGCTTACGGGCTTCAATTTCAGAATAGGTGAAATGTTCAGGGTCAATCATGTTAAGTTTTTCACTTTGATGGTTGACTGCTGTGCCGTTTATGAAAAGTTCATCGTCGTGAATTGTTTGGAAAACCCAAATTTTCTTTCTTGGCAAGCTGACATTTTTCTCTTTTTCATAGGCGTAAAGTTTTTCAGAAAATTCGTCATGGCAAATTGTATCAGTGCCATAATAATTCCAGAATTTTTCTCTGTCCACACCTGAAAGCTTGAAAATAATTGTCGGATTTTGGACATTTCCGTCGTGTCCGCAAGTAAAATCTGCGCCAGCCATGGTTGCAACTATGCCGTCACCAGAGCTGTCGATTATGCGTTTTGCCATGATTTTTCCCATGCCCAAACCGCTGAAAACAACAACTCCTGTGAGAATTTCGCCGTCTTTAATCGCCTGAATTGCAGTTGTGTGGTATAAAACTTTCACGCCTGCTTCGGTTAAAAATTCGTCGGCAGTGTTTTTCCAAATTCTTGCTTCATGGGGAATTACATATGTGTTACCATAAACTTGTGGGTCGTAAAGGCCGCCATTTTTCTCCATTTTTGCACGAAAACGCTCTGCAAATCCGTGTACAATTTGGTTTGGAGGAGTTTTTCCGCTGTTGTCCTCACAAGTGAGATACATTCCGCAGACAGTTGCCGACATGCCGGCAACAGCTGAGCCACCGCAAAAACCATATTTTTCTATTACAACAGTTGAAAGCCCATTTTCAGCACAAACTGTTGCCGCCGCAACACCGGCAGGGCCTGCTCCGACGACTAAAACGTCAACTTCTGCTAGGGTTTCTAGGTTGTCGATGTTAATTTGATTTTCAGAAAATTTCCAGTTATTTTTCATAAATTACCTCTTATTTATCTGTGTCAGAATCGTATTTTTTGATGGTCAGTCTTTCGATTTCGTCCCAGTCCATTTCAATTCCAAGACCGTAGCCCTCGGGAGCGTGGACATAGCCGTCTTTGTCTGTTCTGATGACGGTTTTTGCACCGATTTCAAAAGGTTCATATGGATATGCTTGCTCAAAATAAGTGCTATGATTGCTTGCCAATAATAGGTGAAGTGCTGTCGCTTGAGTTAGTGTCGCACCCCAAGATTGAAGCTCAAAGTTCAAGCCGTGAGCTTTTGCAAGTGCAGAAATTTTGCTAACAGCCGTAATTCCGCCTGCGATTGTTGGGTCACAGCGAACATCTGTCCAAGCGCCTGCTTTGATGCCGTTTGCGATGTCCATAAGCGAAGTCATGACGTTTCCGCCACAAGAAATGCGGATATTTGAATGGTCGATTAAGTATTTAAAGCCTTCCAAATCTCGGTCAGGAATTGGCGCTTCAAACCAAACCCAGCCGTATTCTTCTATCTTTTTCGCCATGATTAGAGCTTCGTTTTTGGTGTATTGACCGTCAACGTCGAGCATGAATTCAACTTCGCCACCGAACTCTTTTTGTAAAAAGTCGATTAGTTCAAGGTCTTTTTTGAAAACAGTGTAGGAGTGGATTTTAATAGCTTTAAAGCCAGCGTCAATGGTTTCTCTAACATAGGCTTTATATTCTTCGTTGGTGTCGAAAAGTGGAGTTGAAGCGTAGGAAATCATTTTATCTCTGCAAGCACCAAGCAGTTGATAAATAGGAAGTTTTGAATATTTTCCGACCAAATCCCAAAGGGCGATGTCAATAATCGACATGGCTGGTAGTGGGATGAGTGTGGGACGAAGTGACATATAGTTCCAAATTTCTTCACGGTCGAGAGCAGATTTTCCAATCAACCCAGGAACATATAAAATTGCGGTTTCCATAAGTGAGGGGTCAAATCTCTCCTCACAATAAGTGATACCGCCACCGATTCCAACATAGCCGTCCTCAGTTGTGATACGGCAAATTGTGTTAGTTGTAAAAATGTCGTTTAAATATTCAGCCCAACGGGGTCTATAGGCGTTTTCGTCGCCTGTCATAAAAAATTCTACTTTTTTAATAGTTAAAGCCTTCATAGCAAATCAGCCTTTCGTTTTTTTATTCTATTATAAATTAAATTTATGAAAAAATCAATCTGAAAAAATTAATCCGCTCACATAAAATGAGCGGATTAGTCATGATTTTTGAATTTAACTATTCGTCAATAGAAAAGTCGTCCTTACCGACAGAGCAAAGTGGGCAAAGATAATCTTCAGGCACATCTTCCCATTTAGTTCCCGGAGCGATGTCGTTTTCTTCTTCGCCTAAATCTTCGTCATAGACATAGCCACAAACGTTACAAATATATTTCATATTATACCTCCGATTTGATTTTTGGTAATTTTAGTATACTGGAAAAAACTAGGATTTAATAGTGTCAAATTAACCAATTTTTGTCAAAAATTTTCAATAAGATAACAGTGATCTAAAATTTTTAGCTAAATAAAAACATATATAGCAAAAATTGTTGCTCTTTTGACATGTTTTGTGCTAAAATAGAAAGTGTGCATAAATATCTATTTACATTGGGAGTGATAGATTGAATATAAAGCGACAAACGATTTTCGTATTGTTTTTGATAATCGTGCTGTCTGTTGTTATAGTTTTGGCAACTGCACTGTTTAATAAAACAATAGCAACACGTATGGAAAATTCTGTTATGGCATCGCTGAGTGAAACAACCGACCAGCAACAACATATTCACAACGATGAAATTGCAAAAGAATTTTCAAATTTAGCAAACGTTTCAAGCACAATTCAAGTGCTTTACGGAAATAGTGAAAAAACGGAGAGGTATTTTCAATATCTCACGACTTGTTTTGGGTATGAAACTTTAGTCGCCGCTTCACCAGGGGCTGGAGTTACTTCACAAACTGAATATATCAATGCCGAAAATACAGAGGGATATAAAAACGCGTTGAACGGCGAAATGACAATTTCTGCGCCTTATGAATCAAGCTATACAGGAAACCGAGTTATGGCATTGTCTGTTCCTATTTATTCTGATGGCAGAAGCGTTGGAGCGTTAATTGGCGAATATCCTGTGGAATTTTTCGACAATTTATTTGTCCATGCGTTTGAAAACAGAGCATATGGGTTTATTATAGACGACGAAGGCGAAATTATAAACATGTCACCCAATAGTTATAATGTCGCAGGTGGCAATGTGTTTGACTTGCTCGGAGGAGCGATATATACCGATGGTTTAAGCGGTGAAAAAGTTATAAATTCGATTATAAACGATGAATCTGACGATATCACTTATGAGCTTGGAAATGGTGACAGGATGGCATCATACAGACCGATTAACTACAATGGTTGGAGTGTTTTGATTGTCATACCGACCGAGCTTGTGCTAAAACAAGCGACGCTGGTGAGCGAGCAACTTATTAGTTTTAATATAACCATTATTTCAGCACTTACTATTCTTTCTTTAGCTGTTTTGACAATGAGACATTTTTCGATTAGAAAAATTCAAAAAATCGCATATTTTGATGAACTGACAGGGCTTCCAAACCTTGAAAAATTTAAACAAAATATGTATAAAATGCTGAAGAAATACCCTGACAAAGAATTTGCAATTGTAAAAATTGATGTTGCTGATTTTAAATCCATAAACGAAGTTTTCGATTTTGAAACAGGAAACGACATGATTCGTGCAATTGCCGACACAACGAGAGAGCTTGCATGTGCGTTTTTCTTACACGGCAAGGTCGGAACAGATGAGTTTTTATTGTTTAGTAGCGTAGAAAATATGGAAAAATTTGTTGAAATACGCGAAGAAAAAGAGCTTGATTTTAAAAAGAAAGTTCCTGCATTGCATCATTTCAATGTCAAGCTCAGATACGGTCGGTATAATATCGAAAAGCATGAAGTTGATGTAAATGCGATTATAGACAAAGTCACCTTGGTTCACAGTTTGCTTAGAAATCAAAAAGACAAAATTATTGCAGTATACGACGAAAGTTTACGGCGAAATGTCATTAAAATGTCTGAAATCACAAACAAAATGGAAAAAGCTTTAGAAAATCGGGAATATAAGCTCTATTTACAACCGAAATATCAAATTGATACAGGAAAAATTTGCGGAGCTGAAGCTTTGGTTCGCTGGATTGAAGACGATGGAAGTATGATTTATCCAAACGATTTTATACCTGTTTTTGAACAGAATTCATTTATACTAAAACTCGATTTTTATATGTTAGAGCGGGTGTGTGAGCACCTTAGAAACTGGATTAACAATGGCGAAGAACTGATAACAATTTCGGTTAACTTCTCTCGGATGCACCTTTCGAATCCGAATTTCACGAGCGAAATTAAAGCGGTGACTGAAAAATATGGTGTGCCCGAAAAATTTGTCGAAATTGAACTCACGGAAAGTGCAATTACCGAAAACGAAAACGAGTTAATCAGAGTTTTGAAAGAGCTTCATGATTATGGATTTACTCTTTCTATGGATGATTTTGGCAACGGATACTCATCACTTGGGCTTCTGAAAAATTTGGAAGTTGATATTATCAAAATGGACAGGAATTTCTTTACATACGATAAAGACCCTGAAAGAACAAAAATTGTCATCGAAAGCGTTATTGACATGGCTCACTCACTCGGCATAAAAACCGTAGCTGAGGGCATAGAAACGGCGGAGCAGATGGAATTTTTAAAAAGTCTGGACTGCGCAGTCGGGCAGGGGTATTTCTACGCAAGACCTATGCCGTATGACGAGTTTAACAGCTTCAGGAAAAAACAGGAGGAGAGTTAGACGAACAGTTACAGTAAAATTTATGAAACAGTAAAACAAATTCCCTACGGAAAAGTGACAACTTATGGAAAAGTCGCTTTCCTTTCGGGAAATCCACGCTGGGCGAGGGTCGTTGGCTATGCCATGAGGGTGTGCAAAGATGATAGCGTTCCCTGTCACAGAGTGGTTCACGCAGACGGAACGCCGGCGAGAGCCTTTGACGAAGTCGGACAGTTTAGTGTTATACCTGCGCTGAAAAGCGAGGGTGTTGAATTTTTAGAAAATGGAAAAGTAAATTTAGAAAAATATCTCTGGTTTTAGAGAATACTTGGAGGACGATTTAAAATGAGCAAAACCCTAAGAAATATGATTTTTATTGCAGTTTTCGCTGTACTTGTGCTTGGTATGGCGACGACTGGTTTGGCGACGGGAGAGGAAGTCGAGCCGCCAGCTATTGTCGAGGATATAGAAGAAAATATTGGTGGATTTGATATAACTTATAATGCCGCAAATGGCGCAACGCTTGGAAGTGCAGATTATACACTTTCAGGAAATGTTTTAACATTAAAAAGCAATAAAGTGCTTGGTATTTCAGGCGGCGATGGCACTGTTAAGCTCGTTATTGAAGCTGAAACTGCATTGCCAATAGTCGAAGGTGACGCGAATGTTATTGAAGCTACAGGAAGCATAGAAATAAACGGCGGTACAATTAATAGCGCTGAAATTGGCGAAAATAATATAGTTAATGGCAAATTAGATATGAAAACTTATAATTTAACAACTCATGAGCCAATTGATGGAACAGGAAGACTTAGTGGGTCTAGCTCAGCTAAGTTTACTACTACACATTTCACTCCTGAGGATGTTGAAGAGGCTAAATTTGATTACAGAAATGAAGTGATCCTTCTATCACTTGACAACTTTACGTTCAAAGATATAACTTATTTAGACCAAGAATTTGTATTAAATCGCCAAGGATATGAAGTTGATACTCTTAGCGGTAAAAAAGTTGTTGGTGATTATACAGTTGTGTTCGAAAAAGATGGCGAAACAATATCATTACCATATTCAATCGTACCTGTTAAAGTTGAGGGTACTGCAACATTAACATATAAAGACGGTGGTGGAAATCTTGATATTCCTGGAGTTTTAAACGCGGGCGATACCGTAACAGTTGAAGCGAAAACAACTCTTGCATCGGATGAAGAACCACAATATATTTGGCATGTTGGTGGTCAAGTTTATGACAACACCGATGTAATACGCTCAAATACTTTTGAGTTAGGAGAAAATCATACTAGTGGTGAAGTTTATTGTCGAGTAGTGTACACAGAGAACCTAAAGGATGAATTGACTTCAAACAAAATGAAAATCAACATACAAGCCCTAGAAGGCGACACCCTAATCACAGGAAGCACAAACCTAAACTCAACGCTAACCCTTGCAAAACCTGAAAATGAAAACGTTGCAATCAATGCCGATTACACCGTTCAATGGTTCAGAGATGGCAAGGAAATCACAGGTGCAACCGCTCAAACATATAAAATTGTAAGAGAAGATTTGGGCACAGACATCTACGCAATCACAACAGCAAAAGCCGAAACAAGCTACACAGGAAGCATTAAGTCAAATGAAATGGAAATTCCTGCAACAGCACCCGAAAAACCAACTTTTTCAATAGACGAGGGTGACAAAGAGTTTGAAATCAGATGGTCAGCACCATTTGCAAACGGCTCTACAATCCAAGGCTATATTGTCCACGTCAAAGAGGGAAGCAGCTATGTTTCGGGCTATCCCAAAGAATTTTCTAGCTTAGCCTCATCTCACACCTCTTCAACGCTTGAAAATGGCACAAAATACAGTGTTTATCTTGAAGTTGAAAGCAATGAGGGGAATGCAGTTTCCTCGACTGTGACCATAACTCCAGAGGAATCAAACGAATTTGAAACCTCATCGGGCATCGAAGTCGAGATTGACGACGACTATGTAAGAACTCAAATCGAAGCCGACACAAGTACCTCGGGTTCAAGCACGAAGGCGGAAGTCGACGAGGATTTAATCGAAGAAGCGTTGGAAATCACCGAAGACGAATCTGGAAGTGGTGACGACCAAATTGTGGAAATTTTGATTGAATCGTCTAGTAGCGCGACAAAAGTGATCTTGGATTTAACTGACAAAGCGATTGAGATGCTTGAAGAAAGTGAAGTCACAGAGCTGATTTTAATTACAAAATTTGGAACAATCACCTTCGACAAAGAGTCCATAGACTCGATTTTTGAAGATTCCGACGGCGAAGACCTTGAAATTTCAATTGCAGAAGAAGATTTCGACGACCTTGACGAAGAAATGCAAGATGCGATTGACGAAGATTTTATGATTTATGAAATCGAAATTGAGTCTGACGGCAATATGATTGACGATTTTGGCAAAGGCGAGCTTACAATTGTTATCAAATACGAGCTTCAAAAAGATGAAGACGAAGATGATATCAAAGTTTTCTACCTTGAAGAAGATGGGAAACTTACCGATATGGATGGTAGATATGACGAAGACGACGAGGAAATGACCTTCACAACCGACCACTTGTCGTATTATGTCGTTGGTTTTGACGATTTAGATGTTGTGGAAGAAAGCGATTTTGACCTAAGCAACACTTATATTGATGTGACCACAAAAGACTGGTTCTATTCAGCGGTGCAGTTTGTGACTGAAAACGAAATGATGACAGGAACTGGAAGTTTCAAATTCGCTCCAAGTGACACAACAACACGTGCGATGATTGTTACCATTTTATGGAGAATGGAAGGTGAACCCTCGGCTCTAAACTATGGTTTCCATGATGTTGCGAGCGGTGCTTGGTATCAAGATGCGGTTAACTGGGCGGCGCTGAACGGAATTGTTAACGGTTATAGTAGCACATCTTTCGGGCCAAATGACGCTATTACTCGTGAACAAATGGCTGTAATTTTGAGAAATTATACTGAATATTTAGATGAAAATATCTCAGATTCAGGTAGTTTATCAAGTTTTGACGACAAAAACCAAATCAGCAGTTATGCTCTAGAATCAATGGAATGGGCATATGAGCTTGAGTTTATCACGGGTCAAACCAGCCGACTAATCGCACCACGCTCACACGCTTCAAGGGCAGAAGTTGCGACAATTTTGATGCGTTACTGCGCAGAATACGACTTAGTCGAGGATAAATAATTTAAGTAAAGACAAATATATAATGCAAAAAACTCCCTTTTTTCAGAAAGAAAAAAGGGAGTTTTTTGCATTATAAACCACTTTCAACTAGCGGTTGCATCGCGTCATTAAATTTTATTTGAACATCAGCGAGTCTGCTCATGCTCCTGCCGTAAAATTCGGAAATATTTTTCTGGTCAAGCTGAATAACACCGTCCTTATCCCTATATTCGCCCATGAACTCAAAAAACTTGTTTGGCTCAAAATAAACCATGGTTATTTTGTCAAAAACTTCATTAAAATCGGCGAAAAATTCAGGTCTGATATACTCCATAGCGCTCTTCATGGTTTCCGCCATGGACATTATAAGTCCCTTGTAGTCGGTGTCTTCTTTTTCCTCAAAACCAAAACTGCTAATCATCAATTCTACAAGAGAATCCATCTCTCGATACAGCGCAACTATGCCATGTTTCTCACGAGAGGTCATAGATTTTACCATTTCTTTTGTCATTAAAACTTCCTCACTTTGTTCCAAAAATTCTGTCGCCGGCATCGCCCAAACCAGGGACTATATAGCCGTGGTCGTTTAATTTCTCGTCAAGACCAGCTGTATAAATATCCACATCAGGGTGGTCTTTTTGCATACGCTCAATACCCTCAGGTGCAGCGATGATGTTCATCATTTTGATATTTTTACAACCATATTTTTCTTTCAAAAATGTAACCGCCGCCGAAGCGCTACCGCCTGTTGCTAACATTGGGTCAACAACGAAAACATCACGTTCATGAATATCTGAAGGCATTTTGCAATAATATTCAACAGGTTCGAGGGTTTCGGGGTCACGATAAAGTCCGATGTGCCCAATTTTTGCGTTTGGAATTAGTGCAACCATTCCGTCAACCATGCCAAGTCCAGCACGCAAAATGGGAACAATTGCAAGTTTTTTACCAGCTAAACGTTTGGTTTTTGCAATAGAAACAGGTGTTTTTACTTCAATTTCCTCTGTTGGAAGGTCTCTTGTCGCCTCATAGCACATAAGCGTTGCTATCTCGGTTACAAGTTCACGGAAAACTTTTACATTTGTATTTTCATCACGGATGATTGAAAGTTTATGCACAATTAGTGGATGGTCATATACATGTACATTGCTCATATTTTCGAGTTCCTTTCTTCTCTTTCTCTCTCGGCTTGTGATTTTCTAAGGTAAACGGGGAGCAGTTGCTCGGCTGTGATAGGCTCGGCTGTCATTGCTGAAACTGCAACTCCATAAGCGTTTTGGATTTGAATAATTTCAGGGGTTAAAGTGGATATTTTTCCATTTTTGGAAAAATATTCATTACATAAAACTGCACCGTCGCCTATGAAAAATGGCTGCTTTTCCATAGAGACAATTTCGTCAAAAAGTTCAGAAATTGCAATAGCTCTGTCCTCGCAAAGCCTTACAATTTTTCCATTTTTCACTTCAAAAAGTGCGTTGTAAACTTGATCTCTTCTTGCGTCCATCGCACTGCAAATCAAGGCATTTTCACCTGCAAAAGTTCCTAAATTTGCCATAGCTTCAAGCGTTGAAACTCCGCAAACAGGCTTTTCAAGTGCCCATGCAAGCCCTTTGACAGTGGAAACTCCGATGCGAATTCCCGTGAAGGAGCCAGGGCCTGTTGCGACAGCGAAAATGTCAATATCCGACATTTTTAGTTCAGAATTTCTAAGCAAATCTTCCGCCATGGGGAGCAGTGTTCGGCTGTGCGTAAGACCCGAATTTTGAAAATATTGTCCAGCAAGCTTGCCGTCTTTAAGTAGTGCCACAGAAGCAGATTTCGCCGAAGACTCAAAGGCTAAAATCAGCATAATTCAGCCTCCTTTACTGTGATTTTTCGGTCGTTTTCGCTAATTTTTTCAATTTTTACAACAATTTCACTGCCGTCAAAGACATCGTTGACATTCTCGCTCCACTCAACCACAC
The DNA here is from genome assembly GCA_964371875.1 of uncultured Oscillospiraceae bacterium. GTDB lineage: Bacteria > Bacillota > Clostridia > Oscillospirales > Oscillospiraceae > Heteroscillospira. The sequence continues at coordinate 6,956 of CAYJOS010000024.1, read as the reverse complement.
AAATCCCGTCACGAGTGAGGTAATCTTCCCAGCCGATGTCAAAAAGTTCATCGGAAGAACCCAGTCGGTACATGTCGAAATGGAATAAATTCCTATCTCCAAGATACTCATTTACTATGGTAAAGGTCGGGCTGTTAACTCTGGAAGTCAATCCCAAACCCCTCGCCAAACCACGTGTAAACGCAGTTTTTCCTGCACCTAAATCGCCGTACATGGCAATAACAGCGTTATTCGACAAAGTTTTTGCAAGTTTTACGCCAATTTCCTCCGTTTGTTCGGGTGAATTTGTAAAATATTCCATAATCAAAACTCCTTGCTCGCATAGCCGTTCAAAGCACTGTCGGCGATTGTTCCAGCCAGAAATTCGTAATATCCTTGTGCGCCAATCATCGAAGCATTGTCTCCACAAAGTTTTAGTGGAGGGACAAAAAGTTTGACATTTTCTGCCTTTGTTGCCGCATCAAAATCGGCTCGAATTCGTGAATTTGCAGCAACTCCGCCGGCGACCGCCACCTTATTATATCCTAATTCTTTCAGACATGCCATGGTTCTCGGGACGATGCTGTCGCTGACAGCTTTTGTAAATGAAGCCGCCAAATCTGACTTATTTAAGTCATCGCCGCGCTGATTTGCACCGTGAATAAGGTTGATTACAGCAGTTTTCAAACCCGAAAAACTCATGTCGTATGGGTGGCCGTCAATGGTAGAACGTGGGAGTTTGTAAGCTGTATCATTTCCACTTTTTGAGAGGTCGTCAATCGCTTTTCCGCCCGGATAACCAAGCCCCAAAACCCTTGCGATTTTATCAAAACATTCGCCAGCGGCGTCGTCACGAGTTTCGCCCATAATTTCCATTTTTGTATAGGATTTGACGTCAATTAACATGGTATTTCCACCTGAAATTGCAAGGCATAAAAACGGAGGTTCGAGCTCTGGAAAAGCGATATAATTCGCCGCAATATGTCCTTTTATATGGTGTACAGGGATTAGCGGAATGCCGAGAGCCGAGGCGACACTTTTTGCAAAGCTCACGCCGACCAAAACTGCTCCGATAAGTCCAGGTGCATATGAGACAGCCACGCCGCCCAAGTCGGATTTTGCAATATTTGCCTTTTTGAGAGCTTCGGTCGCAAGTCCTGATATGACCTCGGCATGGCTGCGAGAGGCAAGTTCGGGCACAACTCCGCCATATATTGCGTGCATGTCAGCCTGTGAAAAAATCACGTCCGACAGCACCTTTCTTCCATTTTCTGTTACAGCAACAGCAGTTTCATCACAGGTAGATTCAACTGAAAGTATGAGCATAATTTATTTCTCCAATGTCATTATAAGTGCGTTTTCTTTTGGTTTTTCATAGTAATTTTTCCTCAATCCAACTGGAAAAAATCCGAACTTTTTGTACAGCGAAATTGCGGGTTCGTTGGACTCTCTGACCTCCAAAGTTAGGAAGGAAAGGTCTTTTGTGCGGTCTAAAAGTTCGTTTAAAAGTTCGTTTGCGATGCCGTTTCCACGGTGTTTTTCTGCAACTGCAACGTTTGAAATATGTCCCTCGTCGAGGACTTTCATAAGCCCGATATATCCTAAAATTTCCTCTTTTTCGACGGCAACAAGAAAAATATGTCTGTCACTAATTTGCGTTTTCAACATGTCTGCAGTCCACGGAAGCGAAAAACATTCGAGCTCAATTTTAGAAATTTTTGGCAAATCAGCATCAATTACATCACGAATAACATAGCCGCTTTCCATTTTCTGGGCTTCGTCCCAGCGTTCTAAGCTTTTGTCGCCAGCGAGAGTTTCAATATGGTGGGTGAGCTCGTGTTTTAATGTATCAATCAACTCTTTTTCGACTTCTTCGTAGCTCGAACCCTCAAAAGCAGCCTCAAAAGAGCCGTAATAAATCTCAATTCGAGAACCCATATTGTCAATAATATACATCCCCATGACCAACCAACCGTCGGCATCTTCGACAGTGTCGTGCAGCAAATTTATACCGCCGTTTAAGTCCTTGAAAATCTCGACAGGAAGGCTTTCGGCAGTTCTATCTAAAATCTTGCCTGCCTCGTCAAAACTGATTATCATTTCGCATCAAACCAACTTTCTGCGGAGTGTGCTTCAGCGATTAGTGGGACTTTTAATTGACAGATATTTTCCATTTCTTCGGTGAGGATTTTGGAAACCAGTTCACTTTCGCATTCAGGGCATTCTGCAATTAATTCATCGTGTACTTGCAAAATTAACTTTGCTTTTAAGCCCTCGTTTTTTAGTCTTTTGTAAACATTTATCATCGCAAGTTTCATAATATCAGCTGCTGTGCCTTGGATTGGCATGTTCAGAGCGACACGCTCGCCGAAGGAGCGCATATTGAAATTTGATGATTTTAACTCAGGGAGATAGCGTCTTCTATTATATAATGTATCGACAAATCCGTCGGCTTTTGCTTTTTCTACAATGTTTTTCATGTACTCACGAACGCCGTGATATTTTTCTAAATAAGCTTCTATATATGCCTTGGCTTCGTTTTGATAAACTCCAATATCTTGCGCTAAAGAAAATGCGGAAATCCCATAAACTATGCCGAAATTTACCGCTTTTGCCCTACTTCTCATCAAATTTGTAACTTCTTCTAGGGGTGTTCCGAACACTTGAGAAGCGGTTACTGTGTGGATATCGGTGTTTGAAATGAAGGCATTTATCATAGTTTCGTCGCCTGAAATATGTGCAAGTATACGAAGTTCAATCTGGCTGTAGTCGGCATCAACAAGCACATTTCCACGGTCGGCAACAAACATTTTTCGTATGTCAGCGCCTAGTTTGGTGCGTATAGGAATATTTTGCAAATTTGGCTCAGTTGAAGATAATCTGCCTGTTGCGGTGACGGTCATTTGGAAACTTGTGTGAATTCTGCCGTCGCCTTCTATGACTTTTATAAGTCCGTCTGCGTATGTGGATTTTAGTTTTGAGAGAAAGCGATATTCTAGTATTTTTGCAGTTACAGGATATTCAACTTGCAATTTCTCTAAAACTTCTGCGCTGGTACTCCAACCTGTTTTGGTTTTTTTACCGTGAGGAATTTCCATTTTTTCAAACAAAACTTCGCCCAATTGTTTGGGTGAATTTATGTTAAATTCCTCGCCTGTTTCTGCCCAAATTTCGCTTTTTAGGTTCTCGATTTGACCGACCAAACTCTCTCCAAATTCTGAAAGCGCTTGTTTGTCAACTAAGAAACCATTATATTCCATTTCCGCCAAAACTTCACAAAGTGGAAGCTCCATTTCGGTCAAAAGTTTTTCCTGACCGCTCTCTTTTAGCTTCTCGGTGAGCACAGGAGTTAGGGCGAAAATCGCCGCTGCGCCTGTGAGTTCTTGGCCCAAATATTTTGCGGAAATTCGTGCTAAGTCGTAGTTATTTTCGGTCGGCTCGAGTATATAAGCAGCTAATGCGGTGTCGAAAACAAAGTTTTCGATTTCATAATTTTCACTCAACAAAACTCGCATTAGTTCTTTAACATTATGGGAAATTTTAGCTGTTTTTGAGGTGAAAATCTTGCTGATAATTTCCAGAAAACCGAAGCCTGACATAGGACTTAGAACGTAGACTGTTTCGCCGTCGGCTGTTATTTCGACGTTTTCTAAGCCAGTCGGAGCGTAAACTGCGAGAGTTTTTCCGCTAGAAATCATCTCTTCGATTTGTGGAAAATGCTCGTCAGTGGCATCAATGATTTTCACCGAAATTTGCTCAATTTCAACAGTTGGAGCTATGCTCTCGTCCTCGGTAATTCTCCATCTTGTTATCAATCTTGAAAAGCCTAAACGCTTGAAAATATTGTATAATTCTCCGCCGTAGTTGATAGGTGGAATTTGCTCTAAATTTACAGAAACAGGTGCGTTTAGGCGAATTGTCGCTAAATCAAAGGATAAATATGCCTTTTCTTTGTCATTTTCAAGTTTGGTTTTTACACCTGCTTTTATGTCGGGACTGTCAATATTTTTATAAATCTCGTCCAGTGAACCAAACTTTTGAAGCAGTGCGCTAGCGGTTTTTTCGCCTACACCTGCAACGCCCGGAATGTTATCCGAACTGTCGCCCATGAGGGCTTTTAGGTCTATAATTTTCTTGGGCTCAAAGCCGTATTCCTCACGAAAAACCGCTGGAGTGTAACTTATGGTTTCGGTTTTTCCCATGCGACTTTTTACGTGTTTTATGGTTGTATTGTCAGAAATTAACTGGAAACTGTCCTTGTCACCTGTGACGACTACACAGTCCCAATTTTTCTCTGCACATTGCACGCTAATTGTGCCCAAAATGTCGTCCGCTTCCCAGCCTTCCGCCTCTAATCTTGTAATTCCCATGGCGTCAAGAGTTTCACGGAGCAAAGGGAGCTGGACGGCGAGCTCTTCAGGCATTCCCTTGCGTTGAGCTTTGTATCCATCGTACATTTCGTGGCGGAAAGTTTTGGCTTTCACATCGAATGCAACCATGACACCGTCGGGTTTTTCGTCTGCTATTAATTTTTCCAAAATGGTCATGAAGCCGTAAACTCCGTTGGTGGGCGTGCCGTCTGGGGCGGTCAACATTTTTATGCCGTAAAACGCACGGTTTACTATGCTGTTGCCGTCGATTATCATTAATTTCATGGGTTTTTGCTCCGTTCTGTTAGATTTTTGAGCGGATTTTTATAAAATTGAACAAATCAAATCTGTATACTCTGTTGTGTCCTCGATTGGAAGTCCAGCAGAAAGCAGTGCTTGCGCATACATAATTTTCGCTAATTTTCCTGCTTTTTCCTTATCGACTTCAAATGAAGCCTTGATTTTCTCGAAAACTGGGTGAGATCCGTTGATTTCCAGAACTCTTTTTGCCATAGGTGCGCCGTTAGCGTTTGGCATAGATTGGAAATATTTTTCCATTTCTAGGGTAATTTCGCCCTCTGTTGTTAGGCAAACTGGATGGGTTTTTAGTTTGTGGGAAAGTCTGACAGTTTCAAGATTTGCTCCTATGCTGTCTTTCATAAAGTCGAGTAGTTCACGGTTTTCTGTGTCTTCTGCTTCGATTTTTGACTTCTCTTCTTCGGTTTGAAGTCCTAGTTCGTCTTTGGAAACATTGCAGAACTCTTTTTCCTCGTAAGTTCCCATGATTTCGATGACAAATTCGTCCACGGCTTCTGTGAGGTAGAAAATTTGCAAGCCTTTTTCCAAAACTTCCTCGGTTTGAGGGAGAGCTTTTGCACGAGCAAGGTTGTCAGAAGCTGCGTAGTAAATTTTTGTTTGGCTTTCGGGCATAGCGTCGAAATATGTTTTGAAAGTGATTTCGTCGTCGCCCATAGATGAATTGAACATGATTAGGTCTTTTAAGATATCCTTTTTCATGCCGTAATTTGCGACCATGCCGTATTTTAATTGTGTTCCAAAACTTTTGAAAAATGCTCTATATTTATCAGGTTTTTCGCTTAAAAGTTTTGTTAATTCGCTTTTTATCTTCTTTTCTAGGTTATTTGCAATGACTTTTAATTGTCTGTCGTGTTGCAAAAGTTCACGTGAAATGTTTAGGCTGAGGTCTGGTGAGTCAACCACACCACGCACGAAGCGGAAGCATTCTGGAAGCAAATCCGCACACTTATCCATGATTAAAACGCCGTTGCTGTACAGCTTTAATCCTGCTTGATATTCCCTTGTGTAGAAGTCGAAAGGAACAGTTTCTGGAATGAAAAGCATAGCTTTGTAAGACACCATACCCTCAGCATTTACACGCAAAACAGACACAGGGTCGGTCATATCACGGAACTGCTCTTTGTAAAATTCCATGCAATCGGCATCCGAAACATCAGCCTTGCTTCTTTGCCAAATGGGTATCATAGTGTTGACTGTTTTTTCTAAAGTTTCAGTGACATATTCGGTTTTCATTTCGCCCGTAGCTTCGTCTTTGACTTCGACAGGTTTCATGTCCTCAAGTTCCATGACAATAGGCCAGCGGACGTAGTCAGAATATTTTTTGACAAGCTCACGCAAACGCCAAGTGTCGAGGTATTCTGAGTAATTTTCATCTTCAGTATCGGCTTTGATGTGCATGTGAACTTCTGTGCCGACTGTATCTTTTTCACATTCTGTGATTGTATAGCCGTCAGCGCCCTCACTGTGCCATTTAACCGCTTTTTCAGCACCGAAAGCACGGCTGATAACCGTCACTTTGTCACTGACCATAAACGCAGAATAGAAGCCTACGCCGAATTTTCCGATGATTTCAATGTCAGCATCTTCGGGAACTTCGGTTTCGTTTTTGAACTTATCACTACCGCTGTGAGCGATAACACCCAAGAATTTTTCCATGTCCTCGGCAGTCATGCCTATGCCGTTGTCGATTACGGAGATTTTTCTCTCGTCTTTGTTTGCAACAACGCAGATTTTAAAATCTTCACGGCTCATGCCAACATTCTCGTTTGTGAGTGATTTGAAAAGTAGCTTGTCAATCGCATCACTAGCGTTTGAGATTATTTCACGTAGGAAAATTTCCTTGTGAGTATAAATAGAGTTGACCATAAGGTCTAGTAGTCTTTTTGATTCTGATTTAAATTGTTTTTTTGCCATTTTGTGTCAATCCTCCGATTAATAAACTATATCAATAAATCATTTTACCACAAATAAAGATTTTTTCAACGATTTTTTGATTTTTTTTGATAAAAGTATTGCATAATATAAATAAGTTTGTTATAATACCATGGCATTACACACGGAGGAAGGACTCAAATTCAGGTGGCTACGGCTGGGGTTTGGGGTTGAATTCACCGGAGGTAAAAACAAAATTTAGGAGGAACAATTCAATGGCAGTAGTTTCAATGAAACAACTATTGGAGGCAGGTGTCCACTTCGGTCACCAAACAAGAAGATGGAACCCTAAGATGAACGAATTCATCTACATGGAGAGAAATGGTATTTATATCATCGACCTTCAAAAAACAGTTA
>CAYJOS010000023.1:0-21099 GCA_964371875.1 uncultured Oscillospiraceae bacterium | reverse complement strand
TGCCTATTTTGAATAAAATTGCAGAGGAATTCAAACAAACACGCCCACTTGAAGGCTTGCGTGTTGCACTTTCTGTACATATGGAAGCGAAAACTGCGTATTTATGCCGTGTAATGGAAATGGGCGGAGCGGAAATGCACGTCACAGGTTGTAATCCACTTTCAACTCAAGATGATGTTGCGGCGGCTGTTGCAGCTGGCGGAATGGACGTTCACGCTTGGCATAACTCAACTCCTGAGGAGTATGAAAGCCATCTTTGTGCAGTTTTGGATTGCAAACCAAACATTATTATTGACGACGGTGGCGATCTTGTAACTCTAATGCACACAAAATATCGTGATAATCTTAAATATGTATACGGCGGTTGCGAAGAAACAACTACAGGTATTCACAGACTAAAAGCCATGGCGGCATCGGGTGAACTTCAATTCCCTATGGTCATGGTTAACGAAGCGGATTGTAAACATTTATTTGACAACAGATACGGCACAGGTCAATCTGTTTGGGACGGAATTAACCGCACAACTAACCTAATTGTCGCAGGAAAAAATGTAGTAGTTGCAGGTTATGGTTGGTGCGGTAAAGGCGTTGCTATGCGTGCTAAGGGCATGGGTGCAAAAGTTGTCGTAACTGAAATTGACCCTGTTAAGGCTATCGAGGCTGTCATGGACGGTTTTGAAGTCATGAACATGGACGATGCGGCAAAAATCGGCGATGTTTTCGTAACTGTCACAGGTTGCCGTGATATTTTGACTAAAAAGCATTTTGAAATGATGAAAGACTGTGCTATTATGTGCAATGCTGGACATTTTAATGTTGAAATTTCACTTGATGACCTTGCTGAAATGAGCGAAAGCCGTTATGAAGCACGTAAAAATATCGAAGGTTTTGTGATGAAAGACGGAAAAAAACTGTTCGTTTTGGCTGAAGGCAGACTTGTAAACCTTGCTTCAGGCGACGGACACCCAGCTGAAATCATGGATATGAGCTTTGCAATTCAAGCGAGATGTGCGGAATTTGTCGCAAAAAATCGTGATATGAAACCTGGTGTTGTGCCTGTTCCTGAGGAAATTGACCGTGCGGTTGCATTCTCAAAACTTGAAACACTTGGAATTGATATTGATAAATTAACAGATGAGCAAGCTAGATATTTAGGAATTATTTCTTAACATTATTTTTTAATACAGCATTAAGAGTGTCTTGCAAACTGCGGTTTGCGCTACTTAAATTAAGATTTCGTCTGTTGCGACAGACGACTTAGGACTTTGTCCTAAGAACCTACGATTTTTTGAAAAAATCGAGTAAAACTTTTATTTATCCGCTTTATTTTTTAATAAACTACATTTTTGAGCTAGGGGAGGGACTGTTTTGGAAAATTTTGAATATGAAAATGTTAAGGAAGAACTTTTTGTTCTTTTGGAAAACAAGCGATTGAAAAAGCTACGACAGACCCTCGAAGAAATGAACGAGTTTGATATTTCAGAATTTTTAACCGAATTATCTGACGCTCAAATGGCAATGGTTTTCAGGCTTTTGCCAAAAGCTCAGGCGACTGAGGTTTTTACAAACCTCGACGTTGACGAGCAAGAGCACATTATAAACTCCGTTTCCGATGCTGAACTCGGTGCGTTAATCGAGGAAATGTATCTCGACGACGCAGTTGACCTCATGGAAGAACTGCCTGCAAATGTTGTGAAGCGTGTTATGAGAAGTGCAACGCTTGAAACTAGGGATTTGATAAATCAATATCTAAATTATCCCGAAAATTCAGCAGGTAGCATCATGACATCTGAGTTTGTGGATTTGAAAAAATACATGAACGTAAAAGAGGCTTTAGCGAGAATTAGGCGAATTGGTGCAGACAAGGAAACAATTTACATTTGCTACGTCACCTCGGCTCACAGACGGCTAGAGGGCGTTGTAACGGTTAAAGATTTGCTTTTGTCCGATGACGAGGCAATTATTGAGGACATAATGGAAACTAATGTAATTTATGTCCACACAACAGACGACCAAGAGGAAGTTACAGAAGCGATTTCTGACTATGACTTCATCGCCTTGCCTGTAGTTGACAACGAAAGTCGACTTGTCGGAATTGTAACAGTCGACGATATCATCGACGTCATCGAACAAGAAGCCACAGAAGATTTTGAAAAAATGGCGGCTATTTTGCCGTCTGAAAAGCCGTATTTGAAAATCGGTGTCTTTGCATTTGTAAAAAACCGCATACCGTGGCTTATGATACTCATGCTTTCGAGTACACTTAGCGGAATTATTTTAGGTTTTTATGAAAATATTTATGTGCATATTCCGCTACTTGTAACGCTTATGCCCATGCTCACAGGTACGGGAGGAAATGCCGGTGCTCAGGCGGCGACGCTTATCATTCGTGGTATGGCGATAGGTGAAATTGAAACTACTGATGTGTTGAAAATTATATGGAAAGAGGTACGAGTTGCGGCACTTTGTGGGCTTATTTTGGCAATTTTAAACTATTTCCGAATAATTATAATGTATCCGGGCGAAGAAATGGTTGCGCTTGTAACTTGCATTGCACTGCTATTCACCATCGTCCTTGCCAAAACTTTGGGTTGCACTTTGCCCATAATCGCAAAGCTATGTAAGCTTGACCCTGCGCTAATGGCTTCACCACTAATTTCAACTTTAGTTGACGTTGTTGCGCTTGTAATTTATTTTTCTATTGCAAATCGTGTGTTTCAGGTGTAGAATAGAGGAATAGACATTTTATCCATTGCATCATTGAGGGGAGTAAACATGAAACAGTTATTAAGATCGAGCAGAATTAATAAAATCAATTCTGATATCAGAGGGCCACTATATCAAGAAGCATTAGCCATGGAAAAACAAGGCGAAAAAGTTTTGAAGCTAAACACAGGTAACCCTGCGATTTTCGGCTTTGAAATGCCAGCCAGCGTTCGTGATGCGGTTGCCAATAATATTGACTTAGCGACAGCCTATTGCGACGTTCGTGGTATGGATATGGCTCGTGAGGCGATTTTGGCGTATCATAAAGCCAAGGGTTTTCAAGGTATAACAATTGACGATATTTTCTTGGGAAATGGTGTCAGTGAGCTTGTAAATATGGCAATGAATGCTCTTATCGACAATGGTGACGAAGTTTTGCTTCCAACTCCTAACTACTCACTTTGGGCGAACTGTACTTACCTTTCAGGTGGTGTGCCTGTTTACTATAACTGCGATGAAAATAATAATTGGTATCCTGATATTGAAGATATTAAAAGTAAAATTACACCAAGAACCAAGGCTATTGTTATCATAAATCCCAATAACCCAACAGGTGTTCTATATTCAAATGAAAGCCTGCTTGAAATACTTGAACTTGCAAGACAGCATGAAATGGTAGTTTTGGCTGATGAAATTTATGACAGACTTGTCCTAGACGGCAAAAAGCACACATCAGTTGCGGCACTTGCGCCTGATTTGCCTGTTATTACCATGAATGGACTTTCAAAATCACACATTATTTGCGGTTTCCGTTGTGGATGGCTTGTAATCAGCGGTGGAGATATTTTACAAGATTTTGCAGAGGGACTTTTTGCCCTAGCTGCTATGCGACTATGTGGTAATGCTTTCACACAGCTTGCAGTGCCTGCGGCTTTGGCTGATGCGGAGTCAACAAAAAATATGCTCCTACCAGGTGGAAGACTTTACGAGCAAAGGGAGGCGGCTTGTCGTGAATTATCGAAAATTGACGGCTTGAGTTTTGTAAAAAACGATGCTGCGTTTTATCTTTTTCCAAAACTTGACAGAGAGAAATTTAACATCACAAGTGACAAGAAATTTGCGCTTGATTTGCTAAAAGCTAAGAAAGTTTTGATAATTCCAGGTAGTGGTTTCGACTATAACGACGATTCTCACTTTAGAATTGTCATGCTTCCAGATCCTGAGAGATTGGCGAGAGCTATGGCTGATGTTGGGGACTTTTTGGCTGATTATAAACAAAATTAATAAAATTTTAGAGGCTACGCTTAGTTTTAAACTTTAAGCGAAGCCTCTTTTGCACAGATTATCAACTTGATATAGTTTGCTAAATATGATAAATTAAACATAGGATAGATATTTTGGACTAACAGTTTTTGGGGGGAATACTATGAAAAATCGCATTTTAACACTCATAACCACTTTTTCATTGATAATTACATCTTTACCATTTTCGGTTTATGCCTTAGAGCAGAGTCAAAGTCAGTCAACAGCGGACAGCGCAGAAACCCTTGAAATGACAGACTTTGACCTAAACATGGAAAAGTACTTAGGTAATGATATTTTGCCAAGCACAGCAGGTGTTGTCGAACTTCAAATTGACAATTCTACAATGTACATAGATGGCGAAAAAGCACAGGTCGACGCCACGTCAGACACTGCGCCTGTTATAGATGAAGGCAGAACTCTAGTCCCAGCTCGTGCGATAGTCGAGAGTTTTGGCGGAGAGATTTTGTTTGACGATGACACAAGAGAAGTCACGGTCAACTACGAAGAAAAAGAGATAGTTTTTCAGCTAGACAGCGATATAGTCAAAGTCAGCGACGAAAACGGAACAGAAACTCAACAAATGGATGTTGAAGCCTCTGTGCAAAACGGTAGAACTATGCTACCAATCTTGTATTTGTCTGAAAATATCGACTGTGAGGTCACATGGGTTGAAGACGAGAGAGTTGTTGTTATCGAAAATGAATTTGTAACAAAACGCTTGCTTGTCGGGATGAAATCCTCTGATACTCAGCCGAATGTTCCCTCTGATGTTGCGGAAATATTTGAAAGCTCAGGTGGTCTTTTCGTACTTCAATTTGAAACTTCACAAAAAACGGCTGAATATTTTGAAAATCTGCAAAATGACCCTGATGTTCAATTCGTAGAAATTGACGAGCTAATCACCTCTCCAACACGCAAAGGAGGAAGAACAAGCTTTAGCGAAGATTTACCGACCGAAAACAGTGGCGGTGAAACTCCGATTGATTACGAAGCTAGCGGAATGTCTTGGGGTTCTGCACGGATGGGGCTTGACAATATGGAAAATTATTTAGCCTCAGAAGGGAAAAATGAGCAAATTATTGTGGCAGTTTTGGACACAGGAGTTGAATATTATCACAGCTTTTTAAACGGACGTGTCTATTCAACAGGTTATAATGCTTTTGATGGTTCTTCAGATATTACAGATAGGCACGGGCACGGAACTAAGGTTTCGGGCGTTATCATAGACAACACCCCTTCCAATACCTACGTTTTACCTGTTAAGGTTTTGGCAGATAATGGATACGGCACGACCTTGACTTCTATAAACGGCATAAAATATGCTACAAATCAAGGTGTTGACATCATCAACATGAGCCTTGGCGGACAAGGACGTTCAGACAGCACAACAGCAACTATAGACGCTGCTGTCGCCGCTGGTGTAACCGTTGTTATTGCCGCTGGAAACGACTCTATAGATACATATTATTTCAGTCCGGCACACGTCGAAAGTGCAATAGTTGTCTCGGCTGTGAACAGTAACGATTATTTTTCAAGTTTTTCAAATTACGGAAACAGCGTGGACGTTTCTGCCCCTGGAGAGTATATTTACACGACTTCTTTGGGCAGTTCATACACATATGTAGATGGAACATCTTTTTCATCGCCTTTTGTTGCGGCGGCGTGTGCTTTGTTGTTGAACGATAATCCATCGCTTAGTCCGCAGTCTTTGGAATATTTAATACAGCAAAATGTTGACGACGTGGGTTCGTCAGGTAAAGATTATTACTATGGATATGGAATTGTAAATTTAGATCACTATCTAGGCGATAATGAAATACCTTTACCAACGCCTACTCCAACCCCAATTCCGACTCCAACCCCCACGTTGACACCAATTCCAACTCCTACACCTACTCCGTATCAGCCATTTCCGACTCCAACACCATACAACCCACCTGATTATAGTGGGGGAGATTTGGAACTAAATTATTATGATATAACCGTAAATGTAGGTCAATCCTTCACTTTAATCGCATATGAGCCTCCATACCAAGGAGTGTCTATCAGCATAAGCGGAAGCGCTGGATTATCTTCAAGTTCGTCCACCAGTGGCTATGACCAACAAGCAAGTATTCACTGTACGGCGAGCGGTGTGGGAGTTTCTACAATCACTATCGGAATAGGCAACAAGTCGGCTACATGCATAGTCAGAGTTGTTTAAAAAATATGGGCTGTCGCTTAGTTTTAAACCAAAGCGACAGCCCCTCTTATTTTTCAATTTTACTTAATAGTCACAACAAATTCTTCGCTTATCGCAACAAATTCTCCATTATCATCAGGGTTAATATTATTTGCGCAAACTTGTAGTGTAAATGATTCCACTTCCTCTGTAAGTGTGTACTCACTGTTATTAATCAAAAACTCACCGCCGTATCCACCTTCAACAATAGGTGCAGAGTGGAAAGTTACTTCGTTTCCTAAATTGTCAACGCCCATAACTTTAAAGCTGTTATCAAATAGCAGATTTTCAGTTGAATAGAAAATGCTTGTGCTAATTGGGTTGATTGTAAGTGTTTCAACAACAAGAGATTCGCCATTACCGACTTCTACAGGTAATCCGATTTCGTAAGTGCTGGTGTTTTGAGAAAGCTCATCGCCGTTTGTTGTGAATTTAAATTCCCAAGATTCTTTGATATACTCATCGTTAACATCAACACCGGCAACTTTAAGATTTACATCCATATCGCCTTCAAATTTGTCTTTAAGCATGAATACATTAACAAATTCCATTGTATTTTCATCAACTTTTTTAGCTGAGGTTTGTTGAGCTGTGTTCATATGTTCGCCGTCAATGTAGAGTCTTAGGTGAGGTGACCATAGAGTTCCTTCTTTGATTGTTGTATCATCACCTGTTACAGATGTTGCAACAATTACCTTGTTATTTTCGCGGTCATAGACCACCTCGCTGATGTTAACAGTAATGTCATCTTTAGTTTCAGCTTGGTTGAGGACAGTTGCATAATCGGACAAGTTGTTGTTTAGCCCGAACATATCAGCGATAGAGTGTGCAATTGGGTTTGTTGTCGCAAATGCACTTGCACTGCCTAGTGAAGCTGTTACTACGATTGCAGCCGCTGCTGCTGTTGTCAAAAATCTTTTTCCCATTTTGTTTTTGTTGCTCATTTCTTTGTTCTCCTTGAATAGTTTGTACTTTAAAATATCATTATTTAGTATTTGATTTTTTTCTTCCTGTGTCATTTCGATGTTTTCGTAATTATCCATATCCGTTTTAACATCGTTTAACATGCTGTAAATTTTTTTATCCATCTTATTCACCTTTCTTATTTAAAAGTGTTCTAAGCTTTTTTCTGGCCCTTGAAAGCCTGTTGTAAATTACATTTGTTGACAAATTCATCTCATTGCTTATGTCGTTCATATCTTGCTCATGCAAATAAAGTCGCCTGAAAAGTTCTTTGTCCTGAGCATTTAATCCGTCGAGCATTTCCTCAAAGTTTTCATCATGTTCCTCTTGTAAATCGGTAAGTGATGAACTTATCTCGGGCGTATTTTCAAGCTCGTTAATGTCCTGTTGCTCGATTTCATGGATATATTTGCGAACATAGCTGAGAGATTTATAGCGAGTTATGCCAGCAACCCAGTTTTTGAAAGAACTTTTTTCGCTGTCATATTGTTCAATATTGTTCCAAATCGCAAGCAAAACATCATTAAAACACTCTTCGTGATAATTTTGCAAAAGACCTAAGTGCTTATTTATAATGCTCTTAATCAAATTGCCATAATTGTCCAAGACGAATTCCAGTGCAGTTTGATCCTTATTTTTAATAGCACTGATAAAGTTATCTTTTGAAATAAGACTCATTCATTTCCTCCTCATTTGTTGCCCTCGATATATATTTCGCAGAAAAAATTCAAAACCTATCACAAAATCAAAAATTTTTTAAAAAATAGAAAATAGTGTGGCAAAAAACTGCCACACTATTTAAATTAAAGGGTATCTATTTTCTTAATAAGTTCGTCGGGGACAGCAAGTTCTTTTAGTGTTTCTCGCATAGACAAAACTGCAGAACTGTCAACTTCAGGCTTTTTATAGCTTTCTATAAGCTCATTCATGCGGTTTTCCATGTTAATTTCAAGCTGTACTTTTGGGTTGTTAGTGTTTCCTCTGACGCTGATTTTTGGAGTTAAGGGTTCAACACGGCAATATTCAATTGTGTGCATTTCAGAAATGAATGAGCCCTCAGGGCCAACTTCGTCGATGATATCGAGAGGAATTGTTTCGTCGTCAATTTCAAATTCACGGTCAAAACGTTTCACAAAATCGATTACCTCAAAGTCGGCAATAACTTTCTCAAAAGATGCACAGGCGAAGCCGTCCAAAATTCCGGCACTGTGAACGATGTAGTTCATTCTATTTAAATATGTGCTCATGAAAGTTATCATCGACTCATAACCTGCTTGGGTGTTCACAACTTTTGCGTCAGAGAGTGAACCGCCACCACGGCAGGGGAGACCGTAAAATTTTGCAAGCTGTGCGCCGTATTTATAACAAAGTGCACCCTCAGGTGCGCCGATTGCGATAGCGCCATTTCTGAGGTCACTTGTGGTCGTTTGTGTTCCGTAAAGGCAAGGTGTGCCCGGTGCGAACATTTGAGCAAGAGCGATACCACTCAAAATTTCGGCGTTAGCAAGGGCGATAGTCGCCGCTAAAGTGATGGGCGAAGTTGTCCCTGCCATGCCAGCCGAGGCGATGAAAATTGGTTGGCGATATTTGGCATTTATAATTATGGTTTCTGTCATAACAGGGTCGAGCATTAGGGGAGTGTTCATGCTAACGCCCGAAACCATGCGTGGTTTTTTGGCAAGTTCTTCTTCATTTCCAAATGCGGACATAAGCATTTTCATCTGTGCTTCAAGTTGCTGTTTGTTTCCAGAACGTCCTGAAATACATTTTTCGGAACGAGTGTAAGCAGTGTATAAAAAAATATGTGGAGCACATTGAGCAGGGATGTCTGAGGGCATCACAAGGCTGCCGCCGTTGACGGAAAAATGCTCATTTCCCTCAAATAATTTCATCATTTTTATATAGTCGTTAATTGTTGCAGAGTGTTTTTCTCCGTCTTTATCCACAACAAAAGGGGCGCTGGAGCAGGGGGCTAAAACAGAATTATCTCCGCCGACAAAGGCATCATATTTTGGGTTTTTGGCATAAACAGTGAAGGTTTTTGGAGCTTTTTCAATGAAGTGCATGATTTGTTCTTCGGTGAAATAGGCAATGTTTCCGTCAACACGGATTGCGTTTTTCTTTAACATTTCAAGTGCTTCGGGGTGGTGAAATCTAACACCTGTTTTAGACAAAATTCGCATAGTGTAGTCATGGATTTTCTGAAGTCTGCTTTTCATTATTTTGTCTCCTTATTTTTTTATTGATTAAAAATTTATGTAAGATACTAAATTAGATTATATAATAAAAGTTAAATTAAGTCAATATGCATAAAAAATGTTGCGTGGAAGGATGCTCTCCGAGGGAGATTTCGCTGAGGCGAAAAGAACGAGGGAATTTTCGTTGCGACGAAAAAGAACGCTCTCCGAGGGCATACTTTTTTTAGTGAGAAAAAAAGTATGGAAAAAACTCATCGGGGAAACACCCCCGAACGGTGGGAACGATTAAAGGTGCTGAATATACAAGAATAATTAGTAAGTAAGCCCTGAAACAGTAGCAATCGCACGAAAATAGAGCAAAACGAAAAAGGGCTAATCGCCCTTCGGGTGGCACGTTGGCTACTCATCTGAAAGATTATATAGTAGGAGGGTCTATTTAAGCCTGTAAAATGCGAACTCTGCAAAACGGTTCGTATCTAACAGTTCTAAATAGACCCTCCTACTCGCAGATTTTGCTGGTGAGTAGCCAACGGGCTTTTGACAGGCGACAGCCGTGACTTTTGCTCTCTTTTAGTGCGATAGTAACTGGTTCGGGGCTTGCCAGTCATGATAGTCTGTATATTCCGCACCCACTTTCGTCACTCGTGTTCGGAGACGAGACTCCGATGTTTTTTGGTAACTTTTTCACACGAAAAAGTTACCCCAGCGGAGCGCGTATCCCCGTTTCTTTCGTCGCAACGAAAATCCCCTCGGAGAGCGCCTCTTTTCGTCGCAACGAAAAACTCTCCGTGCTTTTCGCCAAAGCGAAAACTCTCTATTTATTTAAATTTTGCATAGCAAAAAATGGAGCGGATTTCTCCGCCCCAAATCATAATATTCAATTAAAGTATACGCACTTTAAGTACATTTTCCATACTTTCTATAGAAGCTTTAATCTCACCGTTAACTTTAGTTCCAACGTCAATCATAGTGTAAGCATACTCACCACGAGGTTTGTTAATCATATGCTCAATGTTGATGTTTTTGTTACTGATATATTCAAGCATACTGTTAATAACTTTAGGCACATTTCTGTGAATAACGCAAATTCTTGATTCACCCATTCTGCCAAGTTGAACATCAGGTAGGTTAACTGAATTTCTGATATTACCATTTTCTAGGTAATCGACAATTTGA
Organism: uncultured Oscillospiraceae bacterium; assembly: GCA_964371875.1. Classification (GTDB taxonomy): domain Bacteria; phylum Bacillota; class Clostridia; order Oscillospirales; family Oscillospiraceae; genus Heteroscillospira. The sequence goes on along the minus strand of CAYJOS010000023.1, from coordinate 10,530 downwards.
CGAGCCGCCATCATAGCGCATTTTTCTTCACTTTCAGGAGTTGAAGCGCCAAGGTGGGGGAGAGCAATGATTTTTGGATTATTAACCAATTTTTCATTTGGGAAGTCAGTTACATATTTTGCAACTTTTCCGCTTGCTAGAGCTTCAATCATAGCATCATCGTCAACAAGCTCACCACGAGCAAGGTTTATAATACGAACTCCGTCTTTCATTTTTGCGAAAGCGTCAGCGTTTAGCATGTGGTGTGTGGCCTTCATATATGGAACGTGGATTGAAATGTAATCGCATTTAGCAAAAATTGTATCAAGGTCTTTAGCGTTGTTAACGTTGCCTGAAAGTCTCCAAGCACCATCGACAGATAGATGAGGGTCAACGCCGTAAACATACATGCCAAGTTTTAGAGCAGTGTTAGCAATTCTAGCGCCAATTGCACCAAGACCGATAACGCCCAAGGTTTTACCCATGATTTCAGGGCCTGTATAGCTTGATTTGTTTTTCTCGACAAGAGCAGGGATCTGGTCGCCTTTATCCGCCGCAGATTTTACCCAATCAATACCGCCAGTGACATCACGAGAAGCCATAAGCATACCGCAAATTGCAAGTTCTTTAACTGCTTCAGCGTTCGCGCCTGGTGTGTTGAAAACGCAGATACCTTTTTCTGTGCAGTCAGCAATTGGAATATTATTTGTGCCTGCACCAGCTCTTGCAACAGCAAGAAGTTCTGGGTTAAAGTCATACTCGTGCATGTTCGCACTGCGGACTAAAATTCCCTCAGCAGCGTTCATGTCGTCTGCTACATTGCATTGTTTGTCGGCTAGGATATTAAGTCCACTTTCGCCAATTTTGTTAAGAGTTTTTATATTAAACACGGTTTTTTACCTCAAATTCCTTCATAAATTCAACTAATTTTGCAACGCCTTCCATTGGTTGAGCGTTATAGATAGAAGCTCTCATGCCTCCGACAGAACGGTGACCTTTTAGGTTCAAAAATCCTGCTGCAGTTGCTTCTTTGACAAATTTTGCATCAAGCTCTTCGCTTGCACTTCTGAAAGTTACGTTCATTTTTGAGCGGTCAGCAATGTCAGCACAACCATTGAAAAATGCACTTTCGTCAAGATAGTTATATAAAATTCCACTGCGTTCAGTTCTTAATTTGTCCATAGCAGTCAAACCGCCACATTCGGCAATCCAGTCAAGCACAAGACCCATCATGTAAATGCTGTATGCTGGGGGAGTGTTGTACATTGAATCCTTGTCAATCATGGTTTTGTAGTCCATCATTGCAGGAGTGTAAGCAGGAGCTTGTAAGTTGAGTGATTTGTCGATAATTACGACTGTAAGACCAGCTGGTCCCATATTTTTTTGCGCACCGGCGAAAATAATTCCATATTTTGAAACGTCCATTGGTTTTGACAAAATGTTAGAAGACATGTCGCAAACCAGTGGGCTTTTTGTTTCTGGGACATATTGCCACTCAGTTCCGAAAATTGTGTTGTTTGAGCAGTAGTAAAAATATTTAGCACCGTCAGTTTCCACAATTTGGTCTTGCACTGGGATGTATGTGTGGTTTTTGTCCGCTGAACTTGTTGCAATATTAACTGTACCATATTTTTTAGCTTCTTTGACAGCGTTGTTTGCAAAAGAACCAGTGACAGCATAGTCGGCACATGCGTTTTCACCCATCAAATTCATGGGAATCATTGCAAATTGAAGTGATGCTCCACCTTGTAAAAATAGGATTTCGTGAGTGTCTGGAATGTTCATAGTTTCACGGAGTTTTGATTTTGCTGAGTCGAAAATACTTTGATATATACTACTTCGATGGCTCATCTCCATAACCGACATTCCTGAACCACCAAAGTTTAACATTTCTGTTGAAGCACGTTGCAAGGCAGTTTCTGGTAAAACAGCTGGCCCTGCGGAGAAATTGAAAACTCTTTCATTAACCATCGAATAACACCTCTTTTTATATTTCAGTATGAAAACATCTGTCCTCCTACTGTGTACTATACTATAACACTAATTCGCTAAATAATCAAACTGTTATTCCTACAAGCATTTTGTCTTTAGCTGTTAAAATTTTGACATAATGCACAATTGAACGCTCAATTTCGCACGAAACTGTCACTTCGCAGTAATTATCGCTGTGACCTTTTGAATTTTCACCGTCATAGGTTTCAAAAATTACAGGGAGAGTTTTTCCAATTTGATTGCATAAAAATTCATTTTCCATCTTATCGGCAATTTTCTGAGCCTGAGAAGCACGTTCTGATTTTACAGTATTTGTAAGCTGATTTCCCATTGCTGCCGCTTTAGTGCCAGGTCTAGGGGAATATGGAAAAATATGCAGGGACGAAAATTGGCACTTTTGAATGAAGGCTAATGTTTCCTCGTGATGCGTGTCGCTTTCCCCGGGAAATCCAACAATCAGGTCAGCGGTAATTCCGCAATTTGGAAAATACCTTCTTAAAATTTCGGTTTTTTCAAAAAATAGTGCCGTGTCGTATTTTCTGTTCATTGCAGTCAAAATTTCATCGCAACCACTTTGCAAGGAGAGGTGGAAATGAGGACATAGACTGTTTAATTTTGATAATCTTTCGGCGAAATCCTCAGTGATAATCCTAGGTTCGAGTGAACCAATTCTAATTCTGAGCTTTGGAGCGCTTTTTGAAACGGCTTCTATTAAGTCGATTAAACTGGGCTTGTTTTCCAGATCTCTGCCGTAGGAAGCAATTTCAATTCCTGTTAAAACAAGCTCACCAAATCCTCTTTCGGCCAGCTCTATAGCCTTTTCACAGGCGGTTTTGATAGGCATACTGCGAACTCCACCACGGGTGTAGGGGATGATGCAATAGGTGCAAAAATTTGTGCAACCGTCTTGGATTTTTAAAAATGCACGGGATTTTCCGCTTTCAGCCCCAACAGGCAAATCTTCAAAATCACGGCGAGAAAGTGGATTTCCAACGCTGATAATGCCTTCACGGCTTTCAATAAATTTTTCAATTTCGTTGACCAAAAGAGTTTTATCCGCACTACCATATACTATGTCAGCCCCCAGTGCTTTGGTATCTTCAGGGCTTAATTGCGAAAAACAACCGCAGACAACCGAAATACAGTTGGGATTTTGAGTTTGCAAACGTCTGACAGCTTGACGGGATTTTCTCCCACTTTCGGCAGTGACAGCGCAGGTGTTTACTATAATAATATCGGCAATTTCGCCTTTTTCGGCGACGAAATATCCAAGTTCTGTAAGCATAACTCGCAGAGATTGGGACTCACATTGGTTGACCTTGCAACCTAGGGTGTGTATGGTAAATTTCATAAGTTATTTAAATCCTTTACTTGATTTTTTGGACATTAAGTGTTATTATATTAATAAATTTTAATATGTGGGGTAAAATTATGCATATATATTTAGACAATTCCGCAACTACAAAAGTCTGTCCCGAAGCAGCACAAGCGGCTTTTCACGCAATGACAGAGGCTTATGGAAACCCAAGTTCCACGCACACTGTCGGCAGGCAGTCACTGGCTTTGGTTGACAAAGCGAGGAAGAGCATAGCAGACGCTTTGGGTGCAAGACCTCAGGAGATTTTTTTCACCTCTTGCGGAACTGAAAGCGACAACTGGGCAATTTTTTCTGCATTAAAAGCCAGAAAATTTCTGGGTAAACATATAGTAAGCTCAAAAGTTGAACATAGTGCAGTTGTAAAAACTTTAGAAGCGCTCGAAAACGAGGGTTATGAGGTTACATATTTGCCACTGCAAGCTGATGGTTCTGTATCAGCGGAGGACGCAATCGAAGCGGTTAGACCCGACACGGCTCTGGTTACATTGATGACAATTAACAACGAAACAGGCGGAATTACAGATATTTCGGCAATTTCCAAAGGCATAAAAGCTAAAAAAAGCCGTGCGCTTTTGCATACAGATGCAGTTCAAGCTTTTTTAAAAACTCCATATAAATTGACTGAAACAGGTGCGGATTTAATCTCAATTTCAGGACATAAAGTCCATGCTCCGAAGGGCATAGGCGCTCTTTACATAAAAAGCGGAATAGTTCTACCATCATTTATGAAAGGTGGAGAGCAAGAGCGTGGAAAAAGAGCCGGCACAGAGGCAGTTCCGCTAATCTCCGCATTTGGAGCTGCAGTTGAAGCCACTATGCCGACTATTTCAGAAAATTTAATTCATATGGCAAGCCTTAAAAAACTATGTGTTGACCGCATTACCGCTGAAATTCCCAGTGCAAAAATTTTAAAATCCGATGCGCCGCATATCTTGAATTTAGCACTTTCGAAATATAGAAGCGAAGTAATTTTAAACTTTTTGGATGCAAAAGGAATTTATATTTCCATGGGTTCGGCTTGCAAACTAAAATCAAGAAGTTATGTTTTAGATGCTATGCAACTTCCAAAAGAGATAGTTGACGGGTCGATAAGACTTGGCTTTTCAAGGTTTAATACTATAGATGAAGTAAATATTTTTTGTGATACTTTAAAAGAAGCACACGATAATTTACTTACAGTTCTTCGATAAATTCTTCAGGAATTTCAATATTTTCTTGCCTTACCGGCTTTTTCGTCACAGGATCTATGCGATCAATGCATACATATTCTGACGTTCCAGTCGGTAAGCCTTTTTTTCGCAGTTGCCCTTTGATAAGAATATTAATTCCTGTGCTGAGTACCACGAAAAAGGGAACGCCGATAAGCATACCTGTAAAACCGAAAAGTCCACTACCGACTAGGATGGAAAACATAACCCAAAATCCGCTAATTCCAACACTGTTGCCCAAAATTCTAGGCCCGAGAATGTTGCCGTCGAATTGTTGTAGAGCAAGGATGAATACAAGGAAAATCAGGGCTTGTACAGGGCTTTCCATCAAGATGATAAATGCAGAGGGAATTGCACCGATAAACGGCCCGAAATAGGGGATTATGTTCGTAATTCCGACAATAACAGCGATAAGTGGCGCATATGGCATACGCAAAATTGCACAGCCTATATAGCATAAAATCGCAATTATGAATGAATCCAGAATTTTTCCGCCTATAAATCCCATGAAAACTTTGTTTATAAATTTAAAAGTTGAGTATATGGAATCCACGTGGTCAGAAGAAAAAATGCTGTACATTAGACGCTTGAATTGTCCGCCGAATTTCTCTTTGTTATACAAAAGGTAACAGGAAATTATAATTCCGAGGACAATATTCAAAAACATGGTTAGAACTGTGAAAACACTGCTAGATAAAACGCCGACAAGTTCTGTGACCTGTGGCTGGATAATATTGGTTATCAAATTGTCAACATAAGAGCGCAATTCTTCAACTACAACAGTGACGTCGATACCAAGTTCTGGAAATCTTTCAATAATTTCAAGCAACCAGTTGTTGATTGAAGTGAAATATTGTGGAATTTGGTTTACAACCGAAATAAGGCTTTCTTCAAGTCTTGGCCAGATTAGTGAAATTATGAAAACTATGATAAGTATCATAGCACAAACACTTGAAAAAACGGCAAATCCACGGGCTAGGGCAAAGGTGGTTTTTTCTTTAAAGGAAAATTTTTTTGAAAAAAAGGAAAGCCAAAGGGTTTGTGTAAGTTTTAGTGCAGGACTGAGAAGATAAGCAAAAACAAGCCCCCAAATAAAAGGGGTTAAAATTGTGAAAAAGCCTGAAATGGCTTCTCCTATAATTTCCCAACGCTGGAACAGCATGTAAAATATTATGCAACAAAAAATAACTAGGAGGGCGGTGACACCTGCATACAGATATCGCGCGTCCCATTTGAAATTATTCACAGCATCACCTCCAGTTTTATCTATGTAAATATTGTAACCTATATTAGGTAAAACGTCAATATACTATATAAAATAATATTGTGAACTTTGGTTCGGTGGGAAGTATGGAGAATTTTTGCTTCGGCAAAAAGCACGAGAGAACGAAAGGATTTTCGTTGCGACGAAAAGAGACGCTCTCCGAGGGGATTTTCGCTTCGGCGAAAAGAACGAGGGGAAAGAATTTTCGTTGCGACGAAAGAAACGGAGATACGCGCTCCGCTGGGGTAACTTTTTCGTGTGAAAAAGTCACCAAAAAACATCGGAGTCTCGTCTCCGAACACGAGTGACGAAAGTGGGTGCGGAATATACAGACTATCATGACTGGCAAGCCCCGAACCAGTTACTATCGCACTAAAAGAGAGCAAAAGTCACGGCTGTCGCCTGTCAAAAGCCCGTTGGCTACTCACCAGCAAAATCTGCGAGTAGGAGGGTCTATTTAGAACTGTTAGATACGAACCGTTTTGCAGAGTTCGCATTTTACAGGCTTAAATAGACCCTCCTACTATATAATCTTTCAGATGAGTAGCCAACGGGACACCCAAAGGGCGATTAGCCCTTGTTCGTTTAGTTCTCTTTTGGTGCGATTGCTCCTACTTAACTAATACAATCTAATTATTCTTGTATATTCAGCACCCTAAACCGTTCCCACCGTTCGGGGGTGTTTCCCCGATGAGTTTTTTTCATACTTTTTTTCTCACTAAAAAAAGTATGCCCTAGCGGAGCGCGTCCCTTTCTCCGTGGGGTGTTTCCTTTTCATCGCAACAAAAAATCCCACTCAAAATTGAGCAGGATTTTTATAATTAGTTTAGATAATGTATTTTTTAATGCCGTCAGTTAGTGCTTCAACGTCAGCAGTTGCGCTTAGAGTAAAGCTTACGTTTTCTCTTTCGCCAAGATTTGCAATCCAAGTTAGGACACGCTCAACCGCTTCGTTTGATGTATCGTCGAGCATTTTGTAAAAGTTATCGATAAAAACATGAGTGATATCATAGTTTCCGGCGTGAATACCACTAATAAAGCCTTTGAACTGAAGATTTGTGCTAATTCCGTAATCGTTACAGTGAATTAAACGTACAGTATGTGGAATATCGTGAATAAGTTTTTTGTCCTTATCAATAAATACGATGTTACCACTTTCTTGCTTCATTGCTTCTGCAAGCAAATCGAATAGTTGTTTAGTTTTGCCGGAACCTTTTTGACCCATGACTAATTTAACCATATAAATCACGCTCCTTGTAATGTATAGTGAAATAAGCACTTTACTTATTCCATGTAAATATATTACCACTTTTCACGCTAGATTTCAATGCTAAATTGAATAATTTTTACAAATATTTAATTTTTCGGCTTTCCTAACATAGCAAACATGTTCTTTTTGTATGCTTCGACACCAGGTTGGTCGAATGGGTTAACCCCTGAAATGTAACCTGAAATACCGCAAGCCATTTCAAAGAAGCAAACAAGAGCTGCAAAGCTTTCTTCATCACGTCTTTGAACTGTAACTTCAATATTTGGCACTCCACCGCTGATGTGTGCTGCTTTAACTGCCTCTTTTGCAACTTTCATGATAGCATCAAAGTCACGTCCTGCAAGGTAGTTTAGACCATCAGGGTCGCCCATTGCGAAAGGAACTTCATATGAACTGAGGCTTTCTTCAAAGGAAACTATTGTTTCCATCATAGTTCTTGGGCCGTCTTGGATATATTGACCCATGGAGTGAAGGTCAGCTGTAAATTCAACAGAAGCAGGGAAGATGCCAACGCCATCTTTTCCTTCGCTTTCACCATAAAGTTGTTTCCACCACTCGGACATAAATCTAAATCTTGGCTCATAGCAGCCCAAAACTTCGATATTTTTGCCCATGCTATATAGTTTTTGACGTGCAGCAGCATATTGCCAAGCTGGGTTTTCAGGGCTTTGTTGGCTAAGTGCTTCCATTTCTGTGATAGCAGCGTTGATAACACGCTCAACATCAATTCCGGCAACAGCCATAGGAAGTAAACCAACAGCAGATAAAACGCTGTATCTTCCGCCGACATCATCGGGAACTATGAAAGTTTCATAGCCTTCAGCAGTTGCAAGTGTTTTTAAAACACCTCTTGCAGCATCAGTTGTAGCAATAATTCTGCTTTTAGCAGCTTGAACACCATATTTTTGCTCGAGTAGGCTTTTGAAAACTCTGAAAGAGAGAGCTGGCTCTAAAGTTGTGCCTGATTTTGAAATGACGTTAACAGAGAAATCTCTGTCGCCAATAGCCTGAATAATTTCAGTTAGTGCATCAGGGGATAATGCTGTACCTGCAAAATAAACTTCAGGGTTTGCATTTTTGTCAGCACCGCACAAAAGGTCGATTGCCGCACGAGCACCAAGGTATGATCCGCCGATACCGCAAACAATCAAGACATCAGAATTAGAACGAATGCGTTCAGCACACGCAACTATGCTTTTTAGTTCTGTTTCTTTGATTAGTTTAGGTAGGGTAGGCCAGCCGAGGAAGTCAGCTCCTGCGCCTGTTTTTTCTGCTAGAGTTCTGTGTGCTTTTGCAGCTAGTGAATAGTCAGGATCTCCCACAGCGAAAAAATCCTTACAGCCTTCTAAATTTACTTTAACCATATTAGGTTCTCCTTTGTAGTTAGAGAATTTGATATGAGTTATTTTACACCTAATTTCCTTTTTTTTCAATACTCTTTTTGACTAAAGTGGGAAAAATATATAAAAAATTTTAGTATTTTTGGTTAAAATATGGAGTTATGTCAACCGTATAGCATTTCAACCATGTCTATAAAAATTTTCATAGGTGTTTTTCGTAAAATTTCTTCCTTAGAAATGAGGTCAAGTTCACGTAAAATTTTGTCATCTTTGCTTATGGTAATTCTACCTAAAATCTGCCCTTTTTGCACAGGAGCGGAAACTGAGGGCGTAACTTCAAGGTCGTAATTCACGTCTGTGTTGTTGCCTTTTTCGAGCAAAATAAATTCTTCGCCAGCGATGACAGGTTGAACGCTGTCTTTTTCGCCTAAATTTACCAAAACAGGGGGTATAGCCTCGTCAGGGGCGAGTTTTAATAGCTCGAAATTTGCAAAAGCGTAATTTAGGAGTGATTTTACACTATCAAAGCGATTGTCCGAAGTGTCCACACCCATGACGACAGCGATGTACTCAACACCGTTTCTCTCGGCAGTTGCAGACAAACAATAACCCGCAAGCTGTGTGAAGCCTGTTTTCAAACCTGTGCAACCCTCATAGCTGTTGACGAGTTTGTTTGTGTTTGAAAGCCCAAATTCGCCGTTGCGCAGGGTGTCCATCCAAATTGTGGTGTAATCTTTAATCATATCGTGTTGTATAAGTTCACGTGACATTAGGGCGATATCTCTAGCGGTGGTGTAGTGATTTTCGTCATCAAAAAGTCCAGTGCAGTTTGTGAAATTTGTGTTTTCCATACCAAGCTCCTTTGCACGCAAATTCATTTTGTCGACAAAGGCTTGTTCTGTGCCGTTTATGTGCTCTGCCATGGCAACAGCAGCATCGTTAGCCGAGGAAACTACGATGGCTTTGAGCATGTCTCTGACTGTCATGCTCTCGCCCTCTTCAAGATAAACCTGAGAACCACCCATGCTTTGAGCGTTAGCGGAAACGCTAACCATGTCTTCAAGAGTGAGATTTCCTTTTTCGAGTTCTTCTACTATTAATAGTATGGTCATGACCTTAGTAACACTTGCAGGTGGGGCGGTTTCATCTGCATTTTTTTGGTAAATTACCTCTCCTGTTTCCTTTTCCATCAAAATGGCACGAGGTGCGCTGATGATAATTTCGTCGTCTGTGAGGGTGTTTACACCTAGAACGGGTTGAGTGAAAAAAGCAACTGTCAAAATGAATAAAAATAATTTTCTCATAGCTTGCCTCCAAATTCTAATTACAATATAATATTGTACAAGTAGCAAAAATATGAGCAAAAATTTCATCAAAAATTATACTTGCCAAGGGGTTTGAGGTCAAAAATAAGCTCAAATCTTGGCAAGTGTTTTTTCGTGTTTTTGCTATTCAAAATTTGAATAGCAACGCTTATTCATTTGTTAATACATAGACCTGTTTGGTAAAGTTTTCGTAAAAATTATTGGTATATAAAGAGTTTTGCACATTATCAACAGAGTTATCAACACTGCAAAAAACCAGATTTTGACACAAAATATTCATAATTTCCACAGTATTCATCGCTAGTGTCGTATAACTGGCTTTTTTGTCGAATTTTACACTTGACAAGTGAAAAAACTTTGTTTTGAGTGGTTTTTGATTTGGAAAGGCACTAGGGGATTTTCGCTTTGCTCGTAGGGAATGGTCTTGACCATTCCGAAAGATTTTCGCTTCGGCGAAAAGAACGAGAGAAGGGAGAATTTTAGCTTCGACGAAAAGTACGAGAGAACGAAAGAATTTTCGTTGCGACGAAAAGAGACGCACTTCGTTGGGAGTGACTTTTTTTTCAAGAAAAAAGTCACCAAAAACTTGTCGGGGAAACACCCCCGAACGGTGGGAACGGTTAAGGGTGCTGAGTATACAAGAATAATTAACTGGCAAAACAAAAACCAGTTGCCATCGCACCAAAAGAGAAATAATCAACGGCTGACGCCTGATAAGCGCCCGTTGACTACCCACTGGCAAGAACTGCGAGTAGGAGGGTCTATTTAAATCTG
>CAYJOS010000022.1:0-22307 GCA_964371875.1 uncultured Oscillospiraceae bacterium | reverse complement strand
CAAACCTCCAGCAGACGAGGACCGTAACCCACCAGCTGAAGAGGACAGCAACCCACCAGCAGAAGAGGATAGCAACCCACCAGTGGAAGAGGACATCAACCCACCAGCGGAAGAGGACAGTAACCCGCCAACAGAAGAGGGGATTAAGCCACTAGCAGAAGAGGGCGACAATCCACCAGTGGAAGAACCCCCTGTTACTGAATGGACTATCAAATATATGGGTAGTGATTGGGTGTCTGTTGCAGAAGAATTTTCTGTAACTAATAGTGAGCTTACCCTTTGGGATAAATTCGAAGCTAACGCAGAATATGGATTTATAACAGATAGCGAACATTATAACTGGTATTGGGACAAAGATGGCGATGGTGACTACAATACAGTTACAAGTGGATTTGAAGAATTTAACTTTAATCAAACAATCACACTTCCAAGCGACCAATCAGTTATAACACTTTATCCAAATTACAACAACTATGATTCAAAAGTAGCTGTTTTCTATGACACAGACGGAAATGTAATTGACTTTCATTATTATCCTGCAAGTGGAAAACCATGGGAAACAAATTCAAGCGATATTCCAACCGAAGGCGAAGTAGTTCCAGAAGGATATATTTTAGATGGTTGGGAATGTAGATACACATATTATGGTTATGACATGAAAAGTTCATTCACAAATGAAACCATCATAACTGCAAATTTCACAATTTTATATGGTGATGTTTTAGGTTTCTATCCTAAAGCTTCACTTAAAACAATTAAATTAACTGGCGCAGACTATAACGAAGGTATCTTCACAATTGAAGCTAATGCATTTGGTGAAACAGGTGTTACCGGTAAAGTAATGCAAAAAATTGATGGTCATTATACAAAAGAAGTTGCTACTTTAAATTTTGTTGAAGAAAGCGGTTTGCAAAAAGCAACATTTGACGCGACTGAACTTATGGCGGTAGCTAATGGTGAAGACTTAGACTTTGAATTTATTGCAACATCAGACCAAAACGCTGAAGGTTCATCAGGCAAACTTCGTATTAGAAACGTAACTGTAAAAAGTCACACTGGCGAAACAATTAGCGAAGCTTACGAACTTTCAACCACTTTATTAGGTAGTTTAGTTCCAAGTGATGCCGATTACTTAGCTGAATACCCATTACCCGAAGGTCAATTTATTAGACCCGAGACAGCTGGAACAACTGGAAGCAGTTGGTATTATTTAGACGCAACAGGCACTTCTCAACAAGCTACTAACATGATGGTAGCAGCTGACACAGAAGTTTACCCTATCATTTTATCAGAAGTTAAATTCCTTGATTCAGACGGAACAACTGTTTTACAAGATGCCGAAACTTATTTCCACACAGGTTCTACAAATCCATATAGAGTTAATAAAAACATCATACCAACTAATGGACATGCAAGCGAAAATCCACTTGGCTACTACTGGTCAGATGGAAACGGCAATGATAATTTAACCCAAGAAGATATTTCTAATATGAATATCACAGAGCCTATGACATTCACAAAAGGTGCAGAAGTGCTACCACCAGACTATGCTCAAGTAGTTTATAACGGTGATTACACAGATGATTTAGTTAAAAAAGAAATTGCACAGTTTTTAGGTGTAAATGAAGCTGATATAATTTTTGGAGAAATTCCAACAAATGTAGTTTGGACTAGCGGTGTACCAGTTCCCACAAACAATGACTATACAGATAATGACATTGCCGCTCAATCTTTCACAGTGACAGTTGGTGGCGAGGAACAAGCAGTCAAAGTTAAAATTTACCCAAGATATGTTATGGTAAACACTGTTTATGGTCATGCTTCAATCCAAGGTTCAAATTCATTAGTTGACCTTCAAGATGTAAATGTCGGAGGATACGACATGCAGTTAACAGTTCCATCGACAGGCAAACCTCTAGCTACATTATATTCACAATTTAATGTTGAGCATTTCTCAGGTGATAATGTGGATTTACTGGAAAAAGAAACACCCATTTTCGGCTATGATTTTACCGAAAGAGCGGGAGTTGGTATGAACTTTTATAGTTCTGAATCTTTCCCTATTAGCTACATCGGTTCAGAAGAAATATTCACTCTGCCAGCTAAACTTAATATGGTTAACAATCTTGAAATTGACACAAGTGTTCTTTCGGAACAAGAAAAAAACAACTATTATTTCTACATCAACAGAGGTCCATTGAATATTTTTGCAGCACATGACTATGAGGATAGCAAAGTATACGACGGTGTTGGTTACACAATCGACACAGAAATAAATGCAAGTGTTGATATTGATGAGTTTTTGAAAGTTGTAGGAAATGATAATATTGATTATGTGGCAAGCGAACTTGAAGCTGACCAAAAATTAATTGTTCGTTTCACTAACGATTATGCCACAGATGGTGTAAACTTCAACCAAACAACTTACACAACTCCAGCGGCTGTTGGCGTTTACGAAGTGCCATTCAAAATCTTTGTTGCAGAGCAAGATGCCGAAACTGGTCTTTGGATGCCAATTGATGAAGAAACAGCTTCAGTATTTAGCTTAGAAAACGCATACACAGCAACGATTACTATCACATCTTCCAGCAGTGGCGGAGGTGGCGGTGATGGAGATCCAGACCCACTACCAGACCCAACTCCAACACCAGATCCAACCCCAAGCCCTACTCCCACTCCAGACCCAGAAGAAGAAATTCCAGACGAAGACACCCCGCTTGATGACTTAGAAATCCCAGATGAGGACACACCACTAGGTGATAATTCATCGGATGATGAAGACATTGACGACCCCGACGTTCCTAAAGGAGAACTACCACAAACAAGCGATGAAAGCAATATGATGCTTTACCTATACAGTTCAATGGTTTTAGGTGTTCTTGCGCTGATAGTTACCTTCGCAAAGAAAACAAAACATAACTAATTAAGTAAATATCACGTTTAATGAGTTTTTTTCTCTGACTAAAGCTTGGATTTCAATATGAAGTCCAAGCTTTTTTTGTTTACATAGTGCAAGGCTGTGTATTTAACTTACATTTAATGTAGTTTTCACTGCATATTGATGAAAATTAGTGTGCTTTAATGGTAAGATGTGTGCATAACTAAAATTAATATCAATATCAGATAAAAATACTGCAAAAATTTGTAAATTTTAAACTTTAAATCTATATAAGTTGTAGATTAACTACAAAAATAGGAGGAAATATTTTGGAAAAGAACTTAACTTTTGAAATCAGAAAAATGTATAAATCACTCCGTGCCTCTGAGAAAAAGGTTGCAGATGTACTTCTGGCGGGAGATTTTGACATCGTAAACAGTTCTATTGAAGATTTGGCAAAAAGAGCGGAAGTTAGCCAGCCGACCATAATCCGATTTGCGAATGCTTTAGGTTACAAAGGTTTTAAAGATATCAAAAAAGAGATGACAGCCGAGCAGATAAAAAAAGAAATGAAAACAGAGCTTACACAGTTGGTTTCTTTTGAAGTTTCGCCCAGCGACAAACTGGTAGATACACCTGCAAAAGTAATTTCAACACACATGAAACATTTTGAGGATTTGCTGAAAAATATATCCTCATATGAGCTAATTCGGGCAGTTGAGAGCATAATTGGTGCAAATAATATAGTTATTTTTGCAGTTGAAAACTCAACTTGTGTTGCCGATGATTTAAAAACCAAACTTACATATATGGGCTTTAATGTGCTGTTTTACTCAGACCCATATTTGCAGAAAATTTGTGCAAAAAATCTCACTGAAAAAGATGTTGCAATAGGGATTTCCTACACAGGTTTTTCAAGAATTACAGTTGACGCATTGATGACTGCAAAGAGTGGCGGAGCGACTACAATTTCCATTTCAAATTTTGACAATTCCATAATAAATAAGTATGCAGACATAATTTTATGCTCAGGTAGCGAGCAGTATTTATACGGAAATGCGATTTTTTCTCGTTGTACTCAAATTGCAATAATTGACATGTTATACACTGGCATTTTAATCGCCGACTATGATAAATACTCATACAACATAGAGAAAAATACGACAGAGATAAAGTCACTCGCTTATCCAAGTGAATGATGTAGTTTTTCTACAAGAAAAACGCAAGAAACTTAGGATTCCACACAAAAGTTTTACTTTTTTTCACTTTCTGACTTAACAATAACTATATAAAATTAAACAAGAATTAAACGAATTGAGAGGACACCCATAATGCTTAAACTTAGAAATATTCAAAAGAAATATGACGATGCAACCATACTTAATAATATAAACTTAGACATAGAGGAAGGCGAGATTGTTTCAATCCTTGGCTCATCAGGTAGCGGTAAAACTACATTATTAAATGTAATCTTGGGAATTACCGAAGCAAACAGCGGTACTATTGAATTTGGCGGTGAGGACATCACTGACGTGAGCATGGAAAATCGTGGATTTAATATAGTATTCCAAGATTACGCTTTGTTCCCAAACTTAAATGCTTATCAAAACATCACTTACGGACTAAGAAACAAGCCAAACATTTCATCCAAAGAAGAAGTTGAGGAATTAATCGAGCTTCTAGGTTTAAAAGACCATATAAATAAAAAAATTGAACACCTTTCAGGTGGGCAAAAACAACGTGTTGCTCTTGCGAGAACTCTTGTAATGAAGCCTAAAATTTTACTTTTAGACGAACCTCTATCAGCTTTAGACGGCGTTATCAAAGAGTCTATCAAAGAAAAAATTAAGCAAATTGCAAAAGAATTTAAGCTAACGACTATCATAGTCACACACGACCCCGAAGAGGCACTAAGCCTATCTGACAAAGTTATGATTTTAGACGGCGGAAACATTGTTCAATATGCAGAGCCATCAGAAATTATAAATGCTCCAAAATCTGATTTCGTACGTGACTTCATCTTAAATCAGCTAGAAATTAAAAGAAATAATATCCTTTCACTTTTTAATCAAAGTCTATCTCTAAGCTTGGGAATTTAGTTTTATGGCGATGACAAAGAACAAAAACCACGTGATTAAAGTAGTTTTTGCCCTAATTGCAGTACTTTTTATAAGTTTTTTGCTTTTTCCTATGCTGACAATTTTAATGAAATCTTTCGTAGGTGAAAGCGGATTTTCGCTTGGTTTTTACTCAGAATTATTTTTAAGTGGAGATTTGGGAGAGTCGCTTTTAAACAGCGTTCTGCTCGCTTCAATCAGTGGAGTCATCTCGACAGTTTTGGCTTTTTTGCTTGCATACACTGTGAATTTTACAAATGTACACAAGAATATCAAAAAAGCTATCCCAGTTTTGACAACACTTCCCATGTTACTACCGACGATTACATATGGTTTTGCGATTATTTATTCCTTCGGCAAACAGGGATTAATTACACAAATTTTAGGCTTTCAGCCATTTGAAATTTACGGTTCTGTTGGCATCGTTATCGGCTATATAATTTACACTTTACCGATTGCGTTTTTGCTCATAAACAACACAATGAAGTACATAGACAAAAAATATGTCATCGTTTCTAGGGCTATGGGCGACTCGGCTTTTCGTGGGTTTATGATAACCGTAATTCGTCCACTTTACGGAACTTTTGCAGCGTCTTTTATTCAAACTTTCACACTATGTTTTACAGATTATGGCATACCAACTTCTCTCGGCGGTGATATGAAGCTAATTTCCACCACTTTATACGAGAAAATGCTTGGTAGTGTGCCTGATTTTAACGCAGGCTCAGCAGTTGCGATAACTATGCTTTTGCCATCAATTTTAAGCATAATTTTGCTTGCTTTTATCGAGCGATTTAATATTCGATACAACAAAATTTCACAGGTTGAACTAAGAAAAAGTAAGCTTCGCGATATATCTTGCGGTGCAATTTCGGCTGTAGTTTTGTTTGCGGTGTTGTCGATTTTTGCGGTAATTTTCATTGTGCCTTTTGTAGAACAATGGCCTTATAAAATCATTCCAACATTTGATGTTGTAAAAGATGTTTTATCAGATAGCGCATTGATTTCTGTATATCAAAACTCGATTTTTGTCGCAATTATGACTGCAATTTTCGGAACTTTAACAGTATACGGTGCAGCATTAATTTCTGCAAGAAGCCCCGAAAACAGAGCTTTAGGAAAAATTTTGGACAGTGTCGCACTGGTCAGCAATGCTATCCCAGGTATGGTTATCGGTGTTGCGTTTTTGCTGACTTTCACAGGAACACCACTGCAAAACACTTTTCCACTAATCATAGTTTCTAACATAATCCACTTTTTCTCAAGTCCTTATTTAATCATGAAAAACGGCTTGGAAAAGTTAAATTCCTCTTGGGAAACAACAGCAAAACTCATGGGTGACAGTTGGCTGAAATCCATAGTCAGGATTATAACCCCCAACGCAATTCACTCCTTAATCGAAGTTTTCAGCTACTATTTCATACATTCAATGGTGACTATTAGTGCTGTAATTTTCATCGCAGGTGCAAGAACTTCTGTTATCACAACCAAGATTAAAGAGCTTCAGCACTATGCAAACTTTAACGAAATATTTGTCCTATCAATTTTAATTTTACTCACAAATCTAGTGGCAAAAGGACTTTTTGCGTTCTTTTCGCATAAAAAACAATCAAAAATTTAAGAGGTATTAAAAATGAAGTTTCAATTTAAAAAACTAGCAGCTATGGCTGTTCTAACAGGTCTATGCCTAACAAGTTTTTCAGCTTGTGGAGCGGAGGAAGAAGCACAGGTTATTTTCTATTCAAACGCCGACGATGAAGCAGTTGAGTCTATGAAAACGACTCTAGACGCTAATGGCTACGAAGGAAAATATCTATTCCAAAGCTTTGGTACATCAGAACTAGGCGGTAAACTTTTAGCCGAGGGAACAAATATCGAAGCTGATGTTGTGACTATGAGCTCATATTATGTCGAAAGTGCGGAAGCTGACCACAATATGTTCATGGACTTAACTTTTGAAGTCAACACAAACGACGAATTCCCATCATATTACACACCTTTCATCGGAAACCAAGGTGCTTTAATCGTAAACACAGCAGAGCTTGAAGCAAATAACATTGAAGCTCCAACATCAATCAAAGACCTAGCAGACCCCAAATATAGCGGACTAATCTCTGTTGTTGACATCACAGGTTCTTCAACTGCGTGGCTTATGGTTCAAGCGTTAGTCGCTGAATATGGCGAAGAAGAAACAAAGACTATCCTTGAGGGAATTTATGCAAATGCAGGCGCTCATCTTGAAAGTTCAGGTTCTGGACCTATCAAAAAAGTTCGTGCTGGTGAAGTTGCAATCGGTTTTGGACTAAGACACCAAGCAGTAGCGGATAAAGCTGATGGACTTCCCATTGACGTTGTTGACCCAACAGAAGGAAACTTCACTTTGACAGAAAGCCTTGCAGTAGTTGATAAAGGCGAGGAAACAAACCCTCTTGCTATGGAAATGGTTGAGTGCATTGTAACAGAAGGTCGTGCTGATTTGATGGCAACTTATCCTGTGCCACTATATGCAGATGAAACAGCTGATGACTCAGCGCTATCTCCAAACTCAAAAGTTTACCCAGAACCACTAACAGTTGATTTGCTTAAAGAACATGAAGCAATTTCTGAAAGCGCAAAAAACTAATTTTTTAGTAGAGGAATGAGCAAATTGATTAAATATAAATTATTAACACCTGGGCCACTTACAACAAGTGACACAGTAAGACAGGAAATGATGGTTGACCACTGTACTTGGGACAATGACTATAAAATCATCACACAGGAAATCAGAAAAGAGCTTTTAAATGTCGCTCACGTTGACGAAAGTGAGTACACTGCGGTTTTAATGCAAGGAAGCGGAAGCTTTGGTGTGGAGTCGGTTTTGATCAGCAATTTAGGCGATGATGACAAAATTTTAGTAATTTCAAACGGTGCATACGGCGAGCGAATTGTTAAAACCGTAAAGCAAGCAAAGAAAAACTATGCAGTTTATGAGTGCCATTATAACGAGCAACCAAAGGCTGAAAAAGTTGCGGAAATTTTAGCCAATGACAAAGAAATTACCCATGTTGTCATTGTTCACTGCGAAACAACTTCAGGGATTTTAAATGATATTGAGAGCATTGGAAAAGTTGTTAAAGAGGCTGGATTAATCTATTTTGTAGATGCAATGTCAAGTTTTGGTGGTGTTGATATTGACGTCAAAGGCTTAGAAATTGACTTCTTGGTAAGCTCGGCGAATAAGTGCATTCAAGGCGTTCCGGGGTTTTCATTTATAGTCTGCAAAAAAGATGCTTTGGCAAAATGTAAAGGCAAATCAACAAGCATTTCTCTCGATTTGTACACTCAATGGGAGGAAATGGACAAAGACGGAAAATGGAGGTTTACTTCACCGACCCATGTAGTTTTAGCTTTTAGAAGAGCGATTGAAGAGCTAAAAATCGAGGGTGGGGTTGCAGTCCGAGAGGCAAGATATAGAGAAAATAACAAGATTTTAATAGACAGAATGACTGCGATGGGCATTAAAACCTATGTGGACAGAAAACATCAAAGTCCGATTATAACAACATTTTTCAATCCTGAAAATACAGAGTTTTCATTCACTGAAATGTATGAATTTGTAAAAGAGCGTGGCTATGCAATTTACCCTGGAAAAGTTACAAATGCCGATACTTTCAGAATTGGAAACATAGGCGAAATTTACCCCGAGGACATGAACAAGCTTTGCGATATCTTTGCAGAGTACTTTAACAAATAGGAGTTAGAAGATGAGAAAAATAGAAGCAGTCATTTTTGACTGGGCAGGAACAACAGTTGATTACGGTTCATTCGCACCTGTTGGCGCATTTCTAAATGCATTCAAGGCGCACGGAATTACACCAACAAACGCCGAAGTGCGTGAGCCTATGGGAATGTTGAAACGTGACCACGTAAAATATATGCTAAACATGCCAAGAATTAGCGAAGAATTTCAAAAAGTTCACGGCAGAGCTTTCACCGAAGAAGATGTTGACGCAATTTATGAAAAAAGTGAGCTTGCAATTTTGGACGCAGTTAAAGACCATTCAGAGCCTAAGCCATTTGTCCTAGAAGAAATCGCAAAGCTAAGAGAAAGAGGCATTAAAATCGGCACAACAACTGGTTACACCCGTGAAATGATTGACCTTGTTATCCCAGTCGCAAAGGAAAAAGGCTATTCACCCGATGCGTGTTTCACTTCAACCGAAGTTGGAGCGGGCAGACCTAATCCATATATGGTTTTCAGAAATATGGAAGTTTTGAAAGTCAGCAGCACACTGTCCGCCATGAAAGTAGGCGACACAGCAGTCGACATCAAAGAGGGCAAAAATGCAGGGATTATAACTGTTGGAATTATTGAAGGAAGCTCCGCTATGGGTCTTACGGAAGAAGAATATAATGCACTTTCCGAAAACGAAAAAAAAGCAGAAAAATCAAGAGTAATTGACATTTATAAATCTGCCGGAGCTGATTATATCATTGATAATATGAGCGATTTGTGCAATTTAATTGACGAGATAGAGAAATGATTTAAAACAAAATGAGCATATAAAACATGGAGTTTTATATGCTCAAAATTTATAAAAAGGAACATGTATATGACTTTAAAAACCAGCGAGGGCGATACAAATTTAAGTGATTTTAGGTCAAATTGGCAAGAGGAAAACCTATCTGAAAAAGTTAAAAAAGACTTAATTGAAGATGAAAAATATTTTCTAAAACAAGCGCTATCTTCGCCTTGTTTAAACACTGTAAGCAAGTGTGATGGTGCATATATTATCGACGGTGACGGACGAAAAATCTTAGATTTTCACGGTAACAGCGTTCACCAACTGGGATATAATCACCCAAATTTGACTAATGCTCTTATAAATCAAATGAAGGAACTTTCGTTTTCTCCAAGAAGATATGCAAACGAAAAAGCAACTGAATGCGCAAAAAAACTTGTTAGTTTAATGCCACACGAGGACTTTAAAGTCCTTTTCACGACGAGTGGTGCTGTTTCAAACGAAACGGCGTTAAAACTTGCAAGAATTTACACAGGAAAGCACAAAACTTTATCAGCTACAGACTCATTTCACGGTGCAACATTTTTGACAATAAATGTTGGTGGCACAGCTCACTTTAGAGGTGGATTAGAGCCTTTGCTTGATTATTGCTATCAATTTCCTCACTTTACAAATGATGATAAACACAACCAAAAAAGTTTAGAAATTATAGAAAACCACTGTAAAAATGAAGATATTTCGGCAATTTTAATAGAGCCTGTTCGCTGTACTGACGTGACAATTCCTAAAAAAGAGTACTTACAAAAAATCAGAAAAATTTGTGATGATTACAATGTTGTGCTTATTTTTGATGAAATTCCAACTGCATTTGGAAGGTGTGGAACTATGTTTTCTTTTGAAAATTTTGGCGTCACACCTGACATTTTGACGATAGGAAAAGGCATGACTGGAGGGCTCGTTCCGTTCTCTGCGGTAATTGCAAACAAGAAATTTGACATATGTGAGCACACATCAATGGGTCACTTTACCTTTGAAAAAAATCCACTTGCCTCTGCCTTAAATCTTGCGTTAATTGACACAATTGAAACGGAGAATTTACTCCAAAGAGCAAATGAAATCGGTGTATTTTTAAAAGAAAAAATCCTCAATTTTAAGCATGAATTAGTATATGAAGTGCGACAAATCGGCGCTTTAGTCGGGATTGAATTAAGACACAAAAACGGGGAAAAAGCACATAAAGAAGCAGAATTCATTCTATATAAAGCACTGGAAAAAGGCTTGAGTTTTAAAATTTCAGGTGAAAATGTTTTGACCTTATCGCCTTCGCTCGTGATTTCTGACGAAGAACTCCAAACTTCCGTGGACATATTAAAGTGGGCGTTTTACTCATGTCATTTTAGTGTATAATATAAACTATAATGTATACGGAGAGAGCAACCACAGCAAAAAGTTATAGAAATATTACAATTTCACATAGTATATGATATAGAACGCGCAACGACAAAACGAGCTACCCTTTTGGGCGCTCGTTTTGTTTTTTGTGAACTTTAATGCAGTAGGCTCATTTTATATTGTGGAACTAGCCTAAAATTGAAAGTTTTTCAGATATCAAATAAAAATTTCGATTAGATTAATTTCGCTTCTACGCTCAAAAATCTGTCTGCAAAGTTCACTATCTAATGTGTACGAATTTTGGAATTTTCTCTCACCGTTTGCATTGATAGCAATTGCTTTTGTGCTGTCGGTTTTATAAACACAAGGCACGCCGTAGCAAGTAAACTTAATTTCGTTATTTTCATCAAATTCATCTTTTCTCAAGAAAATAGGTTCAAAAGAGATTTTTCCATCAAGGACTTGAACACCAAGTTCGCCACGTCGCATGATGATTGACTCTTTAACTTGACCAGTCATTCCGGGTTGTTCACTTTTTTCGTTAAATGAGGTGTGAGAATAGGGCTCAATCGGAATTGCACCGCATTCAGACGGCGTTTTTCTATAAATAAAACCTTGTAAAATATTGTTATAATGTTGGTAAATTTCACTTATATCTTCGCCGTTTGCGTGTGCTTTTTGTGCAGTTTCCAAAATCGCAAGAGTGAATTTAGCGTTTTGATGCCAATATGCGCAACCGATACCCTCGAATTTATACATTACATCACTTCTGCCGTTGAACTTTTTGTGCTCAAAAACTCGTTCGAATTCCGCTTGGATTTTCTCTGTCAAGTCGGCAGAAATTGCTTTTTGTGCACATTTTTCAGATAAAACTTCCTCTGAAACTATGTTTGAATTGAAGTGTAAATTTCCATTTTTGTCTTGGTCGATTATGCCTTCAATCGCCTCAAAATCAGGACTTACACAGTTCTTGTCAAAAAATCTTTTGGTTTTCACAATAGGGTAAAGAGTGTGGTAATTGCCTTTCTTGTAAAGTAAGTCTTTTTCCATTTCTTTTACCAATTCGCAAACCTCATTTGCACTCAAAAATCCACCAGCAATAGCAGCAGATTGACCTTCGAGCATGGCTTTCATTGGAGAGCAACTAAAGTCGTCATTCAGCAAATTATAGCCTGAGTACAAACTAGATTTGTTGCATGAAATGGTGTGATTTGTGACATTCAAAGCTTCATCAATAAAGCATAAAATATCACTCGAACTCAGCATTTTCTTTTCGCAAAAACCATCCTTATACACTATCTTGCGGTAAGTAGAAAAAATCTCACCCATGCCATCAAGTATAGCTTTTTCGTTGCCAATATATTGATTATTATAGGAATTTAGTAGGTTTTTAATACTAATAAGCCAATTGCTAACTTCAACAGAAACTGAAAAATCACTTGTTTTTTCTTCAAAAATTTTCTTTAAAAACTCTAAATACGCCTTTACATGATAAACAGTAATCATAGACAATCCGATGCCCACAATTGCGTTATTCGCATCGTTCCACTCGGGGCGTTGAGTGTTCATCCAGATGCCACCGCCAGGCAGTAAATTGCTGATTTTACTGAGGACAGGAACGAGGAGTTTTTCGGTCAAACTAACTGAATAGACCTCGTCGTTTTTAAGAAGTAATTTTCCATCTGTACCATGCTTTTTTACCAATTTTTCAATCTCTAAATCACGCTTTTCGTCAAAAGTTATGGTCTTCTTGCTGTCTTTTAATATTTCGGAATAATCCTTAATTTCATAAGGGACATTAGCGTAACAGAAGATTTCATCGGAGAGCATTTTTTCCAATTTTGACGGAAAATGATTAGAAAGTCCTTGCAAAAGTCTTAGTAAATAAATGATTTGGTGATCACCCCAGTAGCCTAATCCACTGAATGGATTTTCGGGTTCAGGACGCTCCCAGTCTATGCCTTTGTCGTTGATTTTGTAAGGGTTAAAGCCATCAAAAGTCGAAGCGTTGACAAATTTTGCAACCATATTTTCATAATATGAGGGGTATGATAGCCCGAGAGCTTCCCAATTTTGGAAAATATCTCTCCAGTTTCCTTCATAATTAACGGTTTTGTCACCATTTTCATCCTTTAAGGCAATGTTGAATTTATTCCAAGGTCTAGAAGGATCGCCGTGCCTTCTCGAGAAGGAAAGTGGCATAAATTCGAGCGCTAAGCGATGCATAACTGGGCATTTTTTTGCTACTTTTTTCAATTCATTTATGGTTTTGCAAGTTTTGATTTCGTCCAGCAACTTGGTATTTTCCATAATTTTTTTATTTCTATTTTGTATGAATTTAATAAAAATATTGTAATCAAATTCATAACCGTCTTCAAAAGTTCCGCCCCTCATCACGTTGTAAAGAGTGCTCAAATAATGTGTTGCGCAGGCAACTTTGTCGCCCGAACTTTGAATTCCGTCGGCCTCGGACACAATTTTCACTATATCAGATGTGCCCTTTTTTATGTCCACGAACAGGTCGCTAAAATCATTTTTTTGTATAAATTCATTGATTTCGACAATTTTCGCATGGTCATAACCGTTGTCCAAAACATATGAATATTCGAAGTTGTTTTTAGCTGTAATTTCTTTTGAGAAGACCGAGAAAAATCCACTCTTTTTGCCGTAGCATTCTGGCTCTATATCCAAATTTTTACTGTAAATGAAATTGGAAATTATATCAGGGTCTAGAAAGATTTTTGCATCATTCAAAGTTGTGTAAGCTATGTTCGCTTTCAGCATTTCAATAGGGTGTGGTGTGTCGTTTATTGTGGTTGTCATTGAGTAAATTCCGAGTTTTCCACCCAATAATTCTGATGCTTTATAGGCATCAACAAGCGTTGATGATGTAGCTTGAAGTGTTGAATTTACACCATAAGGCATGATATTCATCAGTCCGTCTAAGACTTCAAATTTCAAATTTTCATCGCTTAGATTTGTGATTTTAGCTGTTTTTACAAAGCCAAATTTTTCGCTACTTTCATATTTATATGAATAGGAAACATGTAAATCATGGTTAATTTCTTCCATAATAACGCTGGTTGCATAGCATGACTTATAAATATTTCTACTAATATTATACTTTTGAATTCCGTTTTGGTCAAAAGGTTGCCATGCTTTTTCGCCGATTTTTATTACGGTTTTAGACCCTGTTTCGTAGTCAAAATTCAGCTTATCATCTGTCTCATATGGAAATAAATTTCCATTTGCATTTCCTCTTCCAGCGGTTAAACCACCATTTGAAGAGAGGAAAATCCATATATCCGATGCTGAAGCCACTTGTATAAAAAATGGCTTCAACTTTTCACTATTGCTGATTTTATAGTATTCTGTGTTATCAATTGTAACAAAGGATCCGCTTGCTTGCATAATACTACAAACTCCTTCCAAAAAAGTTTATATTTTTTTTATATTAAATGAGTTGATAATCATGCCGCTTTCACTAAAAAATAATTCCAAATATGTATTAATTGTAGCAAACATGTCGATTTCGCATGTATAAACGCCACTCGTTCCACCCTTCAAGGTTATAATGTGCGCTACTGCACCATTGGCTTTAATTGTCAATGGAACTTGTGCAAGTTCGACTGCATCTGCGAACAAATCGAAGGTGAAAACATATTTACCTTGAGACTTCAAGTTTAATGTCATGCTATTTGAAATGCCTTTTTTAGTGGAAATTAATTTACAGTCAATTTCTGTATTTTCACCCACGTCAAATGACCCTAAATCACATCTTTCGTTAAAAACGCTTTCGGGAACATTTAGCAGTTCTACAGATTTATTGCCTAATGTGCAATTATATTTCAGCATAGTTTTTACTATATTAATTCCGTTTCTGACCAGCGCATATCTTTTCAAATTGCCATTGGATAGTTCTGTTTCGCTGTCGTCGCCGATGCTATTTTCTTCTGCGTTCGCACAAACCATAAATACATCATTTTGAGAGTTTATCATATCCGCAGTATGTTTTTCTGAGGACTCTCCACCTTCTTTATTCATGGTCGCCCACCAGTCGGTCATCACGACTCCATCAAAGCCCCAATCGCCACGTAAAATTGTGGTGTTTAGGTCGAAATTTGACGCCGCTTGAATTCCATTAATTGGATTATATGCAGTCATAACACTGGAAGCAAATCCACTCTTAATTACCATTTCAAAGCCTTTTAAGTATATCTCACGCAGTGCTCTGGCACTGACTATTGAGTCAACAATTTTACGAGCTTTTTCCTGATTATTTGCAGCAAAATGCTTGATTGTTCCTGTGATGTCATACTGGTTCATCACTTTAAGTTGTGCCATTGCCATCTTGCCTGTGAGCAGTGGATCTTCTGAATAATATTCAAAATTTCGCCCACAAAGTGGATTTCTATGAATATTCATTCCAGGGCCTAGAAGGGTGTCAATTTTATGATAAAGCATTTCGAGTGAAAGAAAATCGAATAATTCTTCGACCAATTTTGTGTCAAATGTCGAGGCAATCGCAGTGGCATTTGGCACGCTAATCGCCATGGTTCCACAGTCCATACGTATGCCCGAAGGTCCGTCTGAACAACAAACTAATGGCATTTTTCTGACATTTTTTAGGATTTCACTAACTCCTCCATAGCAACCCGCTGTGCCTGGTGTGACTTTGGGTGAGCACATTCCCTCGCCTCTGGACATGTGAATTAGTTCTAAATCTGAGAGGTCATTTACGAATTCTTCAACTGAAATTTTTCCGTTTTTAAGGTCGTCGAAAATGAAATTATTTTCAGTTTTATTGTATATTTTATCATTTTCTTCAGAAATTCTTTTTGTTAAATCATAATCGCGAATTTTCACATCTTCATATGATAAAACATAGCCAGAATTGTCAAGCGTGGAGGTCATTTTTTTGAATTTTTTTATAGGAAGTAGCGCTGGAGTGCATTTTTCAACAACTTCGGTTTCACTAATTGCAACAGTTGCAACTGTCGAAATTTGACGAGAATTGAAGCCAATTTTAAATTGATAATTTCCATTTTCTAATACAAATGCGGACAGTTCTTCATCAAATGAAGCCATGTCTTTTTTGCTGACTTCAATGCTTAAATTTTGGCTTCCACCTGCTTCAAGTTCAGCAGTTTTCGCAAATCCAACAAGTGAAATTTTTGCTTTTCCGAGCTTTACAGATGGCGCTTCAACATATAATTGAACCGCTTTTTTTCCTTTAACTGCGCCTGTGTTTTTGACTGTTAAATTGAAAATATACTTGTCGTTTTCTTCAATATGTTTAACATCATTAATTTCATAATTTGTATAAGAAAGTCCAAATCCAAAGGGGAAAAGCACTTTTTCAGGTGCAAAAGTTTCAAAATATCTATAGCCTACAAAAATATCTTCCGTATAAAAATTCTCGATTGCATCACCGAAATTTTTAGTAGAGGGATAGTCTTCAAGTTTGCGTGCAATGGTGTCTGGAAGTGCACCGCAAGGGTTCACATCGCCACAAATTGCATCAGCATAACCGTTTCCGCTTTCAATTCCTCCATGCCACGCAATAAGGATTGCCGAGGGGTTGCAATCGACAATATATGACAAATCCATAACTCCACCGATGTTTAAAACGACTACAACTTTTCCAAATTTCTCGCAAATTAAATTTAGATTTTCCTTTTCAATTTCGCTTAAGTAATAGCTGCCGCCGATTGGTTCGCAGTCCTTATCTTCACCGGCAGAGCGACCAATTACAAAAATTGCTACGTCGCTGTTTTGGCTTGCTTTTTCGACAATTTCAACTGATAATGCCAGCTCTTTTTGTGAAAATGGCTCTTGTGCCCAACCGTTGCCTTTGTCAAAGGGGTTTTCTTCGACGAAATTTGCATATAGTTCAAAAATTTCCTCATTTATAGCTCTTTTTGCTTTTAAACCGTCTGCAATATTCACTAAATAAGGAATGTTTACCATTCCGCCTGAGCCTGTTCCACAATAGTAAGTATCTATTTGCGCTCTGCCAAAAATGGATATTTTCTCATTTTTTTGAACGGGTAAAGTGTTGTTTTCATTTTTCAAAAGCACAACTGATTCCGCTGCTGCTTGTCTGATTTTTTGTGCATATTTTTTATAATCTAATGTATACATTGTGCCCTCCGACTAATTTTGGGGATTGTGACATCTTATGAATTGACCCTCTTCGACCATTTGCTCTGCAGGCATTTCCTTGTGGCAAATTTCTTTTGCATAGAGGCATCTGTGTTTGAAGGGACAGCCTGTGCTTTCGGGTGTCCACATGGAAATTTCTGTTTCTTCGCTGGATTTTACAGGAAGTTCTACTTCGCCTTCACGCTCGGGATCGGGTGCTGCGGCTACCAATAATTGGGTATAGGGGTGGCGTGGATTTATGATAACCTTGTCAACATCGCCGTGCTCGACCACATGCCCAGCGTACAAAACTATAATTCTATCTGCGAAATATCTCGCCGTTGCGATGTCGTGTGTGATGTAAATAAATGACTTTTTGTGTTTAACTTTTAGCTCGTTCATGAGGTTCAAAACACCCAAACGAATTGAAACGTCAAGCATGGAAGTCGGCTCATCGGCGAAAATTACCTCTGCACCAGCCGCCAAAACTCTGGCTATGTACGCCCTCTGTTTTTGTCCGCCTGAAAGTTGGTGGGGATATTTCTTTCCTTGCTCCTCGGGTGGGGTTAGTCCGACCATTTCGAGGGCTGAATTGATGCGTTCTTTCATGGCTTCGGGAGTGCTTTTATGGTAGAGTTTTACAGGTCTTTCAAGGTGATAATTTATGCTGTGAAGTGGGTTTAATGCTGAAAATGGGTCTTGGAAAATCATTTGTGACTTTTGCCTATAAGACTTCAATTTCTCGCCTTTTAGTGCATGAATATCTTGCCCATCAAAGTACATTTTTCCGCTTGATGGAGCATGGAAACGCATTGCAATTCGGCATAGAGTTGACTTTCCGCAACCTGATTCACCGACAACTGCCAGAGACTCTCCCTCATACAAATCGAAAGAAACGTCGTTTAAAGCACGCAATGTTTCTGATTTTGAGAAGAAGGTTTTACCGCTAACGCTGAAATCCATAGTCAGATTTTCAGCTTTAAATATTACTTTTTTATCCATTGATTGCCTCACTTTCACCGCTTGTCAAAGGCTTATGACAATAGTAGAAATTGCCATCTTTTTCCACTCTTGGTGGCTGTTTTTTACTGCAAATATCGCATTTATTGAAGCATCTTGCCTCAAATCTGCAACCTTCGGGGATGTTTTTAAGGTCTAGTGGTGAGCCTGGAATGCCTTCCATATACTCGATTTTACCCTTCAATGATGGGAAGGAATTTTTAAGTCCAAAGGTGTAAGGATGACTTGGATTGTGCAAAATTTTATCCGTTGCAGATTTTTCGATAATACGTCCTGCGTACATGATTGCAACAGTGTCACAAAATTCCATCATCAAACTGATATCATGTGTGATGAACAAAATTGAAAAACCAAATTTTGCTTTTAGCTCATAAATTCTTTTCAAAATATCTCTCTGCACAACCGTGTCGAGAGCTGTTGTAGGTTCATCCAAAATGAGCAGTTTTGGGTTTAGTGCAAGCGCCATAGCGATGACCGCTCTTTGACGCATTCCACCCGAAAATTGGTGGGGATAATCGCCCAAACGCTCTTTCGGAATTCCAACTAATGACAAAAGTCCTTCTGCTCTTTTACGTGATTCTGCTTTGTTTTTTGTGATGCCGTGGTATTTGTAAATTTCAAAAAATTGTGTTTCCAAAGTCGTAACAGGGTTTAGGCAGTTCATCGCTGATTGGAAAACCATGCTCGTATCTTTCCAGCGGAAATCACGAAGTTTTTTGTCGTTATATTTCAAAATGTCTTCGCCGTTGAACAAAATTTCACCGCCTGAAATAATCGCAGGGGGTCTGTGAAGTCGCATGAGTGAATAGGCAATTGTTGACTTTCCGCAACCTGATTCACCAGCAAGTCCGAGGCTTTGACCTTCACCAATTTTGAAACTAACTTTGTCAACCGCTCTAACAGAAGTTCCGTCACCTGTTACATAGTCAACGCAAAGATCTTTTACTTCAATTATTGTTTTCATAAACGTCTTTCCTCCTTGCTTATTTGGCAACTGAACGAAGTTCGGCTTTTCTTGCTTTATAATAACTTTTCATAATTCTTTGTGCTTTAAGTTTGGGGTTTGAAATTTCGTCAATCGCAAAGTTAATCAGTGTTAGTCCCATGCCTATGATAACGAGAATTCCGATAGCGCCTGTGACTTCAAAGAAATATCCACTGCGGAATGCACCTGAGTTTTGAGCGTTAAATAGTATAGTACCTAGTGTTACGGAGTCGGGATTACCAAAACCGATAAATTCTAGTGTTGCGTGTGCCATGATTGAATAAATTAGTGTTCCGACAAATGCTGAAGAGATGATTGAAAGCATATTAGGCATAATTTCAAAGAAAAGTATTCTAATTTTACTCTCGCCCAAAGTTTCAGCAGAACGGACAAAGTCACGGTTTCTGATACTCATTGTCTGCGCTCTCAAAACCCTTGAGTTCCAAGGCCATGAGGTGAAACCTATGATGAGGCTTATTAAAACAGGCGAAACGCCGTCCATCATTGAGGCAACAATTAGTAGTAAAACTATAGTTGGAATGACCATCATTATGTTTGTTAGCGTGCTGACAACGCTGTCGAAAGCTCCGCCTATATAACCTGCGCTGATACCGACTATCATACCTAAAATTGTGGTAATAGATGCCGCTAAAAGTCCGACCATAATTGACTGTCTACCGCCGTATAGTGCTTGGGTAAAAACGTCACGACCGAGGCTTGTTGTTCCTAGAATATGCTCTGCACTTGGTGCTTCGTGATATTGTCCCTCAAATCTGTGTAGAGGGTCATATGAGGTGAAAAGTGGCGCACACATAGTCATTATCAAGACTAATAATATCAGTGAAATTCCTATTGTAAATTTTGGACTGTTTTTCATAAATTTCATAGCTTTTGAAATTTTGCTTGTTTTTGTATCCATTTTTATCTTCCTTTCTAAAAAATATTATTTGCTTGACTGTCTGCGTGTGCGTGGGTCTAGGAATAAAATTGCAATATCTGCAAGCAGATTAGCAGAAAGCATTAGTATAGTTGTCATAAGAAGTATACCTTGCATTAGTGGATAGTCACGGGCGCTGATTGCAGAAACCATGACTTGACCAAGCCCTGGGTAGTTGAAGATTTGCTCGATAATAATTGAACCGCCAAGTAGGAAACCAACTTGCATTGCAAGTGAAGTGATAACTGGTAGTAGTGAGTTACGAGCTGCGTATGAGAACATAATTTTTTTATCAGGAAGCCCTTTTGCGATACCCATAACGATATAGTCATCGCCGAGCTGGTTTATCATATTTGCACGCATACCCATGATACCGCCAAGCCCTGAAATGACTATGGCTGTAACGGGAACGAAGGCATGGTGGAGAATGTCTAGGACATAATCAAGCTGAGTTTCGGGGACAAATAGGGGAGTAACCGCATATCCCAGTGGGAAATAGCCTGTATAGCAAAGTGCAAAAAGTAGCACGATTGCAGTTACAACAGAGGGGACGTTTGCAAGGAATTGACCGCCGACTGTTAAGGCAATGTCGAATTTTGATCCACGGCGCCATGCAACCAAAATACCAAGTAGGTTGTTTACAATAAAGCCGATTACTAGTGCAAATCCCATCAAGAAAACTGTCCATTGAAGACCACGTGTGACAGCTTCCATAACAGTTTGTGGGAAGTAGTAGAAAGAAACACCCCAGTCGCCTGTTAGTATGTTTCCTATGTAGTTGAAGTAACTGATTATCAGTGGTTCGTCTGTGTTAAAACCAAACATGGCTTCTATTGAAGCGATTGTTGCAGGGTCAATTCTTCCTCCGCCACGGGCAAGTTCAGATAGATACATTTGCACAGGGTCACCCGGCATCATTCTGGGAAGGAAAAAGTTAAGTGTAACTGCACCAAAGAATGCTACAATGTAAAAACCCAGTCTTTTAAGTATATATTTCATCTTCAGTTTCCTTTCAATAATAAGATATTACAATGAGCATCATCGCAATTTAGAAAAACAGCTCCTACACCTTCACAAAAGTGAACTTTGTTTATGATGTAGGAGCTTTGAGGTTAGTATTTAAACTAAACTACAGGTTCGAGTTCTAGAAGTCTTAGGATTTTTGAGTCGTGCATTGTGATTGCAGGATAGCCTGTTTCGTTTGAAGTTGACCAACCTGTAAATCTTGCATCACTGTATACAAACCAGTTACCGTTGAATAGAACAGGGATGTTAATCATGTTTTCAGCAAAATGTTGCTCAACTTGTGATGTGATTTCAAAAACTTCGTCGTCTGAAGCTGTTGGAAGTTTTTCGATTAGTGCGTTAATTTCTTCGTTTACATAGTTTGTTTGGCAAACTGACCACCATGTTGAAGTTAAAGCTCTTGAGCTGTCAGCGATAGTATCCCAGTAGAAGCGATAAACGTCACTTGATTGACCGTTTGCTGTGTAGAGCATATCCCATTCGCCTGTTTCCCAAAGTTGTGTAACCATTGAAAGTTCTTTTGCGCTTGCAGTTGCGTTAACGCCGATTGCTTTCATGCCTTCAGCAGCGATAACTGCGCCGTCGTTCCAGTCTGTCCAGCCTGCTGGTGAAACGATTTCAAAGCTGATTTCTTTGCCTGTTGGTGTTTCAACGAAGCCGTCGCCGTTTGTGTCTTCATAACCAGCTTCAGCAAGTAGAGCCATAGCAGCATCAGTGTCATAAGTTGTGTATTTTGCCATTTCAGCTTGTGCTGTTTCGTCTTCATATGTTGCTAGTTGTGGTGGAAGACCTGTGTTTGATGGAACTGTGTCAACTAGGTAACCGTAAACAGCTGAGTCGATGATACCTTTTCTGTCAACTGCCATAGATAGAGCGCGTTTGAAGTCTGGGTCGTTAAATGCTTCAAGGTTTCCTTCGTTTGTTGTCATGTAGTTCATTGAAAGACGAACGCCGTCGTTTGCGCCGTACCAATATTTTTTGTGCTCATCGCCTTGAACATATGTGTCTTCGATGTTTGGAATCATGATGTGAGCCCAGTCAACTGAACCTGTTTGTAGAAGAGTTAGAGCAGCGTCGTTTGAGTTAAATTGTGGGCAACGTAGCTCGTCAACTTGTAGGTCGTCAGCTTTCCAGTAGTTTGGGTTTCTTCCAAGTACAACCATTTCAGGAGCAAATGATTTTACTTCACTGAAAGCACCTGTTACAACAATTGTTTCGCCTGTGTAAACATGAGTTGCAGGGTCTTCGATTGTGCTCCAAACGTGCTCTGGAATCATCCATTTGTTTGTGAAAACTGTGTTTC
>CAYJOS010000021.1:0-23268 GCA_964371875.1 uncultured Oscillospiraceae bacterium | reverse complement strand
ATCTAAGATAGAAAAACAAGAAACAGGAGCAATCGCACCAAGATAAAGCTAAACGCACAAGGGCTAATCGCCCTTTGGGTGTCCCGTTGACTACCCACCGGCAAAATCTGCGAGTAGGATGGTCTATTCAGGTCTGTTAGATACGATGCGATCCTGTGATTTCGTATCTTACAGGCTTAAATAGACCCTCCTACTATAAAGTTCTTCAAGTGAGTAGCCAACGGGCAACCCAAAGGGCGATTAGCCCTTGTTCGTTTCGCTCTTTTTTCGTGCGATTGCTACTGGTAAAAGTTCTTCTATCCAAGATAGTCTGTATATTCAGCACCATTAATCGTTCCCACCGTTCGGGGGTGTTTCCCCGATGAGTTTTTTCCATACTTTTTTTCTCACTAAAAAAAGTATGCCCTCGGAGAGCGTATCTTTTTCGTCGCAACGAAAATTCTTTCGTTCTCTTTTCGCTGAAGCGAAAATCTTTCGGAATGGTCAAGACCATTCCCTACGAGCAAAGGGAAAACTCCCCACATCCTATACTCCGTATTTAAATCTCAACAACATGGAAAAATCCTAGGACTTTCGCCCTAGGATTTTAGTATTTTAATGGTGGAACAATCTCATTCCTGTGAAGCACATCGCCATGCCAAACTCATCGCATTGTTTGATAATAAGGTCATCACGCACCGAACCACCAGGCTCTGCAATATAGCTAACACCGCTTTTGTGTGCTCGTTGAATATTGTCAGGGAATGGGAAAAATGCGTCAGAACCCAGTGAAACACCTGTAATTTTGTCCAAAAATTCTCTTTTTTCGGTTTCTGTCAAATATTCAGGTTGAGTTTTGAAATAATTTTGCCAAATTCCGTCAGCGCAGACATCCTCTTCGTTGCCGTTGATATATCCATCAACAACATTGTCACGCACTGCCCTTGCGATTGTGTCAACAAATGGAAGATTTAACACTTTCGGGTGCTGACGAAGTTGCCAAGTGTCCGCCTTGCTTCCTGCAAGCCTTGTGCAGTGAATTCTGGACTGCTGCCCTGCCCCGACACCTATCGCCTGTCCGTCGGCTACGTAGCAAACAGAATTTGACTGAGTGTATTTTAGGGTGATTAGGGCGACGATTAGGTCACGCACAGCTTCTTTTGGAAGTGCTTTTTGAGTAACGACATTTTGAAGCAGTTCTTCGTTGATTTTGAACTCATTTCTGCCTTGGCTGAAGGTAATTCCATAAACATCTTTGCACTCTTCTTGAATTGGAACATAATTGGGGTCAATTTTTACGACATTATAAGAACCTTTACGTTTAGTTTTCAAAATTCCCAAAGCCTCAGCCGTGAAATCTGGTGCAATTACACCATCAGAAACTTCACGGGCGATAAGGCTTGCAGTCATGGCGTCACAGCAGTCGCTGAGTGCGACCCAATCGCCGAATGAGCACATTCTGTCAGCTCCACGAGCTCGGGCATAGGCGCAGGCTAAGGGGTTGTCGTTTAGCCCTTCGATGTCGTCCACGAAGCAAGCTTTTTTCAAATCGTCGGACAGTGGAAGTCCCAAAGCCGCCGAAGTTGGGCTTACGTGTTTGAACGATGTTGCGCAGACAATTCCGGTAGCTGACTTTAACTCTTTTACCAGTTGATAGCTGTTAAATGCGTCAAGAAAATTGATATAACCTGGTTTTCCGTTTAGGATTTCGATGGGTAGTTCCGTGCCGTCTTTAATGTAAATTTTAGACGGTTTTTGGTTTGGATTACAGCCGTATTTTAGTTCAAATTCAGTCATAAATCGCACCTCATTTATTTTTATTTATAATTTTTTCGACAAATTCACCTGTTTCAATATCTCTAATTCTGACATACAGAGAAACCTTATTTTCCTCGTCAATTTCGTTCCAAATTTGCTCAGAAATGCTGTCTATATCACAATTTTCAGGTAAATTCAGCTTTTTAGGCTCGCCTTCAAATGAGGGAATTGGGTCGCCATCACACTTATATGTGTGGATAAAATGAGCGAAACCACTCTCCCCTGCGTACTCAAAAATATAACGTGAGCAAGCCGAACCTTCAGCGTTTGCCGATTTTAAAATTGACATTTTATATGAGCCGTCAGAAGCTAAAAGCCCTGAAATTCTAGGTGTGAAATTTGGTGCATCAGGCTCGAATTCACGGGTTCTAAGCGCTTGGTCAAATGGAAGTCCACGGCTTAAAAAATCCCAAATAGTGTCAGTTTGGTCACCATTTGTAACTATAAGTCCCCTGCCAATTTCACGCACTGGGTGGTAAATTATAAGGCTTGGGTCAGTCATTTTTGACTCGTCAAAGGCACGTGTGCGAATTCCATCATTTGTCTTTTCAAAGACCCTATTTCTGGAATTTACACTTCTTCCCATAATGAAATACGCCACAACAGATTTTTTTCCATCTGCTGTTTTTCCTAAAATTATCCCTCTGCCTGGGTAGCTGTTTTGCTCTAACATTATAATTCCTCCATTTTTATTTTTTGGGGAGATGTTGTTTTTAAAATCACTTATTTTTTCCACGCTGATGGAAACATCAAAATCAAAATCGGGAAAAGTTCAAGCCTTCCCAGTAGCATATTAACGCTCAAAACCAGCTTGCTTGCAACCGAAAATTCACTAAAATTACTCACAGGCCCGATTATTCCAAGCCCCGGTCCGACGTTGTTTAAACAGGTAATAACCGAAGTTATATTTGCCTCGAAATCCACAAAGGGATCAAGCGAAATTATTATCACACTCACCGCAATAATCAGCGAATAAATCATCAAATAATCTTTAACACCGTTCACAACATCATCTGTCACGGTTTCCCCGTCCATGTGTACGATTTTAACCGAATTCGGGTGCAAAATTTGCGCAATAGAACGTCTTACAGCCTTGATAATCAGCGCAATTCTGGCGATTTTCAAGCCACCACCTGTCGACCCTGCCATCGCTCCGACAAACATCAAAACAAAGAGCAGTGACCGTGAATATTGTGGCCATAAATCGAAGTTTTCGGTGGCAAATCCTGTCGTACTCATAATTGACGCAACTTGGAAAGCCGAATGGTGCCACGCCTGCCCGAAACTGTCGAACATTGGTGCAACATTTATCGAAATTGTCACAACTGAAAACAGGATAATTCCTAAATAAAAACGTAATTCTTCATTTTTGAACACGCCTTTAAATTCTCTAATTATCATCATATAAAACAGGCTGAAATTCACTCCAAAAAGTATCATAAACACTGTTGTAACACCTTGAACATAGGTATTATACCCAGCCAAGCTGTCGTTTGTAATCGCAAAACCGCCTGTTCCTGCTGTGCCGTATGCTATGGTCACAGAATCGAAAATCGGCGTTCCGCCAACTATCAAAAGCACTGCTTGAACTATGGTCAAAACTATATAAATTTTGTACAAAATACTTGCAGAATCCTGAATTTTTGGAACTAATTTCCCAACAGTTGGCCCTGGGCTTTCTGCCCTAAGTGCGTGCATGGTTTCGCCACCCGCTCCGCCAACACTGCCAAGTGCAAGCACGAAAACAAGAACACCCATACCACCCAACCAGTGGGTAAAACTTCGCCAATAAAGCACCGATTTCGGCAAGGATTCTATGTCCGATAAAATCGACGAACCTGTTGTTGTAAATCCTGAAATTGTTTCAAAAAGACTGTCTACATATGAGGGTATTGCTCCGCTCAAAAACATTGGTAATGCACCGAAAATTGAAACAACTATCCAAGCAAGTCCAACCGTTACAAAGCCATCTCTTGCGTAATATCCACGGCGTTTCGGCTTAATTACCAGTGCAAGAATTATCGACACAAAAAACATAATCGCTATAGAAGCCATGAATGCAATTTGCACTGTGCTGTTGTCATTTACAAATGCGATTATTAATGCCGGAATCATAAAAATCGCTTCGACAAATAAAATTTGTCCTATTAAATTTGAAATTAATCTATAATTCATAAACTATGCTTCCATAAAAATATCATTTAGGTCTAAAATAACCCTATTTGCTAGACTGACCACAACTACTGTATCTCCCGGTTTATAAAGGTCATTACCGCCTGCAATGACAACTTTGTCATGGTGATTTATCGAGGAAATCAAAATATTTGGCTTAATTTTCAAGTCTTTTAGTGGAATGCTGTGATATTTGGTTTTTTCAGTTACCCTAAATTCCAGTGCTTCAATTTTACCTTCAACCATTTGATGAACCGATATTATCGAATCAATATCTGTGTTTTGCATCGCACGGACATAGCGAATAATTTCCTGAGCACTCAACTGTTTAGGGCTTACAATTCTATCTATGCCCTTTTCACGGAAAAGTTCTGCATATTCTGTTCTGTTAAGCTTTGTTATAACCTGTGGAACACCTTTGTGTTTAGCATACATGGAAATAATCAGGTTTTCTTCGTCCATATTCGTAAGCGACACAACAGCGTCCATTTGTTCCATATTTTCAGAGCGCAAAACCTCTTGATTAGAACCGTCAGCATTGATAACCGTAGCTTTTGGCAAAAGTTCAGCAAGCATATGACAGCGTTTTAAATCCATTTCAATGATTTTTACATTTGTTCCTGTTTTTAACAGCGACTCGGCCAAATATTGAGTAATTCTACTTCCGCCGATTAGCATGACATCTTTTGTCGCCTTACGCTTAAAAACACTGGTTTTTTCATGTGTAAGCATAGATGTTAAGGCAACAAGTTCTGCCGTTGGTGCTGTGACGTGTATTCTATCCCCTGCCTGCAAGGCAACATTACCGTCAGGGATTTTCACTGAACCGTCTCTTTGTATCGCACAAACAAGAACTTTTGTTTTCAGCTTTTTGGGTAAGTCGTAAAGGAAAACTCCATCAAAAACATCTCCTTTAACAACATCAAGTTCAACAATTTCCATTCTGCCTTTTGCAAAGGAATCACGTCTTATAACTCCAGGAAATTGCAAAAGTCTGGAAATTTCCCTCGCCGCCGAAGCCTCAGGATTAACGCTCATGCTAAGACCCAGTTCCTCACGTAAAAAGTACATTTGCTTTGCATATTCAGGGTTTCTAACACGTGCAATGGTGTTTTGACATCCAAGTTTTCTCGCCATAATGCAACACATCATGTTCAATTCATCTTGAGATGTGACCGCAATAAGTAAGTCCGCATGTTCAACATCAGCCTGTTTTTGAAGGGTTAATGTTGCACCATTTCCATACATTGCCAAAACATCATATGCATCCCCTAACTTTTGAATAACACTGCGACTGTTATCTATAACCACAATGTCATGTTCTTCTCCCGACAGAGAACTTGCAAGCTTTGCGCCAACTTTTCCTCCGCCGATTATAACTATTTTCATTAATTTGCTCCTACTGCTATTTTCATAAGTTTCGCTAATTTCCTTACTATATAATACAACAAAAGTTATATATTTACAACTATTATTTACCATTCTTGTTTACTCTTTATTCATATTTAACAGTTTATATTGTCAAGTTGGTATATTTAGTGGTATAATATCAATCTGTAATAATTTGCTCACGCAGATTAAGGAGGTATAATTTGGATTTTTTAATTGATTTTTTTGAAAATACAGTGGCAAGTCAGGACTTTATGAGCACATTAGTTTCAATTTCGAGCTACATAATCCCCCTGCTTTCCTTGTGGCTAATTCTACGTTGCGTAAGAAGCATGGTCGCCGAAAGATACGAGCCCGAAGTTTGGGCATATGTAAA
Source organism: uncultured Oscillospiraceae bacterium (assembly GCA_964371875.1). GTDB lineage: Bacteria > Bacillota > Clostridia > Oscillospirales > Oscillospiraceae > Heteroscillospira. Next base: position 17,534 of record CAYJOS010000021.1, on the reverse strand, counting down.
ACCGCCAAAGGGTGAGTTTATTCCAATCAGGCACTGGGAATGTGTTTTTGGTCGGGCAAAATCCAGCGATATTTGCCTTGATTATCCAACAATTTCCCGAAGTCACTCGGTTTTAGTTAGAAATGGAAAAGGAATTTGGAAACTTTTTGACATCGGCTCTAAAGGCGGTTGTGCTGTTAACGGCGTTGGAGTTGCCCCTAAAGGCACTGTCGTTCAAACAGGCGATACCATCACTTTATCAGAAGTTTCCTTAAAATTCGAGGCACTTACAGAGGATCAAATGACCATGCAATCCTCAAGGCGTCACAGACCGGGAAGCAAGGTCTCCCCTGCTTTTTCGCTTTTCATTTTAACAGTAATTCAATTTTTCATTTCGGTGCAATTTCTATTTTCATCTGAAGAAAAATACACATCTACAATTTTAATGTCTTTCGCCGCACTTTCACTCACGCAATGGTGCTATTATTTTATAGTAAAGTCGCTCAGGCGTACAGGCATAGAGGTCGAAACCATAGCATTTTTCCTCACAACTTTGGGCATGACAGTCTGCGCAAGCTCCACTCCAGAAGACATGATACAGCAACTAATTTTTATAGTTGGCGGTATAGTTTTGTTTTTCACCCTCGGTTGGTGGCTACGAGATTTGGGCAGAGTTAAATTCATGAGAACGCCCATGGCACTCGCCGCTGTCGGTCTTTTGGGGCTGACGCTTTTAATCGCAGAGGAGCAATATGGCGCAAGAAACTGGATTAAAATTGGCAGTTTTTCGGTTCAACCCTCAGAATTTGTCAAAATTGCGTATATTTACGCAGGAGCTCACACGCTTGACAGGCTCTATTTAAATAAAAACCTTATTTTATACATCGGTTTTTCCGCTGTGTGTGTTGGTGCACTCGCTCTCATGGGCGACTTCGGAACAGCGCTGATTTTCTTTGTCACTTTCCTAGTAATTTCTTTCATGCGTTCTGGAAATTTGGCAACCGTAATTTTAGCGGTTACAGGTGCAGCCATGGCTGGCGTTTTGATGCTCAGTATCAGACCCCACATAGCCCAACGTTTTGCAAGTTGGGGTAATGTCTGGGCAGACCCCTACGGCGCAGGCTATCAACAAACCCGTGCTCTATCCGCCGCCGCTTCTGGTGGATTTTTCGGAACAGGAGCGGGAGAGGGTTGGTTAAGTTCGATTTTCGCCGCAGATACAGACATGGTTTTTGCCTTGATATGCGAAGAATTGGGGCTGATAATTGCTGTGCTCGCCGTGCTTTGCATAGTCGTTTTGGCACTTTTTACCGTAAAAAATGCAACATATGGAAGGTCATCTTTTTACGTCATCGCCGCCTGTGCAGCTGTGAGCATGATGCTTGTTCAGCTTGGACTAAACGTGTTCGGCTCACTGGATATTTTGCCATTTACAGGCGTAACTTTTCCATTTGTTTCCATGGGCGGCAGTAGCCTTGTATCATGTTGGGCATTGCTTGCTTTTATCAAGGCATCAGACACCAGACAAAACGCAAGTTTTGTCGTAAAATCACCATCACTTTTCAGTGCAGAGGATTTTGAAGACGAGGAGGACTGGGAAGAAAATGAAGAAAATTAAAAATCGTGCTTTTGCCGCAATTTTGCTCTCGCTCGCCGTGGTTTTCGGGCTTGGAATTTTCATATTTCAAATCACAACTCAGGGCGCAGACTGGATTGCTTTCAGCGGAAATTCCGCAATTTACCAAGATGGAGTTTTGACCGTCGGTACAATTTACGACCGAAATGGAGTTGCCCTTGCCTCATACGATGAGAGTGGAAGAGTGTACTCCGACGACCCCGTAACACGTGAAGCCGTGCTTCATGCAGTGGGTGATTTTTCGGGAAATATAGGCACAGGAGCGGTCACAGTTTTCGCCGATGAGCTAGTCGGTTATAGCATAGTAACAGGCTTAAATTCAGAGCAAGGCGAGCTAAATTTAACCATAGACAGCGAACTTTCAAAAGTTGCTTACACTGCTTTGGCAGGAAGAAACGGAGCTGTATTTGTATATAATTACAATACCGGTGAGATAATCACAATGGTCAGTTCCCCCTCTTACGATCCACTCAATCTGCCAAATTTCAATGACCCATATTACGAGGGAGTTTTCCTAAATCGTTCCATAAGTAGTACCTACACCCCAGGTTCGGTTTTTAAAATTATCACCCTCGCCGCCGCTATTGAAAATATAGACGATTTATATAGTCGCTCATTTTCATGCACAGGTCATACAATAGTTTCAGGCGTTCAAATTAACTGCACAGCATACCACGGCGCCCAAACCATTGAGCAAGCTTTTGCAAACTCATGTAACAGTGCTTTTTCTGAGATTTCGTTAGAGCTAGGAGGCGATATTTTAGAGGAATATGCTAGCAATTACGGGCTTTTAGAGCAACTTGAGTTCAATGGAATTTTAACCGCCGCAGGTCGATTTGATAAAGATGTTGACGGCTCACCAGGGCTTGCTTGGTCGGGAATTGGGCAGTTTAACGACCTAGTTTCACCCATAGCCATGGCTAGGGTCGCAGGGGCTGTTGCAGGTGGAGGAAGCACTGAAGACCCGCATGTTTTAGTTGGTGAAACTAGCGGAAGCAGCACGCTTATGAGCGCCGATACAGCACAAAAAGTTCGTGATATAATGTCATATACTGTCATAAATTCATATGGCACTTGGAACTTCCCCGACCTAGCTATCGCAGGTAAAACAGGCACTGCCGAAGTCGGTGAAGATGAAATTCCACACTCGTGGTTTGTTGGCTTTTTGGAGGATACTACAACGCCATATGCCTTTGCGGTTATAGTAGAAAACGGCGGTTCAGGACTGTCGGCGGCTGGTTCTGTCGCAAACCAAGTTTTACAAGCAGCAGTTAACTAAGGAGACAAAATGATAGATATTTCCATTAAAAATTTAGTAAAATCATTTGAAATAGGAAACAATATTTTAGACGGTTTTTCACTCGAAATTCAGGGCGGTGACAGGGTCGGAATTTTAGGAAAAAACGGCTCAGGCAAGACCACAATGTTCAAAATTTTGGTGGGCGACATGGGCTATGACGAAGGTACAGTTTCTGTCGCAAACGGCAAACGAATGGGTCTGATGTCACAAATTCCCATATATCCCAGCCACTACACTGTTGAGGACGTTTTGAAAGAAGCTCACAGACCACTTTTTGAGATTTCTGAGCGAATTGAAGCCCTAGCAGAGAAGATGGCAACTGACAATTCTGACCATATTTTGAAAGAATATGACAAATTATCCACAATTTTCGAGTCGAGAGGTGGCTACACCATGGAAGCCGAGAGGGCAAAAGTCGCAAACGGACTGGAAATCCCCAAAGAAATGCGAAATCGTTCCTTCGATTTGCTTTCGGGTGGCGAAAAAACGAGAGTGAACCTTGCCCGATTAATCCTCGAAGACACCGATATTTTGCTCCTCGACGAACCGACAAACCACTTGGATTTACGTGCGGTTGAGTGGCTGGAGGAGTATTTACGCAAGTTCCACGGCACAGTTTTGGTCATCTCCCATGACAGATATTTCCTTGACCGTGTCATAAATCGTTGTGTTGAAATTTCACAAGGAAAAAATGAAAATTACAGTGGAAATTACAGTTTTTTTGTCGAAGAACGACTCAGGCGCTTCGAAGAACAGCAGAAAAAATACGAAAAAGAGCAAAAAGAATTGAAGCGTTTGGACGAAGCTGCCCGCCGACTTTACCAGTGGGGAACTGGAAATGAAGCCCTGATGAAAAAGTCGCTTGCAATCCGAACCAGAATGAAGAAAATTGGAAAAACTGAGCGACCAAAAACCGAAAAAAAGCTTAGAATTAAGTTCTCAAAAAAGGATTTTTACGGCGATGAATTATTAGTTTTGGACAGTGTAAAAAAATCTTTTGGAGAAAGAAATTTGTTCCAAAATTTGGATTTACATGTCAAAGGTGGCGAGAGAATTGGAATTATTGGGGACAATGGGACAGGCAAAACTACACTTTTAAAACTGATTGTGGGCGAAGAATTCCCCGACGACGGCGTGATTTATAAAGGCCCTACCACCAAAGCCGCCTACCTCCCCCAAACGATAAAATTCGACAGCGACAGCCGAAATCTTTACGACACTATGCTCTATTCTGACAAGTGTTCGCCCCAACAAGCACGTGATAGATTAGGCGCTTTTGGCTTCTCTGGCGATGATGTTTTCAAGCCCGTTGGGGCACTTTCAGGTGGCGAAAAAAGCCGACTTAGACTGTGTATGCTCATGCGTGATGAGATAAATTTACTCTTCCTCGACGAACCCACAAACCACCTAGATATTTCCAGTAGAGAGTGGATTGAGGAGTCAATTGAAGAGTTTGAAGAGGCACTAATCTTCGTTTCACATGATAGATATTTTATTAATAAATTTGCAAATCGCATCTGGGCATTTGAGAACGGTGAAGTGCTTGATTTTGATGGAACTTTTAATGAATATAAGGAGTTCATTTCAAAACGCCAACAGTTTGAACAGGCAACCAAAACTCCCATTAAAAAAGCAGAAAAGCCACTAAAACCAAAGTTTAGTGGCAGTATTGAGAAGCAAATTGCAAAGCTTGAACGTGAAGTTGAGAAAGCCGAAGATGCTGTAAGCGAGCTTGAAAAAGAACTCGAAATTCATGCAAGTGACTATGAAAAACTTCTTGAATTATATGAAAAAAAATCCAAAGCAGATGAATATTTATCCAGTTTATACGAAAAATGGGAAGAACTTTCCCAATAAAAAGTGAGGAAAAAATTATGCCAACTGTAAAATATACACAGGAAGAATATTTACCCAAATATACGAAATTGATCGACCTTGCTATTAAAACCGCACCACATATCACCTCAACTTTAGCGCCAACCGTTATCTCCGCTGATTCGGAAACAATGTCTACCATCACGTGCTTTGAAACACATCAATGGATGAGCAATTTAGAGGGTATGTTGCACGGTGGAATTATAACTTCAATTTTCGACAACGGAATGGGTTCACTCGCAATTTTCCACAATAATTTACATGCAACACCCACAATTTCACTCACCACAAACTATTTACGCGCCATTCCTATAGGCAAAAAAGTCTATCTGAAAACTTCCATAGCAAAACTTGGAAAAACCGTTATTTTTACCGAAGGAAAAATTTGGCTTGAAGGTCAAGAAGACAAAATTTGTGCTACTTGTAGCGGTCAATTTTTCGCAACAGACAGACCGATTGTCATCTCTTAAATGTACCTGTCAATTTCCAGTAAAAATCTGTCTTTTCGACTTTTTCCGCAAATTTCACGAAGTTCACATTTCCCATATCCTCTACAACTAAAAACATCTTTTTCCGCAACAATTTTATCTGTTTTTGTACAGATTATGTGATTTAAACTCACTTTTCCGCCCAAAATCAGCTCAGTTGCTCTAGTTCTGGAAATGGAAAATCCGACAGCGCAAATACTGTCCAATCTCAAAGTTTTTACTGTATCTTTAATAGTTTTAATCTGTGGCTCGGGAGCGATTATCGCCCCGAGCTCTTTTTTTATTGGTTTAACCCCATATCGCCCAGCTTTTTCCCATTGACTGACAATTATATCTGCAACTGCGTCAAGTGCTATCACTTGACATTTCTCATCTTTAATTACAATATCTCCTATTTTTTCACGTACCAAACCCAATCCCATGAGCGATCCCAGTATATCCCTGTGCGACAAAGCACCTTCTGCGTAGAGTTCAGTTTCGATAACTGTAATAATTTCCCTATCCGCTTCTTCCGCCCAATCTGGCATGAAAATGCACACTGTTCTCTCCGAATTTTCATATCCTCCAAAGAATTCATATCTTATTTCCGGGTAAAATTTAAGTACATTTTCAGTTAATGCACGCTCGGCTGGTGTTAAAAAATCGGTGTTACTTGGAATATTTTTCTTTAAAGTTTTCTCTAATTTATCTATAAATCTTGCTAAAATCAGTCTTTCTTCGGAATTTTTTGCACATTTATTTAAAATTTCAGTTTTATTCATAATACAACTCCTTTCATCAATTATCGCATAACTGCACAACTCTGTCAAATTTATTGTTGACAAAACGTCTAGCGTGTGCTATGGTTAATTACAGAAGTAACTAACCAACTAAGCGAGGTGATTTTATGTACCCAAATTTGAGTGAGCAAGCTCTCATATATTTACAAATCGCTCAAATGATTGAGGACAACATACTGAGGAAAATTTACGCTGAGGAGGAACAAATTCCCAGCACCACCGAATTTTCCAGAATTTTTAGCATAAACCCTGCAACTGCAAACAAAGGAATTAACCTCTTAGTTTCAGAGGGAATTATTTACAAAAAGAGAGGAATTGGCATGTTTGTTTCCGTCGGAGCGGCTGAAATTATACGAAAAAAGCGTAAATCAGCCTTTATTGAATGCTATATTTTTCCAATGATTAGAGAAGGAAAGAACTTAGGTTTGTCAAATAATGACATCACAGATATGATAGCTCATGCACTTGAGAAGGGAGAAAATTTTGATGGATAATACACTAATTGCTAAGAATATTTACAAATCTTACAAGGAAAACGAAGTACTAAAAGGGCTAAATCTTACTATAGAACCCTCAAAGATTTATGGTTTAATTGGAAGAAATGGCGTGGGCAAAACTACACTTTTAGGAATTTTAACAGCCCAAAATGCATGTAATTCGGGTGAAATTACCTATAAAGGCGAACAAGTTTGGGAAAACCACAACACTCTGAAAGACATGTGTTTTTCCAGAGAACTCGCAACTTCAACCGTCGGTGGTTATCAAAATACAAACACTATAAATTTTTATTTAAAGGCTGGTTCACTTTTTTACGAAAGCTGGGATAAGGAGTATGCGGAGAGACTTTTAAAGGAATTTGGATTGAAAAAAAAGAAGAAAATTTCTCAACTTTCCAAGGGTCAAGCCTCCATGGTGACTATCCTAATCGCCCTCGCCTCTTGTGCCCCACTTACGATTTTTGACGAACCCACCGCTGGGCTCGACATCGTTATGCGTGACAGATTTTACAAGTTGGTACTTGAAGATTATTCCAAAACTGGAAGAACTTTCATAATTTCTACCCATGTTATTGATGAAGCAACCTCGATTTTCGAAGAAGTTATCATTTTGGACAAAGGTGTCATAATAGAAAAAGCCCCAACCGACGAATTATTGTCACAATTTGCCATGATCAGCGGACATGTTGACGCCGTTGAGCGTGCAACCCGTGGTCTTACAGTGCTCACAAAGGAAAGTCTTGGAAAACACACTGGCGTTGTCGTCCGTGGAATTACCGAAAATTTCCAAACAAACGAGGATGTGGACGTCACTTCCCTAAGTTTGCAAAGAGTTTTCGTGGCACTTTGTGGTGACAGCGTTCTGACTGGCGGTGAATGATATGCGTGAAATAAAATTCATTAGCCTAAATACCCTAAAATACATTTATATACAGCTCGGACTTTTCGCACTCATTATTTTAGTCTGCCAAAATCTATTTCCAGTAAGTTTTTTCATAAATTATTACAGATCATTTCCAATTGTTGTCATTATAACGTATTTAATTATGGGCACTCAGACCATTGGAAATTTCAGTAACACCGCTTTATCTTGCGGTGCAACTCGAAAAAATCTTCTAATCGCCATACATGTTTCGACAATTTTAGCCACTGCTATCGGCTTTTTACTTTGTTGGATTTTATCACTTTTTGACTCAAATCCACTTAGCGACCAAACAACGATTTTCATGTTTGAAGGTGCGAACATAACTACTTTTACAGTAGCCATGTTTTTGGCTCAAATACTCGGTTACGGAATTTCCGTTGTGATGTCAAAATCCAGAATTTGGGGCGGAATTGTAATTTTTATAGTGATTATTGCCGTAATGGGCATTCTCGGAGTCGCTACTTTTAGTCAAATTACACACACTCCTTTTTGGGGAGATATATTACCCATTGTTGTTTCAGTGAGTGTCGCTCTAGCAATTATTAGTGAAATTTTCTTTATTAGTCACATAAAAAGAATGCAAGTGAGGTGATTTTATGTTAAAAAAATTAGCTCAAATAAATAAAATCAACATAATTTGGGTCTTTTTGTTACCCTTTTTAGCCTTTTTGCTTGCCGAAATTATAGTTACAATCGCACTTTTTGGCTTCAAGCAAAATAGCACATTTTACCTATACGGAGTCTTTGCTTTGGTGGGAAGTGTCATGGTTTTGATATCCACAATCAACATAACCCACCGCTCGTTTACCACCGTTTTATCCATGAGCCAGACCCGAAAATCACTCCTGATTTCCACTTTAGTGCTGTGCTATTTGCTCTCTATTGCGGTTAATCTTTTTGGATTTTTACTCTCAGAAATTGACGAATTTTTGGTTCTTGAAGTCTTTTCCAAACATGATTTGTTGCAACCATTTGAGATTGCAGGAGGCCGTACAATTTCAACGCGAACTTTCTTGATATGTGCAGCAGTTATGCCATTACTTGGCATTTTAGTCGGTGCATTAATGCATAAATTTGGCACAAAAATATTCTTTTTAATGTTCCTTTTTTACCTAATTCCGATAGCAGAAAGCCAAGTTTTGTCAGCTCATCACGAAATAATTCAAGAAGTAGCAAAATTCGGAATACCAATTTTAGGAATAGCTGCCTGTATTTGGTCCATATTTTACCTACTAAAAGCCCCAGTAAAATAAGAGGCTGTGACACAATGCACAGACCGCTAAGTATGTAGAAATCCGCCGTATGGCGGATTTTTTATTTTGATGTGCCTTTTAGCTACGATTTAACTTCACCTCTCGCTGTACCTTTGTACAGCTTCGGGCAAGGAAAAAGCCGAATTTTCGACTTTTTCTTCAGTTAAACCGTTCTGCACTATTGTCTCTCAGCCTCATGCGACACATCTAATCCATCACATTACTTTATTTTTTTTTAATATTTTTAAATATTGACTTTAATAATATTAAATGTTATACTTAATATTATTAAAGGAGGTGCTTCAATGTCAATCGAAATTTTGCCCGAATGGATAGCTGGGCTTGAAGATGAGGATTTAGCTTTCATAAAAAAATTCGTTCTCTCCTCAGGTTCATTAAAAGAAATGGCAAACGGCTACGGGGTCACCTACCCTACCGTTCGCCTAAGACTTGACAGATTAATACAAAAAATTCAAATCGCCGACGATAGCTCAAACGAACCATATATCTCATTAATCAAAAAACTTGCCGTTGATGACAAATTAGACTTTGACACAGCAAAAATTTTGATTAACGAGTACAAAAAAATTAAAGGAGTTTAATTTTATGAGAACTTTAACCGCAATTTTAGCATTTATTATCATTTTACCAGCCATATTTTTTACTATACAATTTTACCTCTGTAAAAAGAAGTCAAACTTCGCTTTGATTTTTCCTGTAATAACTGCGTGTTTTTTCGTGATACTTGGGTATTATGCCTTGATAATGACTGGAATAATGTTCCTAATTTATTTTGTAATGAAGCATTTAGACAAGCTCAAAGAAGCAAAAAATTCCGAAATTAAAAAGATGAATATTGAGGATTTATAGTAAAAAAATCGCCCGTTTGGGCGATTTTTTATAGACTGTAGACAAAAGTAAATTAGCTGATTTTCGGAAGGAGTGGGAGTGTGAGGGCGAACCATCAGGGTTCGCCTTCACGTTGAAATAACCTGCGTCCGCAGACGCATATTTTGTGAATTTCATACAAAATTCTATGATAAAATAAAGAATTTACAAAATGCCATCGCAAGGCGATGGAGCGAAGCTTGGGGACAAAAAGGCTCGCAAGCCTTTTTGTCTTCGAGCTGAAAAAAATCGCCCTTTCGGGCGATTTTTTATTACATATTTTCCATTTTTACTGCTGTTTCAAGTGCAATTTCCATCATTTGTGTGAAGGTATTTTGTCTTTCTTCAGCTGTTGTTTTTTCGCCTGTAACGATGTGGTCTGAAATTGTTAGGATTGCAAGCGCTCTTTTGTTGCAACGTGCCGCTGTCATATAAAGTGCCGCAGCTTCCATTTCAACGCACATAACTCCCATTTTCATCCATTTCGCCATTGCATCGCTGTTATCATCGTAAAAAGTGTCGCTGGATAAAATGTTTCCAACATGGTAATTTGCACCATTTTCTGAAGCACTATCGACTGCCGCTTTCATGAAATCATAGTTTGCAATTGCTGAAAAAGTTCCAGGTAGTTGGAATTGGTTTGCAAATGCGGAATTTGTCGAAGCACCCATGCCGATTACAATATCACGGATTTTAATTTCCTCTTGCATAGAGCCAGCTGAACCAATTCTCATGATGTTTTCAACACCGAAAAAGTTGTAAAGCTCATAGCTGTAAATTCCAATTGATGGCATACCCATACCAGACGCCATGACAGAAACTTTCACGCCTTTATATGTGCCTGTATAGCCGTGAATTCCACGTACATTATTGACTAAAACTGCGTTTTCTAGGAAGTTTTCTGCAATAAATTTCGCTCTTAGTGGGTCACCTGGCATTAAAACTGTTTTGCCGAAATCGGCTGGAGTTGCGTTAATATGTGGTGTTGGATAATTTGACATTTTTTGTTCTCCTTTTATATATCGAATGTTCTTGGGGAGCTGTATAAGTATGAATTCCAGTAAAAATAATCAGCCAATAAGTTCGTCGGAAAACCTGATAAAACTTCGTCATCATAACGTTCGACTTCTTCGTTATAAATTTCGGCAAGATTTTCAATTTCCTCTGTGTCCATTAAATAAGCTTCTAATTCAGCAAGTTCTTCCATTTCTGACTCACTTAAATCAGCATTTTTAAGCTCTGTAATTGCCATTTCAGCAAAATCATAGGTTTCTTCAAATGCATCTGCTGCCCATGCGGCGTTAAAACTGTCATCGAAGTCATTTTCATGCTCGAGGCTGGAAATGCCCTCAGTTAAGCCGAATGTGTACAACGCTAGTTCGCCATATTCTTCAACAAAAGCTGCATCTGCACTGTACTTATCATAGTCATTTTCTTCATATATGTCATACCATATATCAGAAACATCGGCATTAGCTCCGTCATGCACTCTCATAAGACTTTCCAGTTTTTCGGCGTGGTCTTGGTAGTCGCTTATGGCATCGGACAGGCTTCTTTCACCGTCAATTCCATCGAAAAATACCTCTTCAACTTCGTGGGTAGAATTATTAAGCCCCATTAAAGCTCCGCCAAAAAGCGAACTGACAACCACCACACCTGCGATTATATAGGCGACAGGTCTTTTTTTAAAGATCATAAAATCACTCCTTAGCCTCTAAATTCAAGAAGCTTAGATTTTAGCTCACCCTCAATGCGTCCAAGTTCAACTTCGGCTTCTGCACGTCTTGCTCTGCCTTCGTCTTGGATTTTACGCACATCTTCTAGGGTGTCGATTAATTGCTGATTTGTGTGTTTTAATGTTTCAAGGTCAACAATTCCACGCTCTGACTCTCTCGCAATATCAACAGAACCCATGCGAAGTGCATCGGCGTTTTTCTTCAAAAGTTCATTTGTTAAATTGGTGACTTCACGTTGAGCCTCCATTGCTTGCTTTGAGTGGTGCAAGCTGAGCGCCATAACCATTTGGCTTTTCCAAAGCGGAATTGTATTTACGATTGAAGTTTGGATTTTTTCAGCCATTATGCTGTCATTGTTCTGAATCATACGGATTTGAGGTGCCATTTGAATTGAAATCATTCTGGTCAAGTCGAGGTCATGAAGTTTCTTTTCAAAACGGTTTAGCATATTCGCAAAATCATTCGCCGCTTGAGCGTCCTCAGGAGCATTTGTCTCCTCAGCTTTTTTGACTTTTGCGGGGAGCTCTGTGGCTCTAAGCTCTTCAAGACGGAGCTTACCTGCGATGATATACATGGTTAGCTCTTTGTAATAAGCCTGATTCATTTCATACATTTTATCAAGCATGGTGATGTCTTTGTTTAGGGTAATCCAGTGCTTGTCAAGCATTTGAGTGATTTTGTCAACATTCACTTCAGCCTTGTCATATTGCGCTTTAACTTCTTCGATTTTGTTTGCTGCTTTTTTGAAAAATCCCAAAAAGCCTTTTTTCTCTTCTTCATCAAAATCAAAACCTTTTAGCTCGACAACAAGGTCGGATAACATTCCGCCGACTTCGCCCAAGTCTTTTGTGCGAACTTTTCCAAGTGTTTGAGATGAGAAATCAGAAATATTTTTCTGTGAGCCAGAACCGTAGTTCATGACCATAGATGTGTCTGTAACGTCGATTTGTTTTGCAAATTCACGTACAGCAGCTTGTTCTTGTGGTGAAAGTTTTTCAATCTCGGGGCGTTCAACTGGAACTTCTTTTTCCTGTTGTTGTGAAGCTAAAGTTAGCGGTGAAGGTGCAATTGGTGTTTCTTCCTCTGCAACAGCAGCTGCGGCTGCGGTTGGAGTTGGTGTTAAAGTAAGGCTGGGTGTGTACCCTGTATTATTGTTGTCCATTTTGTTAATCCCCTTTAATGTAAGATTTATTATATGTTTTGAATTTAAAATTTAAAGTCGCTTTTGCCAAGACCTTCACGGTTTATCATAGAGTTCATGACAGAAATTTCAGTTTCAATGTCAAGCGCTTGGTTAGCAAAAAGTGAGTCTAATTGCTTTTCATAAGCCGAAATTGCAGCGTCGAGCATGTCCTCAATTTTCGCCATGGAATTTGTAATATTTTCACCTGAAATCCCTTGATTTCCCATGCGGTCGTATGAATTTAAAAGCTTTATAGTGGTCGGTAAATAATAGCTCAAAAACTTTTTAATTTGCGGAACATCAGACGGGTCATGTATAGCGTCTTGCACGATTTTGTCGGAAACTTCCATGATTTTGTTGATTTTTCTGCGTACATCTTCATTTTTAATAGAGCCATAAAGTCTGCCCATTTCTTTTTGAGCAATCTTCCCCTCTTCGATGATAGCATCAATTTCAGGGCCATAGCTAGTTTTAGAAGTGTCATCTGTTTTCTCTTTTTTAACTTCTTGAGATTTTGCCATCGTTGCAAAATGTTCCGCTCTCTCTTTTGCTTGTCTTTTCAATCTGTAAGCAAAAAACGGTCTTGAAAAAAGGGAAGCTAATATCGCAATAACTAAAGTTCCGATTATTCCACTCATGGTATGGGTCGGTAAAATAAAAGCAAAAATTGCCCAAACTAAGGCAAAAATATAGATATGTCCAACCGGCCTTACATAAGCACCGTCATTATTTTTCATTTCTTATCCTCCACTAAACATAATCTCTCATATATAATAATACTACATAATGGATTTAGCAGTCAAGGATAATTCACTGGAAAATGTAATTTATTTAAAAACACTTGCAAGAAAGCTTGTGATAGTGTATAATAAATTGTTATGTTAAATTGAAAACGGGACTGCAAAACTAAATCTTTTCAAATTCAATTAAGCAGCCCCTATATATAAAAGCTCCGATGCATGCAACGTAGCTAAAATATACTATGCATCTATAATCTAACTTGTGATAATTAACTGTAAAAGAGGAATAAACTATGATTAAAATAGCACCTTCAATACTTTCAGCAGACTTTGCAAGACTTGCCGACGAAATTGTAACAGTAAAAACAGCAGACTATCTGCACGTTGATGTTATGGACGGAACTTTCGTTCCAAATATTTCTATCGGACTTCCTGTTGTACAGTCACTTCGCAAAGCGACTGATATGGTTTTAGATGTTCATTTAATGATAGCTAATCCACTAAAATATGTCAAAGCATTTTGCGATGCTGGTGCTGATTTCGTCGTATTTCATGTCGAAGCAGAACAGCCACAAGATGTTGCAGAAGCAATTTCAATAGTCAAAAATGCAGGCAAAAAAGTTGGTCTTACCGTTAAACCAAAAACACCTGCAAGCACACTAATTCCATACATAAAACTTTTAGACATGGTTCTCGTTATGACAGTTGAACCAGGCTTCGGCGGTCAAAAATTTATGGCAGATATGCTCCCGAAAATTTCGGAAATCAGAGCAATGATAGAAAAAGAAAATCCCGCATGTGAGCTCGAAGTTGACGGCGGAATTGACGTAAACACAGCACCTTTAGTTGTAGAAGCAGGTGCAAATGTGCTGGTTGCCGGCAGTGCGGTTTTTGGAAAACCCGACAGAGCCGAGGCAATTTCAGCGATTAGAAACAGCGGTATCAAGGAGTAATTTATATAATGGCTATGGTTTTTCCCTCATCACTAGAGAATTTGATAGATGGCTTCGCTTCTCTTCCCGGAATTGGAAGAAAAAGTGCTCAAAGACTTGCTTTTCATGTGCTTTCTATGCCAAAACAAGAGGCTGAAATTTTTGCCAATGCAATCATTTCCGCACACGAAACAGTCCATCGTTGCCCCGAATGTCAAAATCTTACTGATGGAGAAAAATGCACAGTTTGCAACAATGACAGCCGTGACAAAAGTCTTGTCTGTGTTGTTGCCGAACCTCGCGACGTGGTTAGTATAGAGAGAAGCCGTGAATTTTCGGGCGTTTACCACGTTTTACATGGGGTTTTATCCCCTGCCGCTAACATCGGCCCTGACGATTTGAGTATCAACGAACTTGTAAAAAGAGTTGCTGATGGCGCTGTAAATGAGGTCATCATGGCAACAAATCCCGACACTGAGGGCGATACAACAGCGATGTATGTATCAAGGCTTTTGCGTCCCTTTGGCGTGAAAGTAACACGTTTGGCTTATGGAATTCCCGTCGGCTCAAACATTGAATTTGCAGATGATGCAACACTTCTCCGTGCTCTTGAAGGAAGAATTGAGCTGTAATCGGAGGCTTAAAAATGTTGTCATTTTTCGACAATATTTTTATACAACATATAATATAATTGTAAAAAACACGTCCGTTCGGGCTATAAGAGCCAACGGAGGGTTATAATAAATAAAAATCTTTACATAATGTAGACATTTTTGACGCTATTTCCGACTTTATCGTGAACAGGACGATAATATTTGGAAGTAGGGTCGGATTTTGTCTTGTCTGTAATTGCAAAAATTAAGGAGAAAAGAATGTCCAACAAATTAAAAATTATCCCATTAGGCGGTTTTGACGAAATCGGAAAAAATATGACAGTAATCGAATGCGGAAAGGATATCATTGTCGTGGATTGCGGTTTAGGTTTTCCCGATGATGATATGTACGGAATTGATATAGTTATTCCAAATATTGGCTATTTGGTTCAAAATAAAAAACGTATCAGAGCGGTTGTCCTAACCCACGGTCACGAAGACCACATCGGTGCTATTCCCTATGTTTTTCGTGAAATTAACGCACCAATTTATTCAACAAAACTCACAGCTGGACTTGTTGAACTTAAGCTAATTGAGCATAAATTAATTGATAAAGTCACACTAAACACCCTAACCGCAGGGCAAAATTTCAACGCTGGTTGCTTTAATATTGAGTTTATAAATGTTAACCACAGTATCCCCGATGCTGTCGGCTTGTGCATTACAACACCAATTGGAAAAATTATACACACTGGTGACTTCAAAATCGACACAACACCAATCCACGGTGAAATGATAGATTTAGCACGTTTCGGCGAACTTGGTAAAGAGGGAGTTTTGTGCCTAATGGCAGACTCTACCAATGTTGAAAAACCAGGTTATTCCGACTCTGAAAAGAAGGTCGGAGAGGGTTTTGACCAATATTTCAAAGGCTGTGACAAGCGAATTATTGTAACAACTTTTGCTTCAAACGTTCACAGATTACAACAAATTGTCAATGCTGCTTACAAATTTAAACGCAAAGTTGCGGTCACAGGCAGAAGCATGGAAAATGTCATGCGTGTCGCAAAAGAACTTGGATATATAAAAATCCCCGACGGACTTTTGATAGATTTGAACAGAATTGGAGATTTGCCAAAAAATAAATTAGTAATTATCACAACAGGAAGCCAAGGCGAATCCATGTCTGCACTGTACAGAATGGCGTTTTCAGGTCATCGCCAAGTTGAAATCACAGAGGGCGACAGGGTTATAATCTCGGCTTCGGCAATCCCAGGAAACGAAAAAACCGTCACCCGTGTCATCAATGAATTGTTCTCAAAAGGCGCTGAGGTTGTCTACGAAAAAATGAGCGAGCTCCACGTTTCAGGACATGCTTGCATGGATGAATTGAAAATGATGCAAGCTTTAGTCAAACCAAAATTTTTCATTCCTGTCCACGGCGAGCACAGACATTTGAGAAAACATGCCACACTTGCTCAAGGCATGGGAGTTTTGCCTCACAATACTGTAATCGGCGAAACAGGTCGAATTATTGAAGTTACTCAAAAGAAAATTAAGCTCGGCGGAGCTGTCACAAGCGGTAAGGTTTTCGTTGACGGCACAGGTGTCGGTGACGTCGGAAGTGTTGTTTTGCGTGACAGACAGCTACTAGCTCAAGACGGCATGATAGTCGTCGTTATGACCGTTTCTGCTGAGGATGGTGAGCTAATAACTCCACCTGATATCATCAGCCGTGGTTTTATCTACGTAAAAGAATCCGAGGGTTTGATGGAAGAAATGCGCCGTGTTACTATGGAAAGCATTGAAAGTTGTAGCAATCAAAAAGTCAAAGATTGGGCAAGTATCAAGTCGAGAGTTAAGACAAATCTTTCGGGTTATTTATATAAAACTACTAAGCGTAGCCCTATGATTATTCCTGTAATTACTGAGGTGTAATGTAAATGTTTAACTTTTTTGATATGCATTGCGATACCGCTTCTGGCATATTTGAACAAAAATTAAGCTTAAAACAAAATAAATTGCACATAGACCTAGACCGCACTGAAAATTTTGACAGTTGCGGTCAGGTCTATGCGCTTTGGCATGAAAACACTAGGGATATCGAAACGCTCTGGGCGGAACTTGACTATTTTAATGCCCAAGTCGAGAAGAATAGTGATAAAATTTCTATATGTAAAAATTTTATTGACATAAAAAATGCAGTTGCATCCAAAAAACAAGCCGCAATACTTTCCTGCGAGGGTGCGGAGCTTTTGTCATGCTCTGAAATCGAACTTGAAAAAGCCTATAATTTAGGAGTTTTGATAGTCAATTTATGTTGGAATTTCGACAATGCACTTTGCGGTTCGGCTATGGACAGCGGGTCAGGACTTACAGAAAAAGGTAAAAATTTTGTCAAAAAAGCTGGAGAACTTGGCGTAATTTTAGACATGTCGCACGTATCTGACAAGGCAACTTCCCAAGTTTTGGAAATGGGTGAAGCGAGAGTTGTCGCCAGTCACTCAAACAGTCGCACAGTCCACAACCACAAACGAAATTTACCCGACGAGCTTTTAAGGGACATTGGGCAAGCTGGTGGAGTTGTTGGAATTAACCTATTCCCCCATTTTTTAGGGAGCGATGACCTTTCAAAATTACCATTTCATATGGAAAAATTGCTTAAATTTTGCGGTGAAAAAAACGTGTGCTTTGGTTCTGATTTTGATGGAATACATATTTTACCTGAGG
>CAYJOS010000020.1:19703-23462 GCA_964371875.1 uncultured Oscillospiraceae bacterium | reverse complement strand
ACACCATGTATGTTGATTTATTTTTTGTACATCCCACCAATATTGACGAAGCATATGAAAAAATCGAAAATTGATAAAAGAGCATTGCTATTAAAGAAATAATGAGCAATAAAGTGTTGAGATTGATTGGCATAAAATTTTCTCCTAATGCTATTTAATGTGAAATGGAAATTGTTGCCTAGCTTATGACGAGCGAACAATTTTTACTATCATAGAATTTTTTAAACTCGTCTAGGGGCATTGGCTTTGCGTAATAATAACCTTGGATGATGTCACAGCCCATTTGTTTAAGCATTTTAACATCTTCCAGAGTTTCAATTCCCTCTGCGACAGTTTTGATTTTCAAGTCTTTAGACAGGCGAATAACGCTATTAACCACGGCGGCACTGCGCTCTCTCGACTGTATGTCTGTAAAAAAGCTTCTGTCTAGTTTTAGCACATCGACAGGTGTGTTTTTGAGCAGACCCAAAGAGCTATATCCTGTGCCAAAATCATCCATTAATACTTTAAATCCCTTGCCTTGTAATTCGTGAATTAAAGATATTAGTTCATCTTCATTACTAAGCATACTGGTTTCTGTTACTTCGACGCCCAGATATTGCGGAATAACGCCGTGTTTTTTGCATATTGACTCTAAATTTGACGCAAATCCAACGGTGTATAAATGTTTGCGTGAGAAGTTGACTGAAATGATAAATGGTTCTCGCCCTTCATCAATCCATGATTTTAAATAAGCGCAGGCTTGCTCGAAAATATATGTATCCAGTTTTAGGATAAATCCGTTTTGTTCAAAAATTGGAATGAAGGTGTTTGGGGTCATCATTCCTGTTGGGCTAAACCAGCGAACAAGTGCTTCGGCAGCTATCATTTTGCCTTCGTTCACTCCCAATTCAGGCTGTAAAACCATCTTGAATTCACCGTTTTGCAATGCCGATTCCATGCTATTTTCTATCTCTTTGACCTTAATAGCATGGGCCAAATATTCATCAGAATAGCCACTAAGCAAAGACTTGTCCTCTTTTGCATTGTGGTGGGCGATATTTACTTTTTCAAGGCAAGCCTGAATGTCGGGTCTATCGCAGTCACAGATGTGGTAATATCCTGTAACTATTTTTAGGTTATATTTAAAATCTTCACCCAAAACTTCGTTTAGTTTTTCGACAAAATTTTTGTGCCATTGCTCTATGCTAAAGTCTGAATAAGAAATCAATGCTAAAAATTCGTCATTGTGTAGGTGGGCATAAAGGGAATTATCGGCATATTGCAAGTCGGTCACATTTGCCATGCTCCGCAATATTCTGTCACCCTCCGCCTTTCCCAGAGATTCATTGACTAATCTAAAGTTGTCGATGTCAAATTTGATTAATGTAAGGTCTTTACCGCTGTGTTTACTTATGAAATCTTTTGAATCGAGCTTGAATTTTACTAAAGTATTAATCTTCGTAAGTGGCGAAATATAGGCAATTTCTTCAATATATTTAACATGCTTACGTTGCGCTGAGTTGATTATAAATACAAATATAATGCTTGCAGAAATTGCTAAAATCGTAACTGCATAAGTAGCGGTTAAAATACTATTTGTTGTTGATTGAATAGCGGACTCAGGAATGATTGACATTATCGACCAGCCCTCTATTCCGATAGGGGTGTAAATAACTCGGTTTTTTGTATAATTAAAATCGATAATTCTATCACCACTGATATTATTAGCAATGTCGTTTTTTAGCAACTCGAGTTCATCAGGATTTTTTAAGTTGTTATTAGTTATAGAGTCAAATGCATTGGAATTTGTTTCAAATTTTGTATTTTCAACACCATTAGAGATTATATTACCACTGCTGTCAATCAGCAAGTTAGCACAAATGCCTTCAAATGGATTTTCAAACATGGCATTGAGAGTTTCAACATAAATAAGCCCAACAAGTACGCCACGAATTTCGTCGTTTGCGATCATGGGTGTTGAGATGACAATTGTTTTTATTCCCTTATAATTTGTGTCAACCAATTCGCTGATAGATGTTTTTCCCTCAAGTGCTTCTTGGAAATATTCTTCCGTATAAGCATCGCCAACATTGCCGTCGCTTCCAACGCCGTAGCCGTTTGGATTTATTACCATGACATAATCAAATGCGTTTAAAATATAGTTATATTCACCAGATTCATAGTCTATATATCGCAAATAATCCCACACAGGTAACAAAGATGCAGTTGACTCTAAAAGATCTATGCTCGACTCAAACCTCAGCTGAAAAACCTCAACATTGCTATCCATAAGCTGTTGAATGCGGTCGTCTGTAATGCCATTTACTTCGTCACTTATGAACATATTATAGAACAAAAGTGAAAAAATAAGTACCATTACGACTATCAATAGAGGTATGAATAAAGTTTTTTGATTTTTACTGTTCTTTTTCATAAATCACACTCGCTTTTATTCATATAGTGATTAAAAATTTTTATGCTGAGATTTTTTCTTGAAGATATTCTACATAAAAATCTGCGCTTTCTTTGACATCGGCTCCATCAAAAATGCTTTGAAGCATTTGATACCACTCGGTGCGTTGTTCAGGCCAAGCTAAGGTTACCTGATAATAATCCCCCAAATTTTGCATAAATGATGCATAAACACTCATGCGCTCTTCGATGGCTGTTCCCACGTAAACACCTTGGTAAATGCTGTTTACAGGGAAAAATTGTGTTGAGATTATGCTCTCTCGACTTTGCTCAGGGTCATTGGCTAAAAAATCAATTAATTTTTTTGAAGCGTCCAGTCTAGCCATGTCGCCATTATTAAAAATTCCAAAGCCCCAAATTCCACCTTGCAATTCTGCAACCCCGTCGTCAGATGGAAAATTCATTGCAAAAGGCGTGAATTCTACGTGTTCAGCATATAAAGACTCGTTAGTAGCATTCCATGCAAGGGTAATTGCACATTGCTGGTCTGCAAACATCATGAGTTCGTCTGAGGCGACTATGTTTGAGTTGTGGCTGAGTGAGCCATTATTTACCATGTCTTGTAATAAAGTTAGACCTTTAATTCCCAATTCTTCGTTGATTAAATATTCATTATGATCGGTATTTGTGAAAGGTGCGCCATATAAATTTGTGACCAATGCTCGTGTGCCTTGGTCGCCGCCTTGCCCTCCAGTGTATAAAACTCCGGGAGTTTGAACTAAACCACTATCTCGAACTGCCTCCATAGCAGCGACGAAATTTTCAGTTGTCCATGAGCGATTTTCTTCGTCTATGTATTGTAATGCGTCTGCTTTTTCAAAAATTTCATAGTTTATTGCCATAACATGCGCTGTCATAACGAGGGGATATTGATAAAACGCACCGTCGGGAGCGCTGCAAGCATTTACAACTTCTTCCGAAACTTTGGAAATATTATCAATTGTTTCCTCATCCCACAGGTCTTTCAAATTGACCATAAGTCCACGTGCGCCCCAGTTTGCGACCAATCTTTCAGGGCCTTCAAAAACAATATCAGGTGCATTTCTGTCGGCTATTGCAGCTTCGATTTCGGCATCACCCGTGGAAAAATCAAGAGTTTTTACATTAACTGTAATATGTGGGTATATTTCGTTAAATTCATCAACAAAACCCTCAACAACCTCTTGGTTGCCAAAATCACCGACAGGAAATGTCCATAGGTCAATTTCCACTTCTTCGGCTATTGATGGATTTTCATCTATAGGAGCTAAGGA
The DNA here is from genome assembly GCA_964371875.1 of uncultured Oscillospiraceae bacterium. GTDB lineage: Bacteria > Bacillota > Clostridia > Oscillospirales > Oscillospiraceae > Heteroscillospira. The sequence continues at coordinate 19,755 of CAYJOS010000020.1, read as the reverse complement.
TTCTGTTGCACTTTCATCGGTTTCTGTTCCTTCAATAGTTCCACAAGCTGTT
>CAYJOS010000020.1:0-19693 GCA_964371875.1 uncultured Oscillospiraceae bacterium | reverse complement strand
TTAAAACTAACAGTGTTATTATAAACATCCAAAATGAATAGCTTTTAAATCTTTTCAATTTGCGACACCTCAAAAATTATATTTTTAGAATTGTTGTTTATTTACAGAATACCCAATATTATACGAGCTAATTTTTATGATTAAAAATTTCTTGCTTAGTGAGAGATTTAAAGCGTATTCTCCCATCTATAATTATAGCTAAAAGAGTGGCAAAAGTCAATAAATTACAAAACTCATTTTATATAAAGAGAAAAAAATCACAGAATGCCCTAAAATGCAACAGCATTTTAGGGCATTTTTGTCTGTATAGAAAAACAAGGTTCAGCTTTCAAACGAAGTCTGAACCTTGTTTAAATTAATTTTACGAATCTTTGCGTCTTCTTGTAGGTGTTTTAGAGCCTTTTTCCACAAGGTTGCGACGTTTTCCCTTGCTCTTATTTTCACGATTTTTTGGGCTGATTTTTTCAATTTGAGCTTCACGACGACTTGACTTTTCTTTGCGTAAATCCTCGCTCACGTTGACAACATGAACTCTTTTTCCGCAAATTTTTGTCTGCTTCATCGCTTGTATAACCACCGTCGCAAGCTCTGCTGGAATTGCAACGAGTGAGCGGTCTTCCTCAACGATAATCTTGCCGATGTTTTTGGAAGAAATGCCTGAATGTTCAGTTATAGCACCCACCAAATGGTTGGCTCTACAATTATCAGAATGACCAATGTTGAACATTAACATGTTAGATTGTGATTTATCGCTCTTTTTGCCAGTAGCAGATTTCAGGACAATTTCAGGCTTATTTTTGCGTTTATTTTGTGGAATATCCTCAATATTCAAACTTTTAGCCTCGAAATTTATACTTATCAAAGCGCAAGCGAGTTCTTTAAGGTCATAACCATCTTTAAGAAGTTGTTCCAATGCGACTTCGCTCTGTTTGCTTGCAGTATTTGTAAGTTCGAGCTTTAATTTTTCAATATTACGCTCCATGCGAATTGCTTCAATACTCGCTCTTGTAGGAAGTTCCATTTCTTGGATTTGTGACTGGGACTTTCTTGCAAGTGATTTTACTATATCCAATTCCTGACGGCTACAGCATATGCTTATAGATGTGCCTGTACGTCCTGCACGGCCTGTACGACCAATTCTATGTACATAATATTCTGTGATTTTGGGCAAGTCATAGTTGAAAACATAGTCTATATCCTGCACGTCAATACCACGAGCGGCAACATCAGTAGCAACCAAAATTTCTGTGCGTCCACCTTTAAAACTTGCCATAACAGTGCTACGCTGATTTTGTTTCATATCACCGTGCAAGCCCTGTGCTAGAAAACCATCTGCACATAGTTCTTCGGCAAGTTCGTCAACCATGCTTTTGGTGTTTGTAAAAATGATAGCTCTTTTTGGTTGGGCTTGATGCAATAACATTGTAAGAGCTCTCTTTTTAAATTGCTTTGGCGCATCTACGTATAACTGCTTGATTTCAGTCATAACGGTTTTATTTTGTGTGAGGTTAACTTGTACAGGGTCTTTTTGGAATTGTCGAGCAATTTCCAAAATACTTTTTGGAACAGTTGCAGAAAACAATACTGTCTGACGACTTTCGGGGACATCGCTTAATATAGTTTCGACATCCTCTTTAAAACCCATGTTCAACATTTCGTCTGCTTCGTCAAGTATAATCATTTCAAGATTTGGTAATACAATAGTACCTCTCTCGAGATGATCCATAATTCGACCCGGTGTACCGATGACTATGTTCGCCTTACGCAATGCACGAAATTGTGTATTATAATCTGAACCACCAAAAATTTCCGCCAAATGGATATGTGGCAAATATTTTGCGGTTTTACGTACTTCGTCTGCACATTGCTGGGCAAGCTCTCTCGTCGGGGAGAGAATCATGACCTGAATTGCATGGACATCTTTTTGTATACGCTCAAGTGCTGGGATGCAAAATGCAAGGGTTTTTCCTGTTCCTGTTTGGGATTGAGCTAAGATATCCACACCTGAACGTGTGAGGGGGATGGTTTGCGCCTGCACTGCTGTTGCCTCAATAAATCCACGTTCGTCAAGGGCCTGTTGTATGCCGGGCTGAAGAGATAATTCGCTGAACTTTGTTGTACTCATAGAACTCCTTTTTTATGATAATTAAATAAAAAGCAAGATGTGTAAACACATCTTGCTAAAGACATTGCACTTTTTTATAGTATAACACAGTTATAGTGCAGAAACAAGGTAAAATTAAATAAATGTTGTTTTGTTGACGAATTAATCAATAAATTCAACCTCAACCGTCAAATCAGGCAACTCAGGATTGAGATCTTTTACTAATATTGTCAAAATTTGCACTGCTGAGTCTTTTGCGCTTTGGTCAAACCTTTGATTATTTCTGATATTTTGAATTAAACTGCTTTCCGCACTGCTCAATTGCTCTCTCGCAACTGCTTCGCCGACCTTTGCAGTTTCGTTTAAAAGCCCCTCGTCATTAAAATATAATATTACTACCTTATCATAACTAAGCCTAAACTGTGAAAGTTGCGGAGGGAAAATTCTGATTAATACGTGATTGTGTGCCTCGTCGATTATAAATTCTGCGGTTTTTAAATCAACGGTAAACACGCCTTCGCCAGGAATTTCAAGCCATGAAGTAACCTGCGGATTTACAATCGAATTAAAAAATTCCTCAAATAAATTTCCCTCCTCGTTTTCCGAGGTTTCATAAACCACATCGTGAACTTGTAATACTTCAAGCTCATTTTCCTCACGTATGCTGTCGATTGTAATTGCAACATCGTTGCTTACTGCGTGGGCATCTTTCGAGCTTTCAAAAAACTTATTATATGTAGATAGATGCGCTTCTTCTTTTGATTCAGCATATGAATTTGTGGCGGCTTCAACACCCTTGTCAATCATGTCTGTCCACAAAAAATAATATATGGCAGCAAATCCGATTAGACATATTAAAATCACGATTATAGGCGAGGGCGTTTTTTTCATACGAGTAGAGCTAAGGACTGTGGAATAGGTCGTGGTTTCAGCCTTTTCTTTCACCGCAATTTCTTCTGTTGCAACTTCAGTTGTCACGATCTCCTCTGTTGTCGATTTTTCTGATTTTGAGGTGTCCAGCAAATTGTTCATTGTCCATTCGCCTCCCCACTATCGTTAAATTCTATAATAATAGTCCTGTCTTTGCCTGTCGCAGATTTTATCAACTGCTCAATTTGGCGTTTTGCAGATTGCTCTGCGGTGTTAAGTAGGTCGTCGTAATTGCTTACGCTTTCTTCGACTTGCTCCTCGATTTTTGCCATAGAATTCAAGTAGGCTTGAAGACCATCTTCCGCATTAACAGACCATGAAAATTTTTGTGTTTCTGCGAGCAGTTCAGTGCTCCCATGATCCAGATATAATGTAGGCACAGGGCTTGCTGTTAAAACAAAAAGCTCATTATTGTCTTCGTTAAGCCTTAGCTCTATTGTGCTAAGATCGACAGTAAAAACAATTTCACCGCTAATTACTGAAAGACTTTTGTATGTATCGCCAATTTCGTGAAGGTTTTTTAGTGTAACACCAGCAACAAGCACTTGCAAATTTCCAACATTTTCAATAGTGCTTTTCACTTCAGCGTTGGTTTCCTCGGCACTCAAACCAGCTTGTGCTCCAGCTTCTATACCCTCGTTAAATCCGTCGACTGAACCATAAACTGTGCCAACTATTTTACCTGTAGTGCCACCGATACCGCTACCGATTTCATCGGCTTTTCCATGGAAATATACTAAAAAACCTGTGCTCACCACTGTGCCGACAACAACAATCACCGCCAAAACGATAAGCCAAATACGAATATCAACACCAAATATTTTTTTCATATGCTCACCCGTCTTTCTTGACAATGTCAAACTCGTCATCAGGGTTTATTGTCGTTCCGTGGAGACTGGAAGTAACTTCTAATTCAACACTTTGCTTAGAATCAAAGGACAAAAATTCTTTGTCGCTAAATTCGTAGTTGTCATCGGTGATTTTATAGCTTAAGCTGAGCTCTTGCCCTTCGGTTGCGATAATTGTTCCGCTGACATCATCGCCGTCTAATTCATAGCTACATTCGCCATATTTTGCATTTGAGGATAGGGTGATTTCAAATTTACCGATAACTTCAACGCCTTCGACATTTTCTAAATCACTTGCAATTGCGTCATGCGCTTCCTGTTTTACATTAAAAGTGTAACGATATTTTCCTTCGGTTAACTCATTTCTCGTGGCATTTATGTGGCGATAGTCGCCCGAAGTTATAGTGCATTCGCCCTCGGTTTCGACAATAATTTCATCGCCAAATTTCAATGATGTGGATATCCATTCGTCCGTTCCAAATAGACCGTTATCGACAATTTCTGCGTCGCCATTATTGAGCTTTACAGATGCATCTTCGCTAAATTCCATAGTTAAGGTGAGGTACTTGTGCAGTTCGATTTCATATTGCTCATTTCCCACATTAGGGTCAACTTCATCGAACTCAATGTATGAACTATTCGACGGATTTTTCGTAAATAGTTCTGGGTTCGATGCAACAAAAAAATAATTTTCTGTGTCATATGCAAACGATAGTACATAAGGTTCGACAGAGCTTATCGTAGTGCTGTTGCCGACAAATTCGCTTCCATTTACAAACAAACGCCCAGCACCGCTAAGGTTCTTTTTGTTTCCATCTGCATCAATCTCAAACACTTCAACAGACAGCTCTCGGTCGGAATATTCTCCGATTGGTAAAATAGAAATTTCGCCGTTAAACTCCTCGGGGACTTCAAATACAAAACCTTCGGGATTTGCAGTTGAAATGGATTCGTTTATTTTGCTTCCTGTGTTGTCGTATTCGTAAATACGAAATTCGGTTAATTGATATAGATTACTGTTGGGATTAGCTGGCACTACTTTTGCATAAATTCTATCCAAGGGATTTAGATAGCAATCTTCAATGTCTATGCTTTGTGAAAAATTTTCATCTGCATAGTAATCAATATTTAAATACTGATTTTCTGCAAATGATACCAAAATTCCACTCTTTGCCAAATTAGATTTATCAGGAGTTTCATTCAAGTCGACAGCTTTCATATGATAGCCGTCAACGGTGATATTGCCCTCGTCTTTATCTGCTAAATACTGTAAATAACTTTCGTCTTCTGTGATTGGCGATTTTTGCAAAATTTCTTCCTCTATGCTTCCTGTACAAGCCGACAGGAAAAGGCTTGAAATTGCAACAAAAAATAAAGCAACTCTTTTCAATTTCTCTACCCCTCCTTGCTTTGTGCAATGAAATTGCCGTAATAAATGTATATTAAATTTAGTATATCATGGAAAAGATTGAATTTCAATTATTTCGCAAGGTAGGGGAGGCGTGAATTAAAATATCGTTATGTTAGATAAAAGCTAACAAATTTTTTTGTACATAATTTTTATTTAGCACGATAAATTGTTATGTATGTGAAAAAATTAAATTGTTTTTAGCTAAATTTTTTTGTGCAAACGATTGACATTTCTGTCAAATATGTTATAATATTACTGTAATAAGATTACTTATATAGGAAGAAATTCCCAATTAATTACCAGTTGATTATGACCTAGTGCTCAGACAAATTTTAGCGTCATAAAATTATTTGAGCACTGGCTGTAATATAAATACTGCGCCTGTAACGCAAAAGGAGTGAAAAATATGAAAGCAACAGGTATAGTAAGAAAAGTCGATGATCTTGGTCGTATTGTATTACCTATCGAGTTAAGAAGATCTTTAGGAATAGATGTTAAAGACCCAATCGAAATTTATGTGGACGATGACACAATTATGTTACGTAAGCACGATCCATCTTGTGTATTTTGCGGGGCAACCAGCGATATAGTTGACTATCGTGATAAGAAAATTTGCACTTCCTGTGCAAAAGACTTGAATGCCGAAGTATTGGCTTCCTGAATGTTTATTTCATAAAAAAGCTATGACATTTCTGTCATAGCTTTTTTTACGTAAATTTTTAGGAGTTAGGTTCGTCGCTGTTATTTCCATTTTTGTTTTTAATCTCGTCAAGCAATGAAATCAGCCGTGGCGCATCATTCGTACCCTCTATATAAAGCTCTTCGCACTCTTTTTGTGCTTTGATTAATATATTTATAGCTTCTTCAGTTGCACGAAATAACTTAAAATACATGTCTTTGTAATCAGCCAATTATTCCCATTCCTTTCTGAATTATTACTAAATAAAAGAGAACTTAAAATCAAAAAACGAGTACACACTTTTCTTATGCATATATTATGGTCAATTAAATCGGTTTCTAAACTTTTCATATGATAATCATATGTGAAGCGGAAAGAAATCTTTCCATACTTAATTTATAATTTTATTGCATAATTTACTTGTTTTTTTCGTTTTCACGCTGTTTTTTTAATATTTCGTAAAAATCATCAATTGGTATAGGTCGTGAAAAAAGATAACCTTGGCCAGACCTACATTCAATTTCTTCAAGCACAGCACGCTGTTCTTCGGTTTCAATTCCTTCGGCAAGCGAATCTTCAATGTTGAGTTGGTTGCACATTTTGATTGCATACTCAACAACAGTTTTGCTTTTTTCATCAACGCAAAGTTTCTCTATAAGGCTTTTATCCAGCTTTATTTGAGAAAAATCCATCAAAGTTAGCATGAGAAGATTTGAATATTCCGCTCCAAAATCATCAAGAGACACGGAAAATCCAGATTGTTGTGCTTCCATAACTTTTTTTGTTAAATTCACATTGTCGATTTTATTGTTAGACTCTGTAACTTCTAGGTCGAAATATTTTTTTGGTATGTCATATTTTTTGCAAAGTTGTGTTAATTCATTAATAATCCCATGTTCAAGCAAAGTAATTCTAGATAAATTGATGGAAATTTTAAGCGGATTTCCTTCATCTATCCATTTTCGCATAGTTTTGCAAATAACTTCGGCAACATATAAGTCGATATGACGTATGATTTTTTCTTTTTCATAAATTGGTATAAATTTATCAGGCGGAATAATTTTTCCGTCGTCGCCAAGTTTTCTTATAAGGGCTTCCGCACCGACTATTTTACCCGTAGAAAGCTGCACTTTTGCTTGTAAATAAACCACAAATTTGTTTGAAGCTATTTCGTCAAGCAGTGTTTTTACTATGCCCGTTTTGTAAAATACGCCGGACTCAGAACATGATTTATAATAACTTTGCTTTTCAATATTCATAATTTCTTCAGCGTAAATAATCTCTTTAACAAGGTTAATTCTGCCTGTTTTATGAACACTTCCGAAAGCTAAATTGCAATTGACATTGCCTGTAATCTGCTTGCGAAGCTCTTGAATTAGGTCTTCAAAAGTTTCTTCGGAAACGTTTTGACAAAATATGACAAATTCGTCGCCTCCAAGCCTATACACATTTTTTCCAAAGATTTTTTTCAAAACTAAGGCATTTTTCATGATAAGATTATCGCCATGAGCTTGCCCGTAAGTTTCATTTATAGGCCTAAGTCCATTGATATCGGCGAAAATAATACCAAGTTGTCGAGGGGGAAATTCCTCTAATTCACGCAATTTTTCGGTGTATTTTCTGCGGTTGAATAAACCTGTCAAAACATCTGTGTAATTTAAATGCTCAAGTTTTTCATACATTCTACGCTTTGACAAATCGTTTAATATGAACAAGGAAATAGAGCTCAGTAATGAAACATTTTTTAGCTGTTTTGCAGGGTCATCAACCCCGATAAAGCCCATAATCTCGCCATCTATTGAGGTGAGGGGAACAGCCATTAAACTTTTAACACCCTGAGATGCTAAAATTTTAAACTCGTCATCGTCTTTACAAATTTCATCGTCCAATGAGGTGATACAAAGCTCGCCCTTTTCTTCAAAAACGTTTACCCATCTTGAAACAACTTCCATGGGAAGATTTTGAAGTTCGGTAATTGCGGCTTTTGTACTATTTTTACACCATTCATAGGTGTTGTTAATTTCATTATTCGCATGGTCAAACTCAAAAATATAAGCACGTTCGGCGTTGTAATATGTGCCAATATTAGCGAGCAAATTGTTAATCGCATCGTCAATTTCGACATTATCCGTCAAGGTTTGTATGCAACTGACAAGCGTTTTTTGAGTATCCAAGTTTGTTTCAAGTGCTTCGACCTTTAGCTTGCTTTTGGTTATATCGGTTGCAAATTCAAGCCTTACTTTTCTGTCGTTTACATCAATTAAAAAATCTTGAAGTTGATAAAACTGATTAAGCAAGGGGTTGTAATGCTCCCACTCATAAGGTTCACCGACAGAGATTAAATGATTAGTGCAAAAAGGACATGGTGAGCTTCTGCCTTGTAAAACTTCATAACATTTTTTGCCATAGTAATCAGAATCGACCGTGCCAAAGGCTGTCATTGCTCTTTTATTGAGATAAAGAAGTTCGTAAGTTTCCGTATCTGACATATAACAAATTGTGTCTATGCTGTTCATAACTGCTGTTGAAAATTGATCGTAATTCATGGTTGCTACCCCCTCAAGTACGCTTTCAAAAGAGTATTTATAAGGTCAAACAAATATAGTTACTTTATGTTACCACACTTTATAATAAAATGATAGCTATTTTCTAATTATTTACAAATTAAATAATTTCATTTCATTAGTTATCTTGGCAAATTCTTCTATTCCCAAAGCTTCACCACGGATTTTGGGGTTGATACCAAGTTTTACCAAAATGCTCTCAAACGCAGCCTTATCCATGTCTTCAAGCATGGTAGACGCGCCGTTAACCAGCGTTTTTCTTCTTTGGTTGAATGAAGCTCTGATTAATCTGAAAAAAAGTTTTTCATCAAGCACTTCGCAAGGTGGCTTTTTGCGTAATTTTAGTCTAACAACGCTTGAAGTGACCTTTGGTTCAGGCATAAAGCAAGTTTTTTCGACATCGAATAAAATTTCTGGTTCTGTATGCCATTGGGTGAAAATGGAAAATGCACCATAATCCGAAGTCGAGGGTTTTGCGCAAAGTCTTTTCGCAACTTCTCTTTGAATCATGATGGTTATATAGTCAAATGCACCGCTTTCGACAAAATGCGCAATCGCTGGTGTTGTGATATTATATGGTAAATTTGCACAGGCAACACGGCGTGTATTAGGGTGTTTTTCGTCTAATAATGCCTTTAAATCTGTTTTCAAGACGTCAGAAAAATATATTTCCACATTGTCATGCTCTGCCATGGTTTCGGCTAAAATCGGTTGAAGGGAATTATCAAGCTCCACAGAAAGCACAGATTTTGCACGCACTGCAAGCTCGGTTGTAAGACATCCAATTCCTGGCCCAACCTCTAAAACGACAGTGTTTTCGTCTGCCATGCACTCGTCCGCGATGTTTTCAGGGACCCAAGATTCTGTTAAGAAATTTTGTCCCATTGACTTTGAAAACCTAAAACCATGACGGTTTAGCAAGGCTTTTATATAGTTAATATTTGTAAGTTCCATTAAAGCACCTTTTCATATGCAACACGAAGTTTGTCATGTTCTTCTGCACGAAGTAGCATAATTTCTCCGCAATATGTGTAGTTATTTTTTTCTAAAAGTTTTCTCATTGGCTTATTATTTGGGTGTGTGTCTATCCTAATGCTTGCTCTACCCAAGCCACGGACTAAGTCCTCGGCGAACTCTAGCATTTGAGCGGAAATCCCACTACCACGCATTTTTTCATGCACAGCAACACGATGAATTGCAGCATAATTTGCAGTTTCTGTAAGCCATTTTCCGTCAATTTTTGCGTAAGTTGGGTCATCTCCGACAATAATCGCCATAATGGAAACTAATTTTTCATTTTCTGAAAATGTCCATAAATAGCCGTTTTTAATGTCCTCGGCATAGCTTTCAGCGTTTGGATATCCGTCCTGCCACTGGCTTAATCCCTGTGAGGCGAGAAAGGAAATTGCATGATTTGTAATCTCCAAAATTTGTGGAATATCGTCAAGTTTCGCCCTTCTGCAATCGAAAACTCTGGGTAGGGGAGTGCGTTCTGCCATAATTTCGGATATGATTTTTTTGTCTTCTTTAGAGCTTAAATCAAGTTTTTCAAACATGTCAGGACGTTTATCCATTGTGCGTTCTATGCTCTTTTTTCTGCGCCATTTTCGGATATTTTCGTGGTTTCCTGTTTTCAAAACATCGGGAACTGAAATGCCCTCCCAAATTTCGGGTCTGGTGTATTGCGGATATTCCAAAAGTCCGTCCCAGTGGCTCTCGCCCATGTAGCACTCCTCGTTAGAAAGCACCCCAGGAACCATGCGACAAACTGCATCGGCAACAGCGGTTGCGGCAATTTCGCCACCTGTTAAAACGAAGTCGCCGAGAGAAATTTCCTCGTCAACACATTCGTTTATAAACCTCTCGTCTATGCCCTCGTAATGACCGCAAACTAAGACCAAATGGTCGTAATCTGCGAGAAGTCGCCTTGCACAGTTTTGATTAAAAGGCTGACCTTGAGGGGACATATAAATGACACGGCGACGTTTTTCGCCAGCGTCGGCTTTGATATGGTCAAGGCAAGCTTTCAGCGGTTGAGCCATCATGACACAGCCCCAACCACCGCCATATGGATAGTCATCCACTTGACACTGTTTATTCGTTGTAAATTCACGAATTTGAACAGCATTAATTTCAATTATTCCTTTTTTCGCAGCTCGTCCAATAATGCTTTCACCCAAAACATTGCTGACGGAGTCGGGGAAAAGTGTCATTATATCTATTCGCATGGTTTAAAGTCCCTCTATCATTTTGACTGTAATTTTTTTGTTTTCAATGTCGGTTTTGATTATAAATTCAGGCACGACAGGAATCATAATTTCCCTTTCGCCTTTGACGACATAAATGTCAGAAGCTGGCATGTTTAGCACGTCCACGAGTTCGCCCAAAACGTTGCCGTCGATGTCTGAAACTTCGGCGCCTAAGATGTCTTGTATAAAAAAGTCACCTTTGGGTAATTTTGCGTCTGCTCTGTCTATGAAAAGGACTTTTTCCTTAAGTCGCATAGCAGAATTTACGTCAGAAACGCCTGAAAGTGTTGCAATAACACAGTTTTTGTGAACTCTGGAGCTTAAAATTTCAATTTCCTCACCGTTTAAATAAACTTTTTTAAACTGAGTTAAAAATTCTGGTTCATCAGCCCAGACCTGTATTTTAACGTCACCACGTATGCCGTGGGTGTTGACGATTTTTCCAATTTCAAGATATTTTTTTAAATTTGACAAGTTTTGCCTCCTAAAATAAAAACCTCGGGTGTGCTAAAAATTAGCCTTCCCCAAGGTTTACAGGGGAGAATTCCCCATTATTATCAGTCCATTATATCAACGGACACTTTTGTGCCTTTGCGTTGTGCAACGGCTTTCATTAGAATTCGGATTTCCTTCACGATTCTACCTTGGCGACCGATTACCTTGCCCATATCGCCGTCAGCAACACGAACTTGAAGAACTGTTTCAGTTTCTCTTTCGATTTCTGTAACTTGAACTTCAGAAGGATTGTCCACAAGATTCTGCACAATATAGGTCAGAAGTTCTTTCATTGAATCTGCCTCTCCTTAAATCGCACCGGATTTTTTCAGTAGTGCTCTAGCTGTATCTGTTGGCTGTGCGCCGTTAGAAATCCAGTATTTTGCACGATCAGCATTAACTGTAACAGCGTTGTCTGCTAGTGGATCATATGTTCCGATTTCTTCGATGCATTTACCATCACGAGCATTACGTGAATCAGCAACAACAATTCTGTAGAAAGGCTTTTTCTTAGCGCCCATTCTGCGTAGTCTGATTTTAACCATTATATTCACCTCCAAAAAATTTTGTGATGACAAAATTTTTCAACTTTGTCTTTATCGTAGCACCTAATAAGGTAGTACTAAATTATTATAAACCAAAAAGCCCTCCGCCTTTTCCGCCTTTAGCAAAACGGCGCATTTTTTTGCCCGAAACTTGTTTCATAACGTTTTGAGCCATCTCAAACTGCTTTAGAAGTTTGTTTATTTCAACAACAGTTGTTCCGCTTCCTAGTGCAATACGTTTTTTTCGACTGCTGTTAAGTGAAGCTGGGTTTTCTCTCTCGTAAACTGTCATAGATTGGATAATTGCCTCAGTGTGCGAAAGTGCTTTTTCGTCAATTTGCGCACCGGCAAGTGCTTTAGTGTCCATGCCTGGAATCATTCCGGCTAAATCCTGAATTGAACCCATAGACTTCATCTGAATGAGTTGGTCATAGTAGTCACTCAGAGTAAATTTGTTTTTCTTGATTTTTTCGGCAATTTCTGCCGCTTTTTTCTGGTCGAAAGTTTGTTCTGCTTTTTCAATTAAAGTCAAAACATCGCCCATTCCCAAAATTCGAGAAGCCATGCGGTCAGGGTGGAAAACTTCGATTGCATCGAGCTTTTCGCCTATACCTGCAAACTTTATTGGTTTGCCTGTAACCGCTTTAACTGATAAAGCCGCACCACCACGAGCATCACCATCGAGTTTTGTCAGCATAATGCCGTCAATGCCTAGGGCGTTGTCGAAAGCTGTCGCAGCATTAACCGCATCTTGACCTGTCATCGCATCGACAACAAGCATGATTTCGGCAGGTTCTGTCGCAGCTTTTACGGCTTGTAGTTCGTCCATAAGAGCTTCATCAATGTGAAGACGTCCTGCAGTATCAAGGAAAACCATATCGTTTCCGTGTGTTTTTGCGTGTTCTATAGCCGCATTTGCAATGTCAACAGGGTTAGCTGTTCCCATTTGGAAAACAGGAATTTCAAGCTTTGCACCAACAGTTTCGAGCTGTTTAATCGCCGCTGGTCTGTAGATGTCGCAGGCGACAAGCAGTGGTCTTTTACCACTTTTTTTCATAAGTGCGGCAAGTTTAGCACCGTTTGTTGTTTTACCAGCACCTTGAAGTCCAACAAGCATGACAACACTTGGTGATTTTGAGCTTATATTAATTTTTGTGCTTTCGCTTCCCATGAGGGCGCACAATTCGTCGTTAACAATTTTAATAACCATCTGCGCAGGAGTAAGGCTTTCCAAAACGTCAACACCGCTAGCTTTTTCGCTGACGGTTTTGACAAAGTCACGCACGACTTTAAAGCTAACGTCCGCTTCTAAAAGAGCCATTTTGACTTCTTTCATAGCCTCTTTGATGTCTGCTTCGGAAATTCTACCCTTGCCACGCAGTTTTTTGAAGGTATTATTTAATTTTTCGGAAAGTGACTCGAATGCCATAGTAAATACCCTCCTTAAATTTATTAATTTTTGAAGTTTTGCAATTTCTCCAAAACTTCATCTGCAAGTTCTGCTACTTTATTATCGGACAATTTGCGGATTTTAGACACTAATTCTTCGATTTCGCTGAGTTCGTCGAGAGTTTTTTTCTGCCTTTCAATCAGCCCTGTTTTGTCCTCATAGCCACGCATGAGCTTTTCCGCTCGGCGGATAATGTCCCAAACGCCTTGCCTTGAAATGCCTGCCTGTTCGGCAATCTCGCCCAGTGACAGGTCGTCATTATAATATAAATCGTAATATTCACGTTGCTTAGGAGTTAAAAGCTCGCCGTAAAAATCGTAGAGCATTGTGTGATGTAAAGTATTGTCTTCCATGTCACACTCTCCTGTCAACTAATTTCGCTTTACAGACTGTGATTATACTACATAAAAATACAGCTGTCAAGTGTTTTATCTTGATAGAGTATAAAAATTTACAAAATGGGAAAAATTTATTAAAAAACACCTCGGAGGGGACTATGTTAATAGACGAAAACCATCTACAAACTTACGCAGAAAACAGTGCAAGAGCCTTGTCCGTCACAGGAACAATTGACGGTAAACATATAGCAAGTGAGCTTTTAAAAGACCTGAAACTTATTCAAAATTTTTCGCTTTCCATAAAATCAGCGGAAAGCGGAAGTTTCAATGAGTGGCTATATGACAACTGGCATTTGATACGCAAAGAGGGGATTGGCTGTGCAACTCGAATTCGACACGAGAAAAAATTATACGCCGTTTCGGGTGAAGCACTTGTAATTCGTGCGGCGGAAGTTTTTCTCGCTTCGGGCAATAATGTCTGCACGACTGAAAGGCTAGAGCTGTTTTTATCAGGATTTCAGCGTAGTTTAGCTTTGCCAAGTCGAGAGCTTTATTTGTTCACCACGGCTGTAAAAATTAAAATTATTACAAAACTCGCGACAGCTGTTCACGAGATGAGCACAGGAGATTTTGCGAAAAATTTGCTCACATCTCTGCGACTTTTTTCGGATTACGATTTCACAAAACTCGTGGAAAATCTTGATTTAACCGAACAAGCTTTGCTAAACGACCCAGCTGGAATTTACCCATTGATGGCGAAAAATTCACGCAATTATTATAGACAAAAACTATCCAAATTAGCCGAAAAACAAGACATTCCCGAGCATTTGTACGCAAGACGTTTAATCAGAATTTGCACTGAATCAACAGGTGACGACCGTCATGTCGGTGCTAGACTTTTTTCAAAACGCAAAAGTGAGGGCACAGGCTATATAGGCGCAAATGTTGTCGGTTCGCTGTTTTTCGCCTTGCTTTGCTTTTTTACAGTACACTATTTTGCGGCGGTACTTTTGCTTTTGCCTATATCTTCAGCAGTGAAATCAGTGGTTGATACTATTATAATAAAGAGATACCCCCCGACGCACATACCAAGAATTGATATTTCCAAAGGAATTCCACCTGAGGGGAAAACCGTTTGCGTGATTTCCGCACTGCTCACAGATGAAAAGAGTGGAGAAGAATTAGCACAAAGGTTCAAAAATAGAAGGTTCTGACATTTGGATAGACAAAACCACGCTAGCAATTGCAAAATTAAACAGCAAATACGACGCACATTTTGCACTTTTTACCCGCCCAAGAGTCCACGCAAACGGCAAATATATGGGCAAGGAGAGAAAGCGTGGTGCGATTTTGGATTTGTGCAAACTTTTGAGCGGTAGAGATTCGGCAATCTCCTGTTTGGGTGTGGACAAAAGCGTTTTAGAAGGCACAAATTTCATTTTAACCCTCGACAGTGACACAGGTTTAACGCCAGAATGCGTGGAGAATTTAATTGGCGCAATGCTCCACCCCTTGAACCGTCCGATAGTTGATGAAAAGCATAATATTGTCATAAAAGGTCACGGAATTATACAGCCGAGAATGTCGGTTTCACTAAAATCCGCCACCAAAACTGCCTTCACTCGACTTTTTGCAGGGCTGGGCGGAATTGACCCCTACACTCGCTCTCACGGCGATGTTTATATGGATTTGACAGGTACAGGAAATTTTTCTGGAAAAGGAATAATTGATATAAAATCCTTTTTAAAATGTGCCTCACAACTGCCTCAAAACTTGATTTTATCCCACGACGCACCCGAGGGGGCGCTGCTCCGAGTTGGCTACATGAGCGACGTTGAGCTGACAGAAACCTTCCCTGATGGAGTTTTGTCTTTTTATAAAAGAGCACACCGATGGGTACGTGGTGACTGGCAAAATTTAGCATTATTTATGGGGGTAGCGAAGAAATTTTCCGAAATTTCACGATTTAAATTATTCGACAGCATGAGAAGAAGTTTAGTGCCGATTTTTACAATTTTCTCCCTTGCTTTTGGCTTTTTTGCTCCGTCTGTTGCCGTTGCGATAATTGCTATTTTGTGTCTTTTCACGAATTTGATTATCACAACAATGCAATTTTTAGTTAAAAGACCCGAAAGTTTAGAGCGATATCACAGCACAGTAGTCCACGGAATTTCGGGCGCATTGTCGCAAAGTTTAATCACGCTTTGGTTACTCCCCTATGAAGCTTTTGTGACATTTTCGGCAGTCATTACTTCAATTTATCGCATGTTTATTTCTCGAAAAAAACTGCTTGAATGGACAACCGCATCACAAAATAATAAGACATTTTCGGTTTTAAGTCACTTTGTAAAAATGTGGTCTGTGCTTGTGATTGGGGCGATTTTTATAGTATTATCGGACTTCATAATCGGGAAAACTTTGGGTGTGATTTGGATTTTTTCGCCCATTACAGCATTTTTGTTAAGCCGAAAAATTAGCTCAAATTCCAAAATTCTAAGCCACAAAGATCGCTACAAATTACTTGGCTATATACGTGAAATGTTGAGGTTTTTTGATGATTTTTTAACAGAGGAAAACTCTTATTTACCACCCGATAATTTCCAAGAAAGCCCACCTGTGGGAGCTGCAAAACGAACCTCGCCGACCAATATCGGGCTGTGTTTAGTCAGCCTTTTAACAGCTGCGGATTTGGGCATTTCCGAGCCTGATAAAATCATTGCGCGCATAGAAAAAACCATTGGTACTGTTGAAAAATTGCCAAAATGGAAGGGGCATTTATACAACTGGTACGACACCGAAAATTGCAATATTTTAGCCCCCAAATACGTGTCCACTGTTGACAGCGGAAACCTCTGCGCAAGCCTTATCGCCCTGTCTGTCGGACTGCGTGAATACGGCTTTACTGAGCTTGCATTACGCTGTGAAACTCTGGCGAAAAATATGAGTTTTACACCACTTTATAATGAGCAAAAAAATCTTTTGCGTATTGGAATTAACACCGAAAATGACAGTGCCGACAACTCCTGTTACGACCTTCTGGCAGGCGAAATTCGACTCACGGCTTACCTTGCGGTTTCCCGTGGCGATGTCCCCCAAAAACTCTGGCAAAGCATGAGCCGTGCCATGGTTTCCAAAAACGGACGTCGTGGCATGGCGTCTTGGACAGGCACGATGTTTGAATATTTGATGCCTGAACTTTTCCTCCCTTTGACCTACGGTTCGCTGATTTACGAGTCCAACGCATTTTGCATTTATTCCCAAATGACACGCTCGAAAACTCAGCCTTGGGGCATTTCCGAGAGTGCTTACAGTGCCCTCGATCCGAGTTTGAGCTACCGCTATAAAGCCCACGGATGTCAGGCGACGGCGCTGAAAACAGGCATGGATAATGAACTTGTAATTTCGCCATACAGCAGTTTTTTGGCACTTTGCATTGCTCCAAAAGAGGCAATTCGCAACCTTTCAAAGCTAGAAAATTATGATATGCACACAAAATATGGCTTCTGGGAAGCACTGGACTTCACGCCAGCACGCACGAGGACAAATCAGCCTGAAATTGTAAAATGTGTCATGGCTCACCATATCGGAATGAGCATAATTTCTTCGGCAAATTGCATAAGAAGTGGTGTTTGGCAGAAGCGTTTTATGCTGTCTGCAAACATGAATTCACACCGCTGTTTACTTGAAGAACGCATACCTGTTGGCACTCCGATTTTGCGAAAATTTGAAAGTATTTCTGAAGAATTTGTCCGACCTGACCGCCAGAAATTATCGTGGTCAGAGCGTGGGATGACAACTGTTGGAGATGAGCGCCGCTACTGCATTTTGAGCAACGGAACCTATACAGTTACGCTCTCAAATGATGGTAAAAGCTATTCAAAATGTGGTGATATTTTGATGTATGCAAAGCCTAATTTTGGAAGCGAAAATAGCTCTGGATTTGAGTTTTTTATAGAAAATGAGGGTGAAATTCACACGGTTTTTAATCAAAAAAATGCACAATGTGGCTTTTTCTACACCCAAAAACATGCCACGATTTTCAGTCATGGCGATGGTTTAACCAGCGAAATTGTCACCATGGTTTGCCCTGACGGAGCTGGCGAAGTGAGACGAATTAAGCTTAGTTCAGACAGGAATTTCGACAGTGAAATCCGATTAATTTCGAGCTTTAAACCTGCGCTTGCTTTTGAGAAAAATTATGCTGACCACCCTGCGTTTTTCGGGCTTGGAATTGAGGCAAAAAAGGTCAAAGGCGGTATCGTTTTGAAGCGATTAAAACGCAATTCTTTAGACGAATGTTACTTGTGCATTTTGACGAATTTAGATTGCGATTTTGATTTATCTGAAAACTCGATGTCACCAAGACCACAAAGAGAAAAACAGGTCGAAGGTTCACTTTTGCGACCAATTTTGCGTATGGATTTTAGGGAAACAGTCAGAGCGAATAGTGAAATTATGGTAAATATTGCCTTAGGTTTTGGAGCAAGCGAAAATGTCGCAATCGACATTGCAAATCGCTCGTTGAAATTGAACGAAACCAGCTCGGCATACTTGCCTGAACTCAGTGAAGCACTGATGAAATTGAGCGGAAGCGACGTCGCAAAAGCGATGAATATTTTGCCTTTTGTCCTCCAGCCAAAAATTAAAAATGCTGATAAATTAAGCGAGTCAGGAGGTATAAAATCCCTGTGGAGTTTTGGCATTTCAGGTGATTTTCCACTTGTTTTTTTCAGTGCAAAAGACGGAGTGGAGCTTCAAATTTTAGAGTCTGTAATCAAAACATGCTCGTATTTGCACAGCCTTTCAGTGCCTTTTGATTTGGCAATTGCTGTCAATGATTCGGGCGATTATCACAGAAAAAATGCTAGAGTCGTTACCGAAATTTTGTCAAATTTAGGCATAGAATCACGGCTTGGAGCGAGGTGCGGAATTCATGTTGTGGACTCGGCAAGTGACCTGTCGGCCATCTATTCAACCGCGTGTTTGATACTTGACAATATGGGTGAAATTTCAGATGAAAATAGCCCCAAAATTAGCACGGATTTTGCCATTTTACCCTATGATATTCACAAAGAAATAGCGGATTTTGCCTTCGATAAAAATGGTGACTTCATTTTTGAAACAGGTGAAAAATTAAGCCCACGAGCGTGGTCGAATTTCCTAACAAATGGAAAATTCAGTTACGTGACAACAGAGTGCGGAACAGGTTTTATGTTCATGGAAAATGCTAGAGAATTTCCAATTACACCTTGGAGAAATGACCCAATTTCTAATATTCCAATTGAAAGTTTAACGGCAGAATTTGAAGGCAAATTCTACTCACTATTTTCAAGTCCAGACAAAAAAACAAAGGTGACATACGGGCAAGGAAAGGCGATTTTGGAGAGTGATTTACCATTTGGAAAGGTGGTTTTAACTGCATTTGTCCCACAGGAAACCAACGCAAGGGTGTTTGTAATCGAGTGTGAAAATGAATTTATTTTGCACTGGAATTGTCCTCTCGTCATGGCGTCTTCGCCTGATTTTGCCCCATATATTGTGACAAATTTCGAGGGCGGAATTTTCTCCGCAACTAACCCACGTTCGGAATTTAATTTAACATTTAATGCCCTCGCTAGCCGTGTTCCTGATGCTTTTACGACTGATTTTGACAGTGCAATTTCAGGTGATTTTGACGGCAAAATCGGCAGTGGATTAAATCCTTGTTTTAGTGCAAAATATTCAGTTTTTGGCAATTTATGCTTGGTATGTGGCTGTGATGATATAGAAAAATTAAAGATTTTGACTAATTACGACAGTGTAATTTCTTCGCTAAAAAACACATTTGACCACTTTAAATCACAGGTAGGTAGATTGAAAATTCACACTGCTTTTCCAGCCCTTGACCATGCCATAAATCACTGGACACCTTACCAAGTTTTAGCGTCTCGAATACTTGCTAGAAGCTCGATTTATCAGAGCGGTGGAGCTGTCGGTTTTCGTGACCAATTGCAAGATGTGGTTTCGCTGATTTTGACCCGTCCAAAGCAATGTCGTGAGCACATTTTACTATCATGTGAGCACCAATATGTGGAAGGTGA